>QAMH01000008.1 GCA_003149935.1 Coriobacteriia bacterium | reverse complement strand
GGGGGTTCTGTCACGTCCATGGACGTGACAGAACCCCCGTCCCCGCTGTCACCCCCGCCCCCTTCACACGTCGCAGTCGTTCACGCAATCGAGAACGACACGCTGCGCTCACGCGGGTCGACTTCCTCGACGCGCACGCGCAATTGCTGGCCGATACGATAGGTGCGCCCCGTCTCCTCGCCAACGAGCGTCTGCGTGAGCGGGTCAAACTCGTGGTATTCACCATGCAGATAATCGAAGCGCACGAAGCCCTCGAGCGTGTTTTCGAGACGCACGTGCAGGCCGCGTGGCACAACGCCCGAGATCGTTCCCGTGAAGACCTCGCCGACATGCTCGGCAAGATACTCGCAGAGCTTGAGCTCGACGCTATCGCGCTCGGCTTGTTCGGCGATGCGCTCCATCTTCGAGGAATGCTTTGCAAGCCACTGCAGGTGGGTCTCCATGGCATGCGGGTCCTTGAGCAAACGATGCACCATGAGGTCGGGATAGCGCCTGATGGGACTCGTAAAATGACAGTAGAACGTGGAAGCAAGGCCAAAGTGACCGATGGGCTCGGTGCTGTAGAAAGCTCGCTCCATCGCACGAAGCACAAGGTGATTCACGAGCGGCTCCTCGCGCGTGCCGCGCGCCTCGTCGAGCACATCCTGGAAGGCCATGGGATTGCCCGTGGCCAACTCCGAGACGTTGTAACCGAGCTCGCGCAGCGGGATGAGCAGCGACTCGAGCGCCGCTGCCTTCGGTGGCTCGTGCACGCGATACACGAAGGGGATGTGGTTGCTGTGCGCATGACGCGCAACGGTCTCGTTGGCGAGAATCATCGCTTCCTCGATCATCGAGGTCGCCTCGGTCTTGTGACGCAACTCGACATGCGTCACCATGCCGCGCTCGTCAAGCTTTGGCTTGGCTTCGACCGTCTCGAAGTCGATGGCCCCGCGCTCGATGCGCAGGGCAAGCAGCTGCTTTGCAAGCGCATCGAAACGTTTGAGTTTGGGAGCGTAGGGGTCATCACGCAGGCCATCGAGAATTTCCTGCACCTCGTCATAGTTAAAGCGCCGCTTGCTGCAGATGACGCTCGGGTAAATCTCGTATCGTTTGACCGTACCTGCCTGGTCAAGGTACATGTCGCAGGTCATGGTCAGGCGATCGGTACCCGGCCTGAGCGAGCACACGTCGTTGCTGAGTTTCTCGGGCAGCATGGGAAGCACGCGATCGACCAGGTAGACGCTCGTCGCACGGTCGCGTGCACATATGTCGATATGATCGTCCCAATCCACATAATGCGAGACATCGGCGATGTGCACGCCAAGGCGCAGCATGCCATCGACCTCGTCGAGCGAGATCGCATCGTCGAAGTCCTTGGCATCTGCCGGATCGATGGTGAAGATGTCACGCATGCGCAGGTCATGCCTGCCGTGCTCGGCAAGGGCTGCCTCCACGTCGACTTCGATCGACTCGGCTTGCTCGAGCGCCTGGGGGCTAAACTTCGTGGGCAAGTCAAGGTTATGGATGATGATGTCGACGTCCATGCCCGGAGCATCCGCCGCGCCGAGCACTTCGACGATGTAGCCTTGCATGGGCTGATGACGATCGGGATAGCTCGTGATGCGCGCGAGCACGACGTCCCCGTCCTGGGCACCCTCCAGACGACCGTCCGTGATAAAGAGATCGTGGCGCACACGCGGGTCTTGGGCGACGACCACGGCGAGCGGGTCGTTGATCTCGAGCGTGCCGATGAGGTATTCGGTCGCGCGGCTCACCACGCGCACCACCCGGGCCGTACGCTTTGCGCCATGCGGCACGTCACGCGAGCTCACGCGCACTTCGACCTTGTCGCCGGGCATGGCGCCTCCGAGCCCGGATTTGGGGATGAAGAAGCTGCCCTCGTCGGTATCGCAAAACGCGTACCCACGGGCAAGGATATCGATAGTGCCGATGGGACCTACGCCCGACCTGCGCGATGCACCATGGTTTCTGTATGCTCTGCGTCGTGCCATGGCAGCCCCTTAGTCGTCGTGGGAGGCCTTGTCGAACTCCTCCTTGAAGCTCTTGAACATGCCCGATGCGCGGCCAAGTTGCTTGCCAAGAAGGTTTGCCGCCTTGTCGACGCCAACGTACTCCCCACGCTCCTGGGCCTCACGCTTTTTGGCCTCATGCTCCTCGGCGGCCTTGCTCGCCTTGTCGCGCACGGCACCAATCACCTCGCCGGCTTTGTACGCGCCCTCGTTGATGGCCTCGCCGGCTTTCTTCGTGCCCTGCGATGCAGCATGCTTGGTCTTGGCCCAGGCGACACCTGCCGCCGCTGCCGCTCCGCCCGTCTCCTCGACATCTGCCTCGGTATCCTTGACGATGATGGCGCCATCGCGATACCCGACGATCTGCTCGTGAGGGATGAGCGAGCTTCCCAGCAGCACACGATCTGCCGAATTCGCCGATATGTCGATGTGTTCAATCGTGTAATCGTCGCCGCTGTATACCACGTTGCTCACGAGGCCAATCTCCTGGCCGGACTCCGTGCGCACGGGCATGTACTCCCAGATGATGCACGCATCGTAATCGACACCCAAGCGCTTGCACGCCTCGGTATCCCAGGAATCCGCGGCATCGACAACGCTGATGCCGCCTTCGACGGGCTCGATGCGATCGATGGCGGCGAAGCGCTCCTTGCGCTTGACCATGAGCAGCGCATCGGGGCGTTTGATGACGAGCCCCACAACGCGGGGCTCGTTCGGATGAAAGACGGTGGCGCGCACACGACCGAAGCGCTTTAGCTCGCCTTTGGAATTGCGCACGTAGACGTGCAGCTTATGGGCATCGTCAGTTGAAGGCATATGCGATTGGCGTTACGCCGGAAGCGTTACTTGCTTTTGACAGCGTCCGCAGCGGCCTTGGCAGCACCCTCTGCTGCATCCGCGGCAGTATCTGCGGCCTCGGAAACGCTCTCTGCCGCATCTGCGGCGACATCGGAGACATCGGCGGCAACGTCTTGCGGCACGGAGCTATTGCGCGTGATCTGCTCGGCAATGCGATCGCGGGCCTCGTTAATCTTCTCGCGGATGTCATCTGCATCGGCGTTGGTGGCGACATCTGCGACGCCACGGACCTTGTTGCGGACGGTATCGGCCGTCTGCTGAAAAACCTGCTCGCCATGAGCGGTGTAATAGTCGACCTTGTCTGCAACGATCTCACGGTTGCGCTCGCCAGAGTTAGGCGAAAGGAGCAGGGCTGCAACAGCTCCTACGGCGGCTCCGAGAGTGAAAACGAGAGGCTTGTTCATGATAACCACGCCCTTCCTGGGATTGCTGGTGACAATCATTGTATTCAAGCAGAAACACAATGTGGTTAGGTTACCACCCCCGTATGTATATGGGGAGAAGAAACCCGCATTTTATCGAACCTACAAATAATGGGACAGTTGCTCAGAGACATTGTCTCATTTCATGGGGACCATCTTCTCGCGCACGAGGATGAACTGGCCGGGCCCGGACTTGAGGCACACCGGGCACACGAAGGTGTCCATGTCCGTCCCCTTGGGCACCTCGGCCTGATAGCCGCAGAAGGTGCAGCGCCAGATCTGGATGACCTTGGTGGTAGGGCCGTCATCATCGGCAGGGCCCGCAGGCGTATCAAGCGGTCGCACTTTGCCCTCCATACCCGGGGCGATGGGCATATCGCCCTTGGCGCGCACCGGCTCCTTGCTCGGCGGAGCTGCCTGCGGCTTGACGGCGCCCACGATGGGCGTGGGTTCGGGCGCGACATTTTGCACGTCGGCCATGATGGGCGCTTCCGGGTTGCGAATCGAATCCACGATGGCTTGCGCGAGAGCGTCGAGCTCTCCGTCCTGTTCGTCGGTCATGCGCGACTTGATGGTGAACAGCTCCCCCACAATCTCGTGCTCGGGAATGGCTTCGACCGCATCCATCATCTTCTTGCCTGCGATGGGACCCCAGCTGCCGTTCTGGATAAACGAGAAGCGACGGCGACGCAGGTTATGTCCGACGAAGCAATCGACAAGCTCCTTCATCTTGGGAAACACGTCCGCGTTGTAGGTGACGGAGGCCAGCACGATGTTGCTCGCGCGGAAGGCGTCGGCCAGCACGTAGCTCGGATCGGTCACGGACAGGTCGTAGAGGGCCAGGTCGTGAATGCCCGCATCGCTCAGCTTGAAGGCGAGCTTCTCGGCCACATCGCGCGTGCCCCCGTAGACCGAGGCGTAGGCAATGACAACGCCCTCATCCTCGGGCTCGTAGCTCGCCCAGCTGCGATACTTGGATTTAATCAGATCGATGTTGTCCCTGATGATGGGGCCATGCAGCGGACAAATCATCTTGATGTCGAGCGTGTCGGCCTTGTCGAGGAGCTCGTTGACCTGCGTTCCGTACTTGCCCACGATGTTGGCGTAATAGCGGCGCACCTCGTCGAGCAGCTCGTCCTCGAAATCGTACATATCATCGAAGAGACGTCCGTCCAAACCGCCAAAGGAGCCGAAGGCGTCGGCCGAGAACAGAATCTTATCCTCGACATCGTAGGTGACCATGACCTCGGGCCAGTGCACCATGGGGGCCGTCGCAAAGGCGAGCGTGTGCGTTCCGGTCTCGATGGAGTCGCCGTCGCCCACGACCATGCAGCGGGCCGCGAGCTCGGGGTCGAAGAATTGCCCGATGAGCGTCTTGCAAACCTTGGTGCAGACGAGCTGGGCCTCCGGATGCATGGCGGCCATGGCGCCGAGCGTGGCGCTGTGGTCGGGCTCCATGTGCGAGACGATGATGTAGTCGATTTTGCGCCCGTCAAGCAGATAGTCGACCGTCTCGAAGAAGCGCTCCTCGACCGCGCGGTCGATGGTGTCGAAAAGCACGACCTTCTCGTCGAGCAGCAGATAGTTGTTGTAAGACATGCCGTGCGGCACTGGATGACTAGCCTCGAACAACCCGAGACGCTTGTCGTCTCCGCCAATCCAATACAGGCCTTCGGCGAGCTTCTGTTCGCAGTGCATGGTGCCTCCTCAGAACGCAGATGACGTCTTGGGAAGAGTATAGATTTGCGCCTACATCGCGGCAAGGAAGGCGATCATGCCATCGACATCGGGCATGTCATCCGCATCGGGCTCGAACGCCCAGGCGATGATCTCGATGGCGCAGTTCATCGCCCCAAGCGCGACGAAGTCGTTGGCGAAGGACACCGTCGTGCGCATGAGGGCGTAACCCTGGGGAGCCGTTACCTCGAGCTCCTCGAGCCATGACGTGTGCCCGGCAAGCTGGCGGTCCTGCGGAGCTGCCTTGCCCTGCAGCTCGATGATGACGTGCTCAAGCAGATGCGCAAGCTCCGTGCCCACGATTTCGTCGCCGAAGCTGCCATCGCCCGCGCCGTTCACGCAGACATGGTTCGCAAGGTTGGGGAGCAGTTCGAGGATACGGTTGGCCTGTTCCTCGGTGACATGCAGCGTGTCGATTGCCATGCCGACCTCAAGGTCGAGTGCGCCATTGCGCACGCATATGTTTTGGATTTCGAGCGCGTCCATGGGACTCACGCCATGACGCGGTACTGGACCGTACCGACGCCGTCAAAGTCGAGAGCCCACGCAATGGCGGGCTGCAGGTCAAGGTCGCGTCCCGCAATGAAGGGGCCACGGTCATGCACGGTCGCGTTCACGACCTTGCCGTCGTACATGATCTGGATCTGGGTGCCCAGGGGAAGCGTCTTATGCGCCACGCCCATGGAGCTTTCGGTCACGATGCTGCCATCCGAGCAGCCCGAGCCCATGAGCCCGTCGCCGATGCCGTAGGTGCTGGCACCGCAGCTTGTCCATTCGAGGGGTTCGTCGAAGTTACCGAGATAGCTCTGGGCGTCGATGGCGCTTCCCGAGGCGAGTGCCGCGTCGTTGAGGGTGCGGGTGACGGCTCCCATGAGCTTGCCGTCAATCGTCGCGTCATCTTCGGCTGCAAGGGCAGGTACGCTCGAGCCGAGTATGAGCGCGCCCGCCACTCCGAATGCAGCCAGCGATCTTGCTACGTTTATGTTCATGACTCTTTCCGTGTTCGTAGTTCGAATGTGCATCATTTCGCGTTGCAACGGCTTAAAACCCTAGCCGAAGCCCCGACAAAGACGCAAGGAAATGTGAAGAATCTGTGAAACCAAAGGTAGAGTACCTGTGGATGTGAAGAGGGCATGAAGGAAAAGGGCGCTCCCGGAGGAGCGCCCTTGCCATATGACGCATTATTTGCCGGCGAGTTCGCGCTTGTATTCGATGATGGCGTCACGGTACTCGGGCATGGCGGTGCCGAGAATCTGCGTGGCCAGAATCGCGGCATTCTTGGTGCCGTTGATGGCGACGCAGGCCAGGGGCACGCCCGTGGGCATCTGCACCGTGGAGAGTAGCGAGTCCATGCCGCCCAGGTCGCTCGTCTTCATGGGCACGGCGATGACGGGCAGCGGCGTGTGCGATGCCACGACGCCACCAAGCGCTGCAGCCTTGCCGGCACCGGCGATGATAACCTTGAGGCCGCGCAACTCGGCACTGATGGCCCATTCGCGCACGTCATCGGGATTGCGGTGCGCGGAGTGGATGACGAACTCGTAGGGCACGCCAAACTTCTCGAGCATCTCCTTGCAGCCCTCAAACTCGGGGGCATCCGATTTGGAGCCCAGAATGATTCCTACCAGCGGTTTTTCTGCGGACATCTCTTCTCCTCACTCGTGCAACCGCAAGACGTCTGTTCTCTGCGGAGCCCTACATTCTATGGCGCAGCGCATCGCATATGAGCGCGGCGATAACGGTCTTCGAATCCTCGATGCGGCCGTCGAGGACGGAGTCGATGAGCGATTCGATGCTCACCCACTCGGCGACGACAAACTCGTCATCATCCGGATGCGCGGAGCCGGGTACGAGGTCTGTCGCCATGTACAGATGGATGATTTCATCGCTATAACCCACGGCCACGGCAATGGAGGCAAGACGGCGGATTTGCCCTGCTGCGTAGCCCGTCTCCTCGGCGAGCTCACGACGTACGGCATCTTCGGGGTCCTCGCCAGGGTCGATCTTGCCTGCGGGAACCTCGATGGTCACGCGCTCGAGCGCCGTGCGGTACTGGCGCACGATGAGCACGCGGCCCTGGTCGTCGAGCGCGATGACGCATACCGCACCCGGGTGACGGATGACCTCGTGCTGCGTCTTATGCCCGTTGGGCAACTCGATGTCGACGGAATCGACCTTGACCAGGCGTCCCTCGAAGCTGCGCACGGAACTGAGAATCTTCTCGCTGATCGCGGGATCCTCGAAGTACTCGATTAGCTCTCCCATGCGCTGCGGCCCCTCATGGCACGGGCGCCGATGTCGCGACGCATGAACTTGCCGTCCCAGTTGATGAGGTCGCAGGCCTCGTAGGCGCGGTCACGCGCGGCCTCGAAGGTGTCGCCGAGCGCGGTGACGTTGAGGACGCGGCCTCCGTTGGTGTAGACCTTGCCATCGACGACCTTGGTACCGGCATGGTAGACGTGTACGCCCGGCAATGCGTTGGCCTCGTCGATGCCCGTAATCTCGCGGCCCTTCTCGTAATCGCCAGGGTAGCCCTCGCTCGCGAGCACGACGCTCACGGCCCACTCGGGGCGCCAGGAAAGCTCGACCTCGCTCAGGCGCTGCTGGGCAGTCGCGACCATGACGTCGACCAGGTCGGTCTCGAGACGCGGCAGCACGACCTGCGTCTCGGGGTCGCCAAAGCGTGCGTTGAACTCGAGCAGCTTGGGGCCCTCCGGTGTAAGCATGAAGCCGCCGTATAGGACGCCACGGTAGTCGATGCCCTCCTCGCGCAGACCGGCGACGGCGCGCTCCATGATGTCGACCATCGTCGCGTGCTCCTCATCGGTGACGATGGGGACCGGCGAGTACACGCCCATGCCGCCCGTGTTGGGGCCTTCGTCGTTCTCGTAGGCGCGCTTGTGGTCCTGCGAGGGAGCCATGGGAAGGACGGTAATGCCATCGGTAAAGGCGAGCATGGAGCACTCGGGGCCCGTCATCATCTCCTCGATGACGACCGTCTGGCCCGCCTCGCCAAAGCGACCGTCAAAGCACTCGCAGATGGCCTCGTCGGCGGCTTCCTTGGTGAGCGCGACCGTGACGCCCTTGCCCGCCGCCAGGCCGTCGGCCTTGACGACGATGGGCGCGCCATGCTCGTTGAGGTAGGCCAGCGCGGAATCGCAATCCGTGAAGGTGCCATATGCCGCCGTGGGCAGGTCGTACTTCATCATGAGGCTCTTGGAGAAATCCTTGGAGCCTTCGAGACGCGCACCCGCGGCACCGGGGCCAAAGCAATCGATGCCAGCCCCGCGCACGGCATCGGCGACACCGGCAACAAGCGGAGCCTCCGGGCCGATGACCACGAGCTCGCAACCATTCTCACGAGCAAAATCGACGATGGCCTGACCGTCCTCAATGTCGAGGTCAACGTTGGTGCCGAGCTCGGCCGTACCGCCATTGCCGAGTGCGATGAAGAGCTCGTCGCACGAAGGCGACTCGACGAGCGCCGTGGCGATGGCGCACTCGCGCCCGCCGCTACCCAGAAGAAGGATATTCATTAGTTCCATCCTCTCATGATGGTCTGGTCGCGATCGGGACCGACCGTGACGATGCTGATGGGCACGCCGGCGAGTTGCTCGAGATGCTCCACGTAATCGCGAGCCTCCTGGGGCAGCTCGGCGTACGTGCGGCAACCGGAGATATCGCACTGCCAGCTGGGCATCTCCTCGTAGATGGGCTTGGCATGATGGAAGGCCGTCTGCTGACTCGGGACGTTTTCGTAGACGACGCCATCGGCCTCGTAGGCCGTGCAAATCTGGATCTTGTCGACGGCGCCGAGCACGTCGAGCTTGGTGAGCGCGATGTCGGTGAGGCCGTTGACGTCGGCGGCATAGCGGATGATGACGGCATCGTACCAACCGCAACGACGCTTACGCCCCGTGGTGACGCCAACCTCGTGGCCGGCCTCGCCCAGGATCTTGCCGTACTCGTCGAAGAGCTCCGTGGGAAACGGACCGCTGCCCACGCGTGTCATATAGGCCTTGGCGATGCCCAGGACGCGATCGATGCGCGTGGGGCCCACACCCGTACCTGTCATGGCGCCGCCTGCGGTACAGTTGCTGGAAGTGACGAAGGGATAGGTACCGTGATCGATGTCGAGCTGGGTGGCCTGGGCGCCCTCGAAGAGCACTGACTTGCCGGCACGCAGCTCGGCGTTGAGCAGCTGGCTTGCGTCCACGACATGCTCGCGAATCAGGTCCGCATAGCCGAGGTATTCGTCCAGAATCTCGTCGACCGTGAACGTGGGCAGGTCGTAGACGTTTTGCAGAATGTCGTTCTTGATGGCAAGCGCCGTCTCGAGCTTCTCGCGCAGGATCTTCTTGTCGAGCAGGTCCTGGACGCGAATGCCGATGCGCGCGTACTTGTCTTGGTAGCACGGGCCGATGCCGCGCTTGGTCGTGCCGATCTTGTTGGCGCCCAGACGTGATTCGGTCGCGCCATCGAGCACGCGATGGTAGGGCATGATGACGTGCGCGTTGCTGCTGATGAGAAGGCGCTCCGTGGAGATGCCCTGCTCCTCGAGTCCGGCCATCTCGTCGCAAAGCACCTTGGGGTCGATAACGCAACCATTGCCGATGAGCGGCGTCACGCTCTCGTACATGATGCCTGATGGAATGAGGTGCAAGGCGAGTTTGGTGTCGCCGTAGATGACGGTGTGACCGGCGTTGTTTCCGCCCTGGAAGCGAACGACGTAGTCATAATCGGAAGCGAGCAGGTCCGTGACCTTGCCCTTTCCCTCGTCGCCCCACTGGGTGCCTACTAATATGGTGCCCGACATGTGGTTCTCCTTAATGAGAGGCTCAGCGCGTTTGTGCGCGAATCATCATTGTATCGAATGTGAAGGGCTGTACGCGGAGGATTCGAACGGAATGCGAGAGAGCTGCCCTAGTAGCGGTCGTCCTCGTGGCGAGCGAGGTTATCAAAGCGCGTGAACTCGCTTTGGAACGCCAGGCTCACGGTACCGATGGGGCCATTGCGGTGCTTGGCCACAATGACGTCTGCCGTGTTGAGCGGTGGACGATCCTCCTGCTCGGCTTCTTTCTCGGACAAAGAGCGATCAAGGAACATGACGATGTCGGCATCTTGCTCGATAGCACCGGACTCGCGCAGGTCTGACAGGATGGGGCGCTTGCCTTGACGCGACTCGACAGCACGGGAAAGCTGCGAGAGCGCGATGATGGGCATGTCCATCTCTTTCGCGAGAATCTTGAGGCCACGGGAAATCTCCGCGATCTCTACCTGACGGGACTCCGTACGCGTGTTTTGCGGTTGCATGAGCTGCAGGTAGTCGACGATGATGAGGCCCTTTTGCGGCTCGACGTTGCGCAGCTGACGACGTGCCTTGGCGCGCACTTCGAGAATCGAGGCGCTCGGCGTATCATCGACCCAAAGCTGCAGCTTGGAGAGCGTATCTGACGCATTGACGAGCGTGACCCAATCCTGGCCGCTCATCTGGCCCGTTTGCATCTTCTTGGAGTTGATGCGCGTCTCGGTCGAGAGCACGCGTTGCACAAGCTGCGTGGCTGACATCTCAAGCGAGAAGAAGGCAACCGACGTGCCAAGCTGGGCAGCGCGACTTGCGATGTTGAGCGCGAGCGCCGTCTTGCCGACAGAAGGACGGGCGGCGAGAATGACAAGGTCGCCGCCGCGCAGGCCGCCAAAGAGATCATCGAGGTCCTTAAAGCCTGTACGCACGCCGTTGTAGCGACTCTTGGTGTTGGCAAGCTCCTGAAGCTCGTTGAAGGTCTCGACCACAAGCGAGCTCATGGACTTGAAGTTGGTGGAAACGCGCTTGTTGGTGACATCGAAGAGAAGCTTCTCGGATGTCTCGACGACCTCGTCGAGGTCATCCGGCGCATCATAGCCGAGCGCGGTGATGCGTACGGCGGCACCGATGAGATCACGCAGCATGGCAGCGCGCTTGACGATGTCTGCGTGATGGGCCCAGTTGGCCAACGCATAGGTGTTGTTGCCGAGCTCGACGATGTAGGATTTGCCACCCACAGCATCGAGGTCTCCGCGCGTCTTGAGGCGATCGGCCAAGGAAAGCTGATCGATGGGAGCGTTCTTGTTGTAGAGCTCTTCCATGGCCTCGAAGATCTTGCGATGCGCGGGACGGTAGAACTCCTTGGCCGAAAGCTTCATGAGCGCTTCCTCGACGACCTCAGTGTCCTGGCCGAGCAGCATGGCCGCAAGCACGGCCTTCTCGGCATCGATATCCTGCGGCATGATGCGCTCAACCGAATTGTTAGCACTCGATGTATAGGCAAGCTCTGGCATGGTGCGCTCGCATCTCCTCATTGGGTTGTCCTTTTCAGGGGTGACCACCATACCCGTTTGGTGAGACACGATTGTCCGCGTTTGTGCGCATTAACACCCGATGTGGAGACCAAAGCGCCGTCACAAGGGGGAAATGCCGAGTTTTCCACTTATAAACGGATTTTCAAACTTTCTCGAATGGTAAAGGGGGTTTGTTTGACCGCCACTAGATGTGCGCGGGGGCGTCGGTGCCACTCTCGGCGCGTTGAGCATTGCATCGTTGCTGGTCGATCATGCGGTTGAGCGCGTTGACGTAGGCCTTGCCCGAGCTCACGGTGATGTCACGGTCGCTACCACGGCCGATGAAGATAGCTCCATCACGGTCCATGATGCGCACGGTCACTTCACCGAGAGCGTCAATGCCCCGTGTCACCGCCTTGACCGAATACTCCATGAGGTCGTTTTCTGCCTGAACGATCTTGTTGATGGCAGAGTACATGGCATCAATGGGTCCCGAGCCGATCTCGCAGGCGGTGTGCACCTCGTCGTTCTCGTCAGTGATGGTCACGGTTGCTGTCGAGACGAGCGGCTGGCCACAGGAAATCTGAACGGCGTCGAGGCGGTAGATCGCGTTTTCGTTGCGGTCCTGCTCGCCCATGAGTGAATGCAGGTCCTCGTCGTAGATCTCCTTCTTGCTATCGGCGAGCTCGAGGAATGCGGCGTGGACCTGCTCGAACTTGTCATCCGGAATGTTTGCGTAGCCCAGATCCTCGAGGCGCTTGCGCAAGGCAGCATGTCCGCTGCGGGCAGTGAGCACGATCTGGCTTCCGGAAACACCCACGTCCTCAGGCGCGATGATTTCGTAGGTGGTGCGGTTCTTGATGACACCATCTTGGTGGATACCCGAACTATGCGCAAAGGCGTTTGCGCCGACCACGGCCTTGTTAGGCTGCACGTTGATGCCCGTGATGGAGGAGACGAGGCGGCTTGTGTGCGCGAACTCGGTCGTGTTGATGTCCGTGTGAGCATCAAGCTCGGACTCGTGCATCTTGATCGCCATGACGACTTCCTCCATGGCGGTGTTGCCCGCGCGCTCGCCTAGGCCGTTGATGGTGCACTCAACCTGTGTGGCGCCGTTCATCACGCCTGCGAGCGAGAGCGCGGTCGCCATGCCCAGATCGTTGTGGCAATGCACGGAGACGCAGACATCCTCGATACCGGCAACGTGCTCCATGAGGTAGCGTATGCGCTGGCCGAACTCCCACGGCACGCTGAAGCCCGTGGTGTCGGGAATGTTCACGACCGTCGCACCGGCCTTGATGACGGCCTCGAGCATGCGGGCCAGGTCCTCGTAAGGGGCACGGCCGGCATCCTCGGCATAGAACTCGACATCGTCGACGTACTTGCGGGCATGGCGTACGGCGGCAACGCCTTGATCGATGGCCTCGTCAAGCGACATGCCCTTGAACTTGTAGCGAAGATGCTCGGGCGAGACGCCGATGCCCGTGTGGATGCGCGGGCGTGCGGCAACCTCGAGCGCCTCGGCGCACACATCGATATCATGCTCGACGGCACGCGTGAGGCCAGCGACGATGCACTGGTCACCGCAGGTAATGGCGATATCCTGAACAGACTTGAAATCACCGGGACTCGACACGGGAAAACCCGCCTCGATGACATCGACGTTGAGGCGCAGGAGCTGGCGCGTAATGACGAGTTTCTCCTGGGCGTTCATGCTCGCGCCCGGCGACTGCTCGCCATCGCGCAGCGTGGTGTCGAATATGGCGATCTTTCTGCTCATAGCATCCTCCCGCCAAGTGAGACAGATGTACCTGTCCAATCTGTCTCACTCGATACTTGCCTTGAAAGCGAATACTACCCGAGCTGGGCGTAAACGCAAGGGAAGGCGAGGGTTCATGCCCCAAGAACGAGGTCGTACCCCACGACTGAATTTACTTACCCCTCTTTTTCAGTATATATATGTGCGCGAACTTGCATTACCATACCCACTTACATACAACGGGCTTTTTCGTAATGGGGAGGAAAAATGCTCATAGGTATACCGCGGGAGCCAAATCCCGAACAGACGCTTGTCGCAGGCACCCCAGATAGCGTCAAGAAGCTCATCAAGCTTGGCTATGACGTTGCCGTCGAATCCGGCGCCGGCGAGAAGGCAAGCTACTTTGACGACGCGTACGAGCAGGCGGGTGCGAAAATCGTGAGCCGCGAGGAGGCGTGGGGAGCCGATATCGTCGTATGTCTCGACACTCCGCCAGATGCAGAGCTCGCGCTCATCAAGCGCGGCGCGACGCTTATCGCGCGCATGAACCCCGGTGCGAACAAGGACATCATCGGCAAGTTCGAGGAAATGGGCATCACGGCGCTCGCCATGGACATGGTGCCGCGCCTGTCGCGCTCGCAATCCCTTGACGTGCGCTCGTCGATGGCCAACGTGGGTGGCTACCGTGCCGTCATCGAGGCAGCAAACGTCTTTGGCCGCCTGTTCACCGGCCAGGTGACGGCTGCCGGCAAGATGCCCCCGGCCCGTGTCTACGTCATCGGCGTCGGCGTTGCGGGACTGGCCGCGATCGGCACGGCAAACTCCATGGGCGCCGAAGTCTCCGCAACTGATGTGCGTGCAGACGTCGCCGACCAGGTCGAGTCGCTCGGCGCGACCTTCGTCGAAATTCCCGTCAAGCAGGAGAGCTCGGACGGCTACGCCAAGGCTCTTGACGAGGACGAGCAGGCGCGTGTCCTCAAGGTCTACGAGGACCAAGCCGCCATCAACGACATCGTCATCACGACAGCGCAGGTGCCGGGTCGTCCCGCCCCGCTGCTACTCACCGAAGAGGCCGTCGCCGGCATGAAGCCCGGTAGCGTCATCGTCGACATGGGCGCGAGCCCGCTTGGCGGCAACTGTGCGCTGTCCAAGCCGGGCGAGGTCGTTGTCACCGACAACGGCGTAACCATCATTGGCTACACGGACCTGCCGGGACGCCTGCCGGGACAAGCCTCGCAGCTGTATGGCCAGAACATCGTGAACTTCTTCAAGCTCGCAACCCCAGGTAAAGACGGCGTACTCGTCCTCGATGAGGCCGACGAGGTCATCCGCGGCATCACCGTCACGCTCGACGGCATCGGCATGTGGCCACCACCCGCGGTCAGCGTCTCTGCCGCCCCCAAGAAGGAGGAGACCCCGGCCGAGGCAACGCCAGTCGAGGAGCCCAAGGAGAAGTCGGCATTCGCCAAGTGGTGGTGGAAGGTGGCCGCCGTGCTGCTCGGCGCAGTTGTGGTCATGCTCGCCCCACCATCCATGACCTCGCACTTCGTCGTGCTCGAGCTTGCCATCGTCGTGGGCTTCTACGTGATCGGCGGCGTATCGCATACGCTGCACACCCCGCTCATGTCGGTTACCAATGCGATTTCGGGCATCATCATCGTGGGCGCCATCCTGCTCATCAGCTCATCGAGCCTCGTGGTCACCATTCTCGCGTTCATCGCGATGGCCGTGGCCTCCATCAACATCTTTGGTGGCTTCTTAGTGACGCACCGAATGCTCAAGATGTTCGAGAGGAGCTCTGATTAGTCATGATGAACTCCACAATTCTCGATGCTCTCGCGCATTTCGAATCGCTCGCATATCTTGTCGCGGCGCTGCTCTTCATCCTCGCGCTCGCGGGACTTTCCAAGCAAAAGACCGCCCAGCGCGGTAACTTCTTCGGCATCGCGGGCATGGTGCTGGCTCTTGTCGCCGTCATACTCGTGACGCTCGTTTCGTCCACGCAGCCCCTTGGTCCCGTCATCGGCTTCATGGCGGCAGCCATCATCATCGGCGCCATCATCGGCATCTGGCGCGCCAAGACCGTCCAGATGACCGCTATGCCGCAGCTCGTGGCGATGCTGCATTCGTTCGTGGGTGCGGCTGCCGTACTCGTGGCCTTCGGCTCGTTCTTCACGACGCCGGGCAACCTCGCCGGCGGCGCGGAAAACGCCTTTCACATGGCCGAGACCGGCCTAGCCATCTTCATCGGCGCGGTCACCTTTACCGGCTCGATCATCGCCTACCTCAAGCTTGCGGCGCGCATATCGGGCAAGCCCCTCACGCTGCCCGGCCGCAACATCCTCAACCTCATCATGGTCATTGCCTCGATTGCACTCATCGTATGGTTCGCCAACACCGAGGGCGTCGACGCCGGCCTGGCCCCGCTCATCATCCTGACCGTCGTCTCGCTCGTGCTTGGCCTGCATCTGGTCATGGCCATCGGTGGCGGCGATATGCCCGTCGTCATCTCGATGCTCAACTCGTATTCCGGTTGGGCTGCCGCGATGGTCGGCCTCACGCTCGGTAACGACCTGCTCATCATCACCGGCGCGCTTGTCGGCTCGTCGGGTGCCTATCTGTCGTGGATCATGTGCCAGGGCATGAACCGCTCGTTCGTGTCGGTTATCCTGGGCGGCTTTGGCTCTGCACCCGCCGCCTCCTCGGGTGATGGCGCCACGCAGGGCGGCGAGCATACCGAGACGACGCCCGAGGAAGTCGCCGAGCTGCTGCGCAACGCCAAGAGCGTCGTCGTCACGCCGGGTTATGGCATGGCCGTGGCGCAGGCGCAGTTCCCCGTGGCAGACCTCACGCGCAAGCTCATCGAGCGTGGCGTGGACGTGAAGTTCGGCATCCACCCGGTTGCCGGACGCATGCCGGGACACATGAACGTCCTGCTGGCCGAGGCCAAGGTCCCCTACGACGCGGTCTATGAGATGGACGAGATCAACGATGACTTCGGCGATGTCGATGTCGTGCTTGTCATCGGCGCGAACGACACCGTGAATCCGTCGGCCGCGACCGAGCCGGGCAGCCCCATCGCCGGTATGCCGGTGCTGCACGTCTGGGAGGCTGGCAAGGTCATCGTCTCCAAGCGCAAGATGGGTTCGGCCGGCTATTCTGGCGTGGACAACCCGCTGTTCTACAACGAGAACACGGACATGCTGCTGGGCGACGCCAAGGACAGCGTCGACGCCATCATCGCCGCGCTATAAGGCACGAGCGACATAGCAACAAGCAGCGAAGGGAGGCTCCGCAGATGCGTGGTCTCCCTTTTTGATCGAGACACTTTGGCAAATTCGTCGCATCCCATCCGCTATGATTGGCTCATGGATCAGACGCAAGACAGAACAACGAGGAAAGACGCGCTCAAGGCAAGCTGGCTTCGTGAGCTTCGACGGCTATGGTGGCTGTTGCCCGGCATCATCGCACTCGTGCTCACCATACTGGCGCGTGCGAACCCCGATGCATGCGAGCACATATTCTCACGCGGCGTGTACCCGTGGATCTCGAGCGTGTGGGGTTACCTGCCGTCGCTCACAAGCTTCTCGGTAGCGCAGTGGGTCGTTGTCATCGCCGTCGTGTCGATTGCATGTATGCTCATCTATTACATCATGCGTATCATCACACGGCGTGGCGAGCGCTTGCGCTATCTCTACCGCCTGATTACGAGCGCTTTCGGCATCATCTCCATCGCGTTCTTCCTGTACGCCATGCTCTGCGGGCTCAACTATTACCGCTACACCTTTGCGCAAAACGAAGGCTTTGACGTCAGGGAGTCCACAACGCAGGAGCTGGTTGACCTGTGCAGCGAGCTCACGGTCGAGCTCAATGCTACGCGTGCCGAAATCGGTGGCGATATGCAGGCACATATTGACGAGCGAGGCGGCTTTGCGGGATACGCCGTGCGCAGTATCGACGAAATGAAGGTGCTGGCGGAGCAATACACCACGCTCGAACGTCCGGTCTACTCGCAGCCCAAGCCCATCACGTTTTTCTCTTGGCTCATGTCGTACGGAGACATAACGGGCATGTACTTTGCGTTTACGGTTGAGAGCAACATCAACACGTTGCCGCCTTTCTACACGATTCCCGCAACCATGGGTCATGAGCTCGCACATCAATGTGGGTACATGCGTGAAGATGAGGCGAACTTCATCGCCTACCTCGCTTGCAAGCAGAGTGGTGATCCGCTCATTCGTTATAGCGGATACTCACTTGCGTATTCGTATGCGATTTCGGCGCTGGCGAGCGTGGACGAGAACGCGGCGCGCCAAGTGGCAACTGGGCTTTCGGATGCCGTGCGAGCCGATCGCATGGAGAACGCGGAGTTCTGGGCGCAGTACGAGGGGGCGTTTCGCACGTTCGCCCAGCAAGCCAACGATGCGTACCTGAAGGCCAACGACCAGTCAGATGGCGTGCGCAGCTACGGGCGCATGGTGGACTTACTGCTGGCGGAACGGTGAGGGTAAGGGGGGCGAGGGGAACGTAGTTTCACCCAGCGGCGCTTGCGCTGAACATGACTGCTTCGTTTATGACGGTTCCGATTACAGCTGAGGCGAGCATGATTGCAAGCCCTACAGCCACGCAGAACAGCAGCACCTTCCACCAAGCAAACCTCCTAAGGAGAGCAAAGCGCCTTTTCAACCAGCTCTTGTCAAGCAGCCCGAATGCTATCGGAGCAAGCCCGACCAGGAAGATGCCTATCGAAATGATTCCCCGCGCGAGCGGCGAGACAAAAGTGTCACCCTCGACGGGAAAGAAGGTGACCGATATGGCAGCGATAGCAAAAAGCGTCCATGTCGCAATCACCAGAACATTCCAGATGATACCGACCCACTGCGGGATTGTTGCAAAAGGCCGCCTGTCTTTCATCGCATTATCGGCATTGGAGACGCTCGGCGCCTGAGGTGGCAACGATACTGGCCGAGAGGATCCCGGTACCCTGTCCACATTGCAGATTTGCGACGTCTGGGGCGGTGGTGGAGCTGCGGGAGCGCTCATCGCCCCCTTGCTCGCGTGTGCCGCGTCTTCTTCCTCGACATATGCGGCAGCCGATTCCATCTCCGCAAGTGTGGTTGCCATGTCGGGTGAATCCTTCATGGCCCGTACGCTTTTGTAGCGTCTCTCCGGATCGAAGGACGTCGCACATGCAAGAACCGGTCGGAGCGATTCAGGAATGCGCTCATCTGCAAATTCGCTTTCGACAAGGCGACGTTCAGGATCCTCGCGCAGAAAGCAATATGCAATCAGCATTCCCAGCGCGTATATATCGCTGCGTTCATCGGTCTGCCCATAGCCAAACTGCTCGGGAGGAGCATAGCCGCGTGTGCCGAAACTTCTCGTGTCCCTCTCCGCATCCTTGTCAAAGGTTCTAGCAATGCCAAGGTCGATGAGCGTGAGATTCGATGGAGAGATAATGACATTTTCGGGTTTGAGATCACGATGAATCATTGGGGGATCGAAGCATTCATGTAGCTCCATGACCGCATCGCAAAGTAAACCGGAGATGGTAAGGGCGGCCCCATCGGTATAGCTGGAATTCTGGACCAGCTCGTCTAGGGTAGCGCCGTCCACATGCTCCATGATTACGATGCGATCATCGCCATCCACTCCGCATTCCACGATGCGCGGTAAGTGCATGAAGCGTTTGCCCGCCTTCTGCGCCCGCCAAAGACGCTCATATGCCTCACCCAACCCAGATTCGATTTTCATGCGCTTGCGAATGAAGGGGCCACGCTCCGTACCGTCGGCAACGATGAGAAAAACGCGCTCCGTCATCTCCAGAGCGCTTTCCTTCAAAACGGCATCGACACGATAGCACTCACCCCGAGCGAGCGCATCAAGATATGTTGCGAGATCATCATCCATCGTAGAGTGATGATATCAGCAAATGGTCTCCTCACCGAAACGGTACAGCTCCTCATCCGTTTCCTGCAGCGAATAGGAGTGCTCAATGCAAAAGATGATAATGCCATCGCGACGGTTCTTGCAGTAAAGCCCATTAACGCCTGCTGCCTGCAATAGCCGGTTGGCCTCGCGCAACGTCAGCTCCATGGCGAAAACGAGCTGCAAGATCGTGTCACGCCCCGCCCCGCGCGCGCCGGTGAAAACCTGATAGCCAAAGGTCGCATTGAGATTTGCCTTACGTATGACTTCGGCACGCTTGAGGCCCTTTTTGTCGAGAAGTTGCTGCAGGTATTCGGACAAGGTAACCTCGTTGATGGCATTCTCATCAAGAAAGCCCTCTATGCTCGGCGATGCGAGAAGCTCGGCAAGGAGCTCCTCGGTGATTCTCTCGTCCATAACTTTCCATCCATCTCATTTTGCAACGAGGGCAGCATACTCCGCATACCGACCTTCATAAAGCATGCGATACTTGCCTTGCGCACTACATCTCCGAGACCGAAATGATGTTGAAGCTTGCGTTTTTCATCGCCTCGTAATCATCGGAGCTCACGAAGGCAAAGGCGTCGAGTTTCGTGCTCTGTCCCGCACCAAGGTCGTTGATAATGACAGTATCATCGTTGATGCGCGAGCCATTTGCATCAACGGCTTCGATGTTAATCCAAAACGAAGAGGGCTCGTTGAGCAGGTTTTTCACCGTGACCGGAAGATCGCTTTTCACGAGGCCGTATTGATCCTTGCTAATCGAGTAGTCGCCGATAGTGACCTCGACATCAACACCCAAGATGTCATCAGTCGCATCACCTGTCATCTTATTGAGCTGCTGAGTCGACTGATCTACCGCTTCGTCGAGGACTGCGGAATAAAAGGCCTGAGTGCCCAGAACCAGAAGGCCTGCAACGATGGAGAGAACGAGGCCGGCGACAGCAAGACCCTTGCCGCTGTTCCTGCCCTTGCGAATCCCAGCTATAGCCACGATAGCAAGGATGAATCCAATCAAGGCAATAAAGAAGGAGGCATTATTTATGATGGGCATAAACGATGTTGCCGCGGCAACGATTCCCAGAACGAGGGCGGCAATCGCAAAACCGGACCTTGGCTTATTGGTGTCTGTCTGAACGCTATTCATAGCTTTCTCCTCATACGGTAAATTCGGCATGCTCGGCCGACATGTCGATGCGTGGTTATTGCGCGACCGTTGGGGAGTCTATCCACAAAGAACACGTATTTCATTAGCTGGGAGCTAAGAACGCCAGCACATAATGTGGCAGGGCTTGCCAGAAGGCCTTTGGCGTAGGGGAGATTTCTCGACTGCGCGACCTGCGGTCGCTCCGCTCGAAATGACAAGGGGGAGGCGACCCCGGCGCCGCTCGAAATGAGGCAGTTAGTGAGATTTCTCGACTTCGCTCGAAATGACGGGGGGCTGCGCCGCCAGGAAGTTCCCTAGAACCTTGCGAAACGCTCCTGGCGCTGGGCTAGCAGCTCCTCGGGCCTATACGCGCTCAGTTCCTCGAGGGTCTCGTCCACGTAGGCGAAGACGATATCGGCAGCCTGCTCGGGATTTTCGTGCGCGGCTCCATCGCCCTCGGGCAGCACCGCGTCCACAACACCCAGCTCAAACACATCGTCAGCGCTCATGCCCATGACCTCAGCCGCCTCGGGCGCACGCGAGCCGTCCTTCCACAGGATCGAGGCAAAACCCTCGGGCGAAAGCACCGAATACACCGCATGCTGTTGCATCGCCACGCGGTTGGCGAGAGCAAGCGCGAGCGCGCCGCCCGAGCCGCCTTCGCCAAGCAACACGCTCACGACCGGCACATGCAGGCCGGCCATGAGCTCGAGGTTTTCGGCTATCGCGTTACCCTGACCTCGCTCTTCAGCCTCCATGCCGCAAAACGCGCCCTGAGTATCGACCAAGCAAACGATGGGCCGATTGAACTTCTCGGCCTGACGCATGAGACGCGCCGTCTTGCGGTAGCCTTCGGGCTGGGGACAGCCAAAGTTGCGTTTGATGCGCTCGGGCAAGGTCGCACCCTTCTCCTGGGCGATGATGGTGACGGGACGTCCGTTAATGCGCCCAAGCCCGGCGACGATGGCCTTGTCGTCGGCAAACTCGCGGTCTCCATGCAGCTCGAGGAACGACGGCGAAAGCACCTTGATGTAGGAGCTCGCCGTGGGGCGGTGCACGTTGCGGGCAATTTGCACGCTCTCCCAAGCACTACCGGGAGCAACATCTGTCGAGGACTCGTCCGAATCGGCATCGCGCTTACCACGGAAGCGCTGGTTCACCTTGTCCATGCCCGCCTCGGCGCCCTTCTTGATGCTCTCGACGAAAGGCAGACGGTCAATCTGGTCGCCGATCCACTTGCGAGCGGCATCGGCGGCATTCGGCGTATCGTCGTCCTCAAGCGAATCGCTCTTGAATGACCCGAACAGCGCGTTGTGGTCGTTCCCGCGCCACGGCCGATGAAACGCCACGCCAGCTCGCAGCACGCCGCGCAGGTCGTCCCTCTCGACGATGGCGTCGATGAGGCCATGCTCGAGGGCGAACTCCGCGGTCTGGAAGCCTTCGGGAAGGTCCTGCTTGATGGTGTCGCGAATGACGCGCTGCCCGGCAAAGCCGATGAGCGCGCCGGGCTCGGCAAGAATCATGTCGCCGAGCATGGCAAACGATGCCGTCACGCCACCGGTGGTCGGGTCAGTGAGCACGGAGATGTAGAGCAGGCCGGCACGGTCGTGCCGTTCCACCGCGCAGGCGGTCTTGGCCATCTGCATGAGCGAGGCCAGGCCCTCCTGCATGCGGGCGCCACCCGATGCGCAGAAGATGATGACCGGCAGACTCTCCTCAGTAGCGCGGTCGAACAGGCGGCTCACCTTCTCGCCCACAATCGTCCCCATCGAGCCCATGAGAAACTCGGACTCCATGAAGCCGAAGGCCACGGGCAAATCACCGAGCATGCCCTTGCCGGTGCGAACGGCCTCGTGTTTGCCGGTTTTCTCACGATACGATGCGATCTTCTCGGCATAGCCGGGAAACTCGAGCGGATCGACATCCTCGATATCGGCATCCCACTCCTCAAAGGTCCCTTCGTCCACGATGAGCTCGATGCGCTCGTCAGACGTGAGGCGCGCGAGCGTGCCGCACGAGGGGCAGGAGTAATCGTTTTCGACAAATTCGGCATTGTCGAAGGTGAGCTTGCATGCATGACAGGTGCGCCACTTCGTGGGCTGAGGCGCATCCTCGCGGTCCGAGGGCACGCATTCCACCCAGTTTTCGAATGTCGTATCGATATCGAGCGCCTTGAATACGCGTAGGCCGGCATCGGCTGCACGCTGCAAGAAGCGGTTGTCCTCGGCAAGCGCGAGCGAATCGGTGCCCAGCAAGATGCACTGTACCTCGGCATCCTCGGCCGCCTTGAGAACGGCATATGCGTTGGTGAACAGCTTGCGCGTGGGCTTGTTGCCCAGCTCGACGGTCGTGTATGCGAAACGCGGGTTGCTATCGAGGCGCCAATCGCCCGTCAGGGGCATGACGCTCGCAATGCCGGCGCCATTGATGGCGCTATGCGCCTGTTTGGCTGGCTTGCCCTGCACCATGACCAGGGCAGACGGACCATTCATGGAAAGGCCATCGTCCCCGTCCACGGAACCAGACACATGGAGCAATCCCTGCTCATGCATCTTCGAGGCAATTTCGAGGGCGATGCGGTCAAGGCGATAGACGACGTCGACACCTTGCTTGGATACGGGTTCAGTTGCTTGGTCTTTCACGTCGATACTCCGTTGGAAATCCTGCTATCAACGCTGGTCAGCGGAAGCTAGCACATACTTTTGGGTTGCGGTCGCGCATACCGTATCGCCAACCGAGGCCTTCACCTCGGCCACGCACATGCGGTGCGAGGACTTCACGATGGTGGCCTCGAGGGTCAGCGTGTCCCCGGGACGGACCTGATTGCGGAACTTGGCGTTGTCGATGCCCGCGAAGAAGCCGAGCGTGCCCTCCGCCTCGCGCTCGACCAGGATGGAGAACGACGCCGCCTGGGCCAACGCTTCCATGATGATGACGCCAGGCAACACGGGGTAATCGGGAAAGTGACCCGCAAAGAGCGGGAGAGCAGGATCAACGTCGAGCTCGGCCTTGACGGAGACGCCGGGTTCGCATTCGAGCACACGATTCACCCACACGAAGGGATCGCGATGGGGCAGCACTGCCTCGATGACCTCGCGTCCCGCGGGATAGCTGATTTCCATGACGTACGTTCCTTTCTGAGACGGGGATGAGACACATTGGACAGGTACATCTGTCTCACTGCATGCAGTGAGACAGATGTACCTGTCCAATGTGTCTCATCCCCACCATTTGTCTCATTCGTAGGGGCTGAATGCGAGCGTCGCGTTGTGGCCGCCAAAGCCAAGCGAGTTAGAGAGCGCGACCTTCTGCGGAACGTCCGTCAGGGCCTCGGTCACGACATTGACGGCGCACTCGGGATCGGGCTCGGCGAACCCCGTCGTGGGTGGTACGCAATCGCGGGCGACCGAAAGCGCACAGACGATTGCTTCGACCGCACCGGCCGCGCCGAGCGTGTGGCCCGTCGTGCCCTTGATGGATGTCACCGGAACGCCCGCGGCAAGCTCATCGTCATCGCACAGCGCGTACAGGGCGATTGACTCGGTCTTGTCGTTTGCAGGCGTACCCGTGCCGTGGGCATTGACGTGCCCGATGTCGGCGGGCGCGAAGCCACCCTCATCGAGCGCCTGACGCATGGAACGCACGATGCCCGCGCCTTCGGGGTCGGGCGCGGTCATGTGGTAGGCATCGCCGGTAGAGCCATATCCGGTGATCTCGGCAATGGGTGTGGCGCCACGTTTGAGCGCATGCTCAAGTGATTCGATGACGAGCGCGCCTGCACCCTCACCTGCGACAAACCCCTTGCGTCGTACATCGAAGGGCAACGAGGCCTGAGTAGGGTCTTCGGCCTTGGAAAGCGCCCCGAGGTTGGTGAACCCGGCGATGCAAATGGGCGATACCGATTCCTCGGCTCCTCCGACGAGCGCGGCATCGGCATAGCCGTGGCGGATGGCACGAACAGCCTCGCCGATGTTATGCGCTCCGGTCGCGCAGGCGGTGACCACGTTGATGCACGCCCCGTGAATGCCGTAGCGAATGGCAAGGTTGCCGGCGGCGATGTTGCCAATCATGGTGGGGACGAACAGCGGGCTCACGCGCTTGGGGCCCTTCTCGCTCAGCGTCTCGAAGCCCTTTTGCAGCTCGTCGATACCGCCGATGCCCGTACCAAACGCAATGGCCACACGCGTCGAATCGACCTCGTCCATGTTCAGGCCCGCCTGGGCCATCGCCTCGTCAGCTGCGACCATGGCGTACTGGACGAAGCGCTCGAAGCGGCGCGCCTCCTTCTTGGAGAGACCATGCTCGGTAGCATCGAAGCCACGCACCTCGCCGGCGTTGTGCACCTCATATTCAGATGTGTCGAAACGTTCGATGGGCGCGATGCAGCATTGCTTGCCCATGACGGCGTCCCACAGCGCATCCACGCCAACGCCTGCCGGCGTAACGGCACCCATGCCCGTGATGACGACGCGTTGCGTGCCGTCCGGACGACGAAGGTTCATGTTCTCGTTTGTCGTGCTCATAGGGAAAGTCCTCCATCGATGCTGATTACCTGTCCGGTGATGTAGGAAGCTGCGGGACTCGCGAGAAACGCCACGAGGGCGGCCACGTCGTCTGCCTCGCCCAATCGGCCAAGACCGATCTGAGAGGTGATGGCTTCCTTTTGCTGGTCGTTGAGCGCATCCGTCATGTCGGTCGCGATGAAGCCCGGGGCAACCGCGTTGACCCTGATGTTGCGACGAGCGAGCTCTTTGGCAAGCGACTTGGTAAGGCCGATGACGCCGGCCTTCGAGGCGGCGTAATTTGCCTGCCCCGCATTGCCCGCAATACCCACGATGCTGCTCATGTTGACGATGGCGCCGCTACGTTGCTTCATCATGTGCTTGGACGCAGCCTTGCAGCAGTTGAAGGTGCCCTTGAGATTCACGTCGATGACGGCATCGAAGTCATCCTCGCCCATGCGCGCGATGAGACCGTCACGCGTGATACCCGCGTTGTTGACGAGCACGTCGATGTGACCGAGCTCGGCAACCGTCTGGTCCACGAGGGCCTTGGCGGCCTCCGTATCTGCCACGTTGGCCACAACGGCCAGCGTGCGCACGCCATACTCGCTGGCAATCTCCTCGGCGACAGCATTCGTGCGCTCGAAGCTCGAATCGCTCGAGCAGTTAAGGCAAACGTCATGGCCATCGGCAGCAAGCGCTCGTGCACAGGCAAGGCCAATGCCACGGCCTGACCCGGTAACGAGGGCAACAGGGCTGCCCTGATCGGTGTTACTCATCGCTTTTCCTCCACGATTCCTCGAGCTCCTCGAAGCTCGGTCTATCCTGCACGCAAGCACGTGTGGCTTCCTTGTCGATGCGTCGCACCAAGCCGCTCAGCACGCCGCCGAAGCCGACCTCGATGAAGGTGCCCGCACCCTGTTCGCGAAGTGCCTCGACGCTCTGCTGGAAGCGCACCGGGTGCGTGAGGTGATCGACCAGACGCTGACGAACCGTCGCGACATTAAGTGGCGTGGCATCGGTATTGCAAATGACCGGGATGACCGGCTCCTTGAAGTCGACGGTTGCGAGATACTCCGCAAACGGACCGCACGCCGTCTGCATGAGCGGGCTATGAAAGGCGCCCTGCGTCGCCAGGCGGCTTAGCTTGCCGCCCTGCTCCCTCCAGGCCTCCTCCGCGCGCTCGATTGCAGGCACGGTGCCGGCCACGACGATCTGGCCTGGACAATTGAAGTTCGCAGGCGCGAGCACGTCGCCTTGGGCGCATTGCTCGCACAACGCCATGACGCTTTCCTCGTCAGCCTTGAGCAGCGCTGTCATCGCACCCGGATTCGAGCGTGCCGCCTCGTCCATGACGCGTGAGCGCACGTCGATGAGCCGAAAGGCCTCCTCGTCGGTGAGCATGTCGGCAAGCGCGAGCGCGCTGATCTGCCCGAGCGAGAAGCCGAGCAGCACATCGGGCCGGATGCCGCGCGCCATGAGGGCGCGACCAATGCCGATGGAAAGCGCGGCGATGGCAACCTGCGCATTGCGCGTCTCGTTGAGCTGTGCCTGCGCCTCGTCACCTTCGCTGTTGACGAGCGCCGCTATGTCGCGGTCGAACACGTCGGATGCGCACTCGAGCGCGGCTTGTACCTCGGGAACGCCAAAGAGCGAAACGCCCATGCCGGGCTTTTGCGACCCCTGCCCCGAGGCCATGAAGACCGTGTGGACCGGTCCGATTCCTTCAAGTTGAGCCATAGCTTCAGTCTTCCTATGCGTCGGCATCTTCCAGGCAGCGACCTTGACGAGCGTTGAGCTCGGCCATGGCGGCGAGGTCAAGCGCACCGAGCGCCTCGGCCTCGGCCATGAGCTCGGCGATGAGCTCCTTGGCCGTGCCGCGCTTCTTCACGAGCGCGGCAATCTGCCCTGCGAGAATCGAGCCGTTCTCCATATCACCCTCGACTGCACGTTTGAGCGAACCTGCATACATGCCCTCGAGATCGTCAGGGCTGCTCGCCTCCATCTCGCGTTTGCGGCAGGCGCGTGCGAACTTGTTCTTGAGCCCGCGCACGGGATGACCCGTGCCGCGACCCGTCACAATCGTGTCGGAGTCCTTGGCGCCGAGCACCTTCTCCTTCCACGGGTCGCACACGGTGCACTCGTCGATGGTGAGGAAGCGCGTGCCCATCTGCACGCCCTCGGCACCCAACGCGAAGGCCGCGCAGATGCCGCGACCGTCGGCGATGCCGCCGGCGGCGATGACGGGAATGGAAACGGCCTCGCGCACGCTGGGCACGAGCGCCATGGTGGTGAGCTCGCCGACGTGACCACCAGACTCGGTGCCCTCGGCGACCACGGCATCGACGCCAAGGCGCTCCATGCGCCTGGCCTGCGCCGTGGTAGCGATGACGGGAATGACCTTGATGCCGGCATCGCGCCACATGGGCAGGTACTCGACCGGGCTGCCGGCGCCCGTGGTGACGACCTTGACGCCGAGCTCGACGACGAGCTTGGCGACCTCGGGCGTGAGCGGGTCCATGAGCATGATGTTGCAGCCAAAGGGCTTGTCGGTCTGCGCCTGGGCCTGCTTGACCTGATCGGCAATCCAATCGAGCTTGGCGCCACCGCAGGCGATGATGCCCAGGCCGCCGGCCTCGCTGACCGCCGCGGCAAGCGAGGCATCCGCAACGCGGGCCATGCCGCCTTGGATGATGGGAGCCTCGATGCCCAGGAGTTCGGTTACTCTCGTTTTCATGAAGCGCTTCGACCTACTTCAGGGAGTCGATGTGCTCGACGATGTCGCCAATGGTCACGAGATCGGTAGGCTCGCCGAAGTCGACCTCGCACTGGTCCTCGATGTCGCAGATGAGCTCGACCATGTCGAGGGAGTCGATGCCCAGGTCCTCGATGACGGCATCTTCGGTGATGGCCTTCGGATCGAGGTCCTGGTTCTCGACCAGCACGTCGCGGACGATGTCGATAGTTGCCATGATGGTTCCTTTCGCGGTGTCTAACAAACAAGCGCGACTATTGTAGACGAAGATTTTATGAGTGAGCCACGATGCAAAATCTTGCGCAAACATTGCAAACGAAGGCATATTCCGGCGGAATTACTCTAAGATAGTCGGGCGTCAGCCCACCCGGACGGACGGGGGCGAAGACCGACCAGCAAGGAGAAATGCCATGGGATGCAAGATCGTCGGACACGGAAAGGCCCAACCGGAGCTCGTCGTGAGCAACGATGACCTGGCAAACATCGTCGACACAAGCGACGAATGGATCGTCGAGCGCACCGGCATCCACAACCGCCGCATCGCGGTTGACGAGTCCACCACCGATCTTGGAGTCCAGGCTGCACAAGCCGCCCTCGAAAATGCGGGCGTCGCGGCCGGAGATATCGATCTCATCGTGTGCATGACCATCTCCGGAGACGTTATCGTTCCGTCCCAGGCGGCGCTCATCAAGGCGCAACTGGGCGCTAGCAAAGCCATAGCGTTTGACCTCAATGCCGCCTGCAGCGGCTGCATCTACGGCATCGACGTCGCCTCCACCATGATCGAGGCATCGGTTGCCAGTGCGGGTGGAAGCGGCATCGGCCACAAGCGCAACGCCATGCGCCGTGCGCTGGTTGTGGGTGCGGAGCGGCTTTCGCGCATCACCGACTGGACCGATCGCGCCACCTGCGTGCTCTTTGGCGATGGTGCCGGCGCCGTAGTACTCGAGTGGGACGAGAGCGCGCCGGGCATTTTGGCGAGCTTCCTGAAGAACACCGACGATGACACCCTGTGCCTGACCGTCGATGCGAACCACGACATGAGCACCTTCCCGTTTGGGGAGAACGTCGGCAATGTGGGTGTGGGCGAAATCATGAACATCGAAACCGACGAGGGTGGCTTTGCCGAGCACGCCGCGTTCATCCGCATGCACGGCCAGCGCGTCTTCAAGTTCGCCACCGCCGCCATCGTGGAGGCCGCACGCGAGGTGTGCGAACGCGCGGGCGTGTCGATGGACGAGGTGAGCTGCATCGTGCCGCATCAGGCAAACGACCGCATCATCCGCTTTGCCGCCAAGAAGCTAGGCGTTCCCTACGAGCGCTGGCAGGTCTCCATCGCCGAAGCGGGCAACACGAGTGCGTCGAGCGTGCTCATGGCGCTGAGCGATGCGTACGATTCCGGACGCATCCAGCCGGGCGACAAGGTGATGTGCGTGGGCTTTGGTGGCGGACTCACGAGCGGCGCGCTGCTGTTCGAGGCGTAAGGAGCGGGCGGAAAATCGGTAATGGGAATCGCGGATTTTCGGTAATGAGGCGAATAGATTGCCAAAACGTATTTCATTTGTGATACATTTTGCTCGTAATCCTCTTTTCCGAGTGATGCGAGCAAATCATGGAAAGCATGAAAACCAACAATCGTCAGGCACTCTCGCTCAGAGTTCCGTACGCTCTTGCTGAGCAAGTCGAAGCGTACGCTCGGAAAAACAACCTGCGCAAAACCGATGCCTACATACACTTTCTCGAAATGGGCCTCGAGCGAAACGAGCGTGACATCGCAATGACCCTTGCAGAAATGGACGAGAAGCTCGATTTGCTCCACTCGCTGCTCACTAATGAGGAGAGGGGTTCTGTCGAAGTATCTCTCGGAAAACAGAATGTACTTGATACAATCGCCAGTATCTCATCGCGCTTTCCGGGAATCGAGCGCGCATGGCTTTTTGGGTCGTTTGCCCGAAATCAGCAAACTACCGACAGCGACATAGACATCAGACTCGAGGTGGACAGGGAAGCCGGGTTCAATCTCCATGACCTTGTGTCATTCACTAAAATGATGAAGCAGGAAACCGGCAGGGCGTGCGACGTGATTACTGCGCGCGAAATCCAAAGCAAGTCACTCGCGCTTGCCATAGAAAAGGACGGTGTCTGCGCATATGAACGCAAAGAAAAGTGACCTAGGGCGAATACAAGAGGTGTATGACATCATCGTGAAGACACGCGCGCAAATTAATGGCACGCAATTTACGAAAGAACGGTTTCTTAATCCAGCCAATGACGAAGACGATCTCATGGCAGAGGGAATCTTGAATCGCGTTCTCCGGCTCACCGAAGAGCTCGGCAGCGTCGAGGAAGCTACGGTCAGAAAATACTCGCTTAATGACAAGGGCGCGCGCGGCATCCGTAATCGTCTGGCACATGCCTATGGTGAAGTTGATCGTGAAATCGTCTGGGACGTTATAGAAAATGACTTCGATGAAATCCTCGATGGTTGCAGAGCATATTGCAATGGTATGGGTGTAGAGATTGACTGAGGGGATCGGATCGCAAATAATCAAATCATATAAGCCGCATTACCCCTTAGTTTAAACCCTCGTATCATCATTGAGCTAAAGATGGGCGCGCATTTATCCCTCATTTCTTTGCGCAGACATCGTCATACATGTATATTCTTTTTCGCTTGGCTATAATAAGAAGCAGCGGAAAAGGTGCAATATGGCTGGAAAAACATATATGTACGGCCTTCAGGACTCTAATCACGATTTCACAAAAGAAAAGTCCTTCGGAAAAAACATTTTCACAAACGCCTTTCCTGTCGCTTTGGCAATATACATGGATCAGGAGCTCGGACTTGCTCCAAATTATATATTTGCCAACAGCGTAAATGATGAACCGGCTATCTTACATGCCACTAAGCCACTCGAAGAGATCATAGGAACAGCTCCAACTCATGCCTTTTGGAGTTTCGAAGATAGTTTTTCTGGATATGATTATTACGCAACTGGCACCGCAAATCGTTCAGACCTGGTTGTAAAAAGCAAGACCACAGGAAAAGAGCTTAGCGCTTTCGAGGTGAAGCTGGTTGCCGCCCCAACTTCCGGCACAGCAAAGAGAGCGCGCGAGCAGCAAAGCTGCGAAATTGTCGTGCGGCCTCCGACAATAGAACAGATGTGCTTTTCGATTGCCTCGTCATATGGTGCACGAAGAAGGCATGAGATTGGCGACGTGATCGCGGAGACGCTACAGCATCCCATGGATTACCAGTGGGATAACGAGATGTATATGATCGAAAAACTCCCTCTGGTCATTGAGGCTGCCGATAAAATAATCCTCAATGGGCTGGAGGTGCAAACTCCGTTTGTTCTCAATGCCCTCTGGCGGACAAACGGCAAAAGCACAGTTTTTGATAGAGAGTGTTTTGACGTTTTCTTCTGGTCGGACCTGGCATTTATGCAATTATTCACCCGTGCTGCAAAACGCGCCGTATTGGGAGATAGTGCTGAAATTGGCAGGCCCGCTCGTTCTGTAATCTGGTTAGTAAAATCTTTATTTGATTATGCCGCACAGGGGAAAGTAACATTTGATATTACACATAGTCTGATTACCTATGGAGGGCAAAGTGATAAAGCTGGTGCCTTCTCGGGGAATTCTGTTTTAGAGATAATAGGCTGCGACAACTTTGTTCATCCTCGTGTGGCGGACGATGTTTACACCAAAATCATTTCGAAGGAAGGCATTGAAATGCTTTCCCCCGAGCGCAGGCTTGATGGCTTTATCAAAAGCGATTATGACTTTAGAACCAGGCCCGAATACACAATGATGAAAATTGATTAATTTTACAGATTTGATTTGTAATTGACGTCAATATATTGACGTCAATGTGTCTCTTCTGTATAACTCTCATAGCGAGAGAGGTGCAGAAGTGACTACGGCTGTAGATTTGTTTGCAGGATGCGGTGGATTAACACAGGGATTCCAAAATGCCGGTTATGATATAACTGGGGCATTTGAGTATTGGGATGTTGCTGCCGATTGCTATGAGGCAAACTTTGAGCATCCGGTATTTCGTATCGACTTGAGCGATGTTGACACCGCAGTACAAAATATCAGGCAGCTGAATCCGGATATAATTATTGGTGGTCCCCCGTGCCAAGACTTTTCCCATGCTGGAAAACGGGTCGAGGACAAGCGCGCCAGCCTGACTAAGTCTTTCGCTCTGATTATTTCAGCCATAAAACCAAAAGCTTTCGTAATGGAAAATGTTGACCGAGCCCGCAAGAGCTATACATACAAAGATGTCAGAGAAACTCTGAGAGCAGCAGGGTACGGCCTCACAGAAAAGGTTTTAACAGCAAGCTTCTGTGGCGTACCGCAAAGGCGCAGGCGCTTTTTCTGTATCGGAATTTTGGGTGGAGAAGATGGTGCTTTAGAGACCATTCTAAATGAGAGAATGACAGAAAAAGAGACAACCGTACGTGACTACTTTGGCGATACGCTTGGCACTGAGTACTACTATCGCCACCCGAGAAACTATCATAGGAGGGCTGTCTTTTCGATAGATGAGCCTGCTCCCACCATGCGTGGTGTAAATCGTCCCATTCCTAAGGGATATCCTGGCCATCCAAATGATGCCCACGTGATAGACGATAACGTGAGGCCTTTATCAACCCTCGAACGTTCACTCATTCAAACATTTCCTGCAAATTTCAAATGGGTGGGATCAAAGACAGATTGCGAACAGATGATAGGAAACGCCGTTCCCGTCAAACTTGCAGAATTCGTTGCAACGGCGCTGCGTGACCATATTGAAAAGAAGCCACGCTCTCTGAACGACATAGACAAAGAGCCTTTCATCAGCTGGCTGCGCACATACAAAAAATACCAATCGCGCACAGTCAGCAGCACACTTTCTAACCTGCGTAGAGCCGAGCGGCTTGTTCCCTTTAACGAAGCGGAGACACTGTCAATATATATTGCGCTATTAAATGAGGCAGAAGGATTCAGCGGCCTTGGGGCAAGCGTAAAATCCCACTTAAAATCAGCAGTAAAGCTTTACTTTGAGTACTCGACCAAGTAGCCACTCGTACGACTCAGACATATCGTAGCCAGGCAAGAATGCTCTCCTGCCCTTGGAATGTCTAACTCGACAGAGGCATATCCAGGCATCGTCGACATGGCCAATAGCCACAGTTTTCTGCATGGGAAAACTCCGTAGCAGAGATAAGGAAAACGGCAGCGTTAGATTGAGCAATCGTAATGAAACACAAAAAGGCAAAGCAAGTCACACATGATAATCATTATGTTCCTCAGTTTTATTTAAAACGCTGGTCGAGGAACGGCAATACAGTTCGAACCTACAATGGGATCGTCTCAAATAAAGGCGTGCCTGTATGGAAATCCACACCGATTAAATCAACTGCTTATCAGCCTGATCTATATACTGTGCGTATTGATAGAAGCGACAACGACGAATACGAAAGCTACCTAGAGCGCAAGATTGAAACGCCTGCTGCAGAAGTATTTCGCGCAATCGACCGACATACATTGCTCACTGCTCAAGACGTGAATACGCTCGTTCAGTTCTTGGTAGCTCAAATGACTAGGACACCTTCATGGTATCAGCAAGTCGCTAAAACAACTGAAGAGATATTTGAAGACACAGCAAAAGAAACAATAAGGGAAATAGAGAAAGAGCTCAGTGAAAAGGGAATCGAGGCATTGCGCCAAGGAAGAAGAGCGGCTCCTCGCTCTGTTGGACTTACTAGCCTCGGAGATATGCCCTTAAAATGCTCGTTAGAACAGGGGCAATCTGCAATTAGAGTCGAAACATATATTGGTCGTCAACCTTTTATTGCCTCGTCAGTTCGAGCGTTGACAGGCCAGATATCGCAAGTACTCCACTCCTATAATTGGCGAATCATATATCTTGATGATGAAGTGTCCCTGCCAACGAGCGATAACCCTGTAGTCATTTTTGGGAGGGACAGATTTGGCAACACAAGCGTGGGATTAGATATTGGGCTCGGAACAAAGTTCGCTGACATAGTGATGCCTCTCTCGCCTCAAGCGTTGTTGTTTACTGAAGTGGGGAGAACGAAAGACGAAATCGATGCAATTAATTTTGATTCCAATTTGGTTTTATACCTTAGGGAGCTGATAATAAATAACGCATATCGATATGTGTATTCTCAAGAGGATATCCCTGAGATTGAGAACATAAGACCACGACTGGTTGACGCACGCCGATATAAAGAGATTAGGGACGAACAAGAACGGTGGCATCGTGAACAGGGCGAATTAGAGGAGACTTTTCCATTCTCCTGTTCTTCGGCTCTATAAAACTCCGAGTGTTTCTAACAGCACATAGCGTTCCGTTAATAGCGTTCGTTCTCCTTGATATATCGTATAAACGTAATCTCTTGCACTGCAACAAGCATGTTTCGCAGTTTTCAAGAACTCTTCTTCCTACACAACTCCCGCGGCCCTAATTGCCGCGATCACCTCGACATCCGAAGGCAGCCAATCAACCGAATCCAACTCGTCTCTCCCCAGCCAGCGCGCGTCGCTGTGCTCGAGCAGCTTCATACCACTGGCGAGCGTGCAGACGAAGCACTGCATCGTCATCGCGAACTCGGGATAGTCGTAGTCGACCGTGATGAGTTTTGACCCCACCTCGATGTCGGCGTCGAGCTCTTCGTGAATCTCGCGCACGAGCGCCGCCTCGGGAGCCTCGCCCGGCTCGATCTTGCCGCCGGGAAACTCCCACTTGCCCGCGTAGTTGCCATAGCCACGCTGGGTCGCCAGGACCTTGCCATCATGCACGATGATTGCGGCTACCACCTCGATGTGCTTCATGAAAAGGTCCTAACCAAACCGGAGCATAGGATCACTGCGCTGGTCTTCAATGGCAAGCACAATGACCGCTCTCTTGGCCTCATCAATCAAATAGTAGATGCCATATATGTCTGCATACGCAACTCGCGCGTCGTCGGGAAGATTTGCCGCTTCGTACTGTGGATCATAAACCCTTCCAACACCGGGAAAGGCCTCTAGAATATCGAGCATCATATCGACCCGGGGAAAGCGTGGAGAACGAGATACCCGCCTGTAGTCTTCTTCGGCCTCTCGCGTCATGAGAACTTCATAGAAGACAAATTCTTCGGCATCATCTTCCGCATTCATGCAAGGCCCATTTCTTCGCGAATCTGCTTCAATGGCTTTACCCTGCCCGCCTTCACGTCTTCATAGGCCGCCTCGAGGCGTTGATTCAAAGCACGCTCGTACGCCGAGACTTCCTTGCGAAGCTGCTCGTGGGCCTCGTAATAATGCGCGTCCATGACAACGAGATCGGCTTTGCCGTTGCGGGTGATGTAGACGGGCCCGGGATTGTTTTGGCAGAGCTCATAAATCTCGCCGATGTTCCTCTGAAGATCCGATGCAGTTCTCACGATAGGCATAATGTGCCTCCTTATCCGTTAGGCACATTCTAACATGATATTCAGAATATTTTCTGAATACGCAAATCTTAGTTAATCGCAGCATATTGTTTGCATTACTGTAATGCAAATATTACAATACAAGAGGCGAAGGAGGGCAGTCATGGCATCTACGCTGAACATACGCATCGATAGCGCCCTCAAGGAGCGTGGCGACAAGGTCCTCAAGGAGAACGGCATCAGCGTCACCGAAGCAATCCGCACACTCTGGGAAACACTCGCGAAAACGCACGAGCTGCCAGAGTTTCTTCAGAATCAAGATCCCAAGAAAGAAGTCATGCGAAAGAAGCTCGATGCCATCGAGTTGCTGGGGGCTCTGCCGGCTACCAGATTCTCGAACATGAGCGATGACGAGCTGCGCGACATGCAGTATGAAGAGAAGCTTAGGGAGTACGAGGCCCTGGCATGAAAGTCCTCGTAGACACCAATGTCTGGCTCGATCTCATCCTCCACAGAGCCCCGTTCGAGGAAGACTCCAAAGGTTGCTTGATGGCATGCGTGGAGGAATCCATCGATTTATGCGTTGCGGCAACCTCGCTCAAGGACGTTTTCTATATCACGTCCAAATGTCTCGATGCTGACAGGGCGTACGAGGCTGTTCGCCTGGTTCTCGAAATCTCAAACGCGGCGAGTGTCGATGACCTTGTGTGCAGAAACGCCCTCGAGCTGGAAAAGCCAGACTACGAGGACGGCATCATCGCTGCCGCGGCTGTCGCAGACAAGGTCGACGCCATCGTCAGCAGAGATGTCGATGCGTTCTCGACATTGCCCGCATCACGCTTCACCCCGACCGAGCTCCTCGAACATCTTGGTTACGAGAGGTGGAGCATCTAAACCCGCGGTCGAATGCGATAGCTCACGCCAAGCTCGTCGCATAGCTCCTGGCACGCACGCTCCTGCTCATGCGTTATGGTGCCTCCCACCGTGGTGAGCACCACCGTCGGAACATAGCTTGCCGCGCACTGCGCGAACTCGAGCATCGCGGGGTGCGCGTCGCTCCCAAACTTGCTGCGCGTGAGTGCGAGATACTCGTCCGCATCGGGGCTGTTGAGGCTAACCGAGACGGTATCGACGATTCCCTGGAGCTCGGGCGTGATGTCGCGTCCGTTGATAAGCGAACCTTGGCCGTTGGTGTTGATGCGCACCGGCAACGCCGTGTTCTCCTTCACCCAACGGGCGACCTCCTTGAGCACGTCAAATGCTTCCATGGGCTCTCCATACCCGCAGAAGACAAGCTCGGAGTAACGAGAGAGGTCGAGTTGGCGCAGTTGCTCGATGACCTCGTCGGCAGTAGGCTCGCGCTCGAGCCAGAGGACATCGTGGCCGTTGACAGTGTCGGATTCGTTGCGAATGCAAAAGGCACAGCTACACGGGCAGCGATTGGTGAGGTTGACGTAGAGCGTGTCGCCGATCTCGTACAGTATGTTCATCGCCTTGGTCATGTGTGAGCTCCGGTCTGGTTCTATTAACGTGTTTTAGAGGATAGCCTTTCAAAGCCTTGGCGAAAACATGCGGTGAGACATTACGAAACTAGCGCTGCCTGGAATTACCGTTTGGGGCGCTTGCCGTGTGCCCCAAACGAGCGCTTTCGTCATATTCTGCCGAGGATTGCCGATTGGGGCACATTGGGTGTACCCCAAACGTAAATTTCCGCCACGCCCGTAGCAAAAATGCGCCCCAAACGTTCGTTTCTGCCAGCTCTTGCCAAAAACTACCGCTTGGGGCACATAGTGTGTTCCGACAGACAGCGTGCCTGCCGTATAGCTTCGTCCCTACAGATCGATGTACCAGACGCGCTCGATGTCGAGAGCGGCCTCGAGATCGCGGCGCACGTTGGCAGGAACCGCTTGGTTGAGGTTAATGAGCACCTCGACCAGGGGATGCTCGGAGTCCTTGGCGATCTGCATGGACTCGACGTTGATGCCCGCATCGCCAAACACCGTGCCGATCTTGCCGATCTGGCCAGGCTGATCCTCGTACTCGAGCACGACGAAGTCCTTCATCGGCACGAAGTCGACGGGCAGGCCCATGAAGTTGATGATGCGCGGCATGTCCGAGGTCATATCGCGCGTGACGCTGATGGAATACACATCGTCACCGCACGATGCTTCGATCTCGATATAGCTCGGATAGCTCTCAGAAAGCGGATCGGTAGCGGTCTCGACGACGATGCCGCGCTGCTCGGCGATGTAGCTGGCGTTGATGATGTTGACGGTGACTTCGCTGTTGAACGTCACGCCGCCCGCAAGCGCCGCCATTCCCAGGATCGTCGGATCCGTGTCTGCTATCTTGCCACATGCCGTGACCTTCAGCTTCTCGATACCGCCGCCAACGACCTGCGACAGAATCTCGCCACCGCGCTGGGCAACGGGGATGAAGTACTTGAGCTGCGCCATGACGTCGGCCGGGATGCGCGCGGCGTTCACCGCTGTGGCAACCGTCTTGCCCTCGAGGCCGGCGATGACGTACTCGGCGATCTGCGTTGCCGCGCGAATCTGGGCCTCCTTGGTGGATGCACCCAGGTGCGGGGTGATGACGGCGTTCTCGAACTTGTGGATGGGCGAGTCGGAGACGGGCTCGTTCTCCCACACGTCGATGCCGGCACCGGCTAGGTGGCCGTTCTCGAGCGCGTCGGCAAGCGCATCGAGGTCGACCAGGCCGCCGCGCGCGACATTGAGGACGATGGCGCCCTCGGGCATCTCGGCCAGCTGCTTGGCGCCGATCATGCCGGTGGTCTCGGGAGTCTTGGGCATGTGCAGGGTGATGAAGTCGGACTGCTTGCACACCTCGTCGATGTCATCGAGCAACGTGATGCCGTAGTGGGCGGCGCGCTCGGGCGGGCAGTACGGGTCATAGCCGATGAGCTTCATGCCAAAGGCGGCGGCACGCTCGGCAACCAACAGGCCGACGTGACCGGTACCGAAGATGCCGAGCGTCTTGTCCTGGAGCTCCTTGCCCGTGAACTTGGAGCGGTCCCACTTGCCTTCTTTCATGGACGCGCTCGCAGCCGCTGTGTTGCGCGCGGTGGCGAGCATGAGTGCCATGGTCTGCTCGGCAGCGGACACGACGTTGGAAAGCGGCGCGTTGCACACGATGATGCCGCGCTCGGTGGCAGCGTCGCGATCGATGTTGTCGACGCCCACACCGGCTCGGCCGATGATCTTGAGCTTGGTTCCGGCTTCGATGACCTCGCGGGTGACCGTCGTGGCCGAGCGCACGATGAGCGCGTCGTACTCGGGAATCATCTCGACGAGCTCCTCGGGCGTGGTGTCGGGCTTGAACGTGACTTCGTAACCGGCATCCTCAAGCACGGCAATGCCGGCTTTGTTGAACTTTTCCGGAATCAATACCTTCATGATCATCCTCATTTCCCAGTTGTCATAACCAGTATGGCGCAGTAAATGCAGTTATTGTAGTGACCCCTCGTCTCGGACGATAAGGGTTCCCCGTTTTGGTTCTATAAGTGGCACGAAAAGTGTATATTTACATCGATTTGGCGGTTTTATCTCATGAAACACAGCTGCTTGCTCTTGATTTTGCCACCATATCGCCTATTTTAATCACATGACAAAGCATGCATATATTATTCTTGCTCACAATAGCTCGCTCTCCTATTGGCGCAGCCCAACCGCAAAACGCGGACGAGGCCTAGATGCCGACGAGGCGCGTGACTTTATCGACCACGCGTGCGGGTGCGCTCACGTTCGAACGCTCGACAGCGCCCTTTCGTCAGGTATGCTCGCGAGTATGCGCAAGCCGCTCGATCTACTCACCGCCAATCGAAACGAGAGGCGCTCCACCAAGCGGGCGCGATTCCATTGCGTGCAAACTGCCTTGCCAGACGGAGCGCTTGTCCTAGCTGACGAAACAACCCTTCCCGACGGCACGAGACTGCATATCGCACTCAGCAGTCCCGAATTCTGCTTTCTGCAAATGGCGCGCTCGTTTGCATGGTTCGATTTGATCGCTCTTGGCTTTGAGCTCTGCGGGGACTACGCGCTCGCTCCCGATGCTCCGCGCGGATTTCTCCCCCGAAGTCCCATCAGCACGCCGGAGGGCTTTGCCGCTTTCGCGACAAGTGCCCATAACTTCACAGGGGCCAGGGCGGCCCGCAGGGCGGCCCGACAAATCCTGCAAGGATCGCGCTCGCCCAGGGAAACGAAAGTCTGCATGCTCGCGCATCTTCCCCGGCTCCAGGGAGGAATGGGGTGCAAGGCCCCTCTGCTCGGCCAGGAAATCGAGGCACCCGACCCCGCCGCGCGCATTCTTGGCGCGCGCACCTTCAAACCCGACCTTTATTGGCCCGAGTATCGTGTGGTCATTGAATACAGTAATCGCGCATGGCCATCGGCACAGGAGCGCCTGAATTACGACAAGCTCGTGCGCAATGCATACCGCATGCTCGGAATCACCGCCATCTCGCTCGGAAAGGATGACTTGTCCGACGATGCGAGATTACGAAAGCGGTTCGAACTCGTCAATCGCAAATGCAAGCGGCGCTTGCAGACGCCAAACGATCGGCATTTGGCTCGTCAACGCGAATTGCTCGACTGGATGGGCAGTTAGCCTTCCGTTCGACCGGCCACACCGCATTCGCTCTTTCGGGCCTCCCGTCCTAGCTGTCTTTTCGCACATGCGCTACTATCGCTTGCAGCAACAACACGCGAAAGGACACCCCATGGCCTCAACATACGATGTCATCGTCGACACGCCCAAATACCATCGTCAGGGAAAGGTGAAGCTCGAGCTTTCGGGCGACACCGCCCGCGCACATCTCGACATCACCGATGTGGGATCGCTCGACGCGGAGGGCACGCGCAACGGCAAGGACTTTGACGTCGCGGGCGTCGCGCACATCAATGGCGAGGATATCGAGTTCGCCGCCCATGGCGCAACCTGGGCCAACAGCATCGACGTCAAAGCGCAGACGAGCATCGGCGAAGTCGTCATCTATGGCACGATGACCGGCTACTCCGCAGGTGACGTCGTGGGCAATGATGCGGGCTTCGCGGGTCGCTGGGCCGACGTCTGATAGAGAGCATTTTTCGATAGTGTGAGACAAGGGCAATCTGCATGCAAATAAATTGCGATTGTGTGAGATGGAAAACGCCTCATGTAAAGAAATTGCGATTATGTGAAGACCAAGGGGCGTTTAGTCTCACATTATCGAAAAAAACATGCAAGCAAAGAAAAGCGGTGCCACATAATCGCAAAAAACGTGCATGCGAAGAGTTGCAAGTCCACACAATCGCAAAAAACGCGCTCGCCAGGTGAGATACACCGACCCTCCACCTCTGTGCATGGCGCAGGTTTTCGCTTGCATAGCACACGGTCAGGGTATATCCTCAACGACAATTCCGTTCCAGAGAAAGGTCGATTATGTCAACTGATTTCATCGCCATTGGCGAGCGCATCCGAGGCATCCGCGAGGCCTGCGACGTAACGGCCGAGGACATGGCCGCCGACCTTGACGTTGATCTGGAAACTTACATCCAATGGGAGGAGACGGGTGCCGATGTGCCCATCTCGGCCATCTATCACATGGCAAATCGCTTTGGCATCGAGTTCACGGAGATCCTGACGGGCAAGTCCGGACATCTCGACACCTTCCACCTCATCAAGGCAGGCGAAGGCCGCGAGGTCGACCGACTTCCGGGCTATCACTTCGAGGATCTTGCCTGGCGTTTTACGCAGAAGGACTTCCAGCCCCTCCTCGTCACCCTTGACCCCCATGACGAGCCCGCAGAGCTCGTCGACCATCGGGGCCAGGAGTTCAACTACATCCTCGAGGGTTCCATCGTCTTCACCTTCGATGACCGCGAGATAGTCCTCGACGCAGGCGACTCCATCTTCTTCAACCCGGAACACAGGCACGGGCAGCGCTGCAACGGCGATGTACCAGCCAAGTTCCTTACCATCATTAGCGAATGAGACAACGAGACAGCGTGCCTGGCACACTGTCTCATATCCTAGAAAGAAAAGGTAAAAGTGGACTACATACTCAGCAAATATTGCCCCCGCATCGAATTCGACTCGTACGAGGATTTCTACGACAACTTCAAGATCGACGTGCCCGAGAACTTCAACTTCGCCTATGACGTCGTAGACGAGTGGGCGCGTGTCGAGCCCGAGAAGAAGGCCCTCGTGTGGATCAACGACGCTGGCGAGGAGCGCGAGTTCACGTTCACGGACATTTCGCTGCTCTCAAACCGCGCCGCCAACGCCTTCAAGAAGCTTGGCATCCGCAAGGGCGACGTCGTGATGATGATGCTGCGCCGCCGTTGGGAATACTGGGTGTGCGCTATGGCGTTATGCAAGATCGGCGCCTCGATTATCCCGGCAACCATCCAGCTCACCTCGAAAGACATTGCGTACCGCGCAAACTCCGCAGCCGTCAAGATGCTCATCTGCGTCGATGACGACTACGTGGTCGAGCAGGTGGAGGGCGCCCTTCCCAACTCGCCCAGCATCCAGGAGAAGGTGCTCGTCGCGGGCAAGCGCGACGGCTGGCTGTCCTTCGACGAGCTCATCGAGAACGAAAGCGACGAGTGGGAACGTCCTACCGGCGATGACGCCACGCAAATCGACGACATCATGCTCATCTACTTTACGAGCGGCACGACCGGCAATGCCAAGGCCGTGGAGCACAGCTTCAAGCACCCGCTCGGACACATCCTCACCGCCAAGTACTGGCAGCAGGTGCGCGAAAATCGCCTGCACATGAGCGTGACCGACAGCGGCTGGGCCAAGTTTGGCTGGGGCAAGATCTACGGCCAGTGGATCGCCGGCGCAACGATTTTCTGCTACGACATGGACAAGTTCGTGCCTGCCAAACTGCTGCAGGTCATGCAGGACTACGACCTCGCGACCTTCTGCGCGCCGCCCACCATGTACCGCTTCATGCTCCAGGAGGACGTCGCAGCCTATGATCTCTCGTCCATCGAGAATTTCGCGACCGCGGGCGAACCGCTCAACGGCGAGGTGACCATCCAGTGGGAGAAGCTTACGGGCAAGAAGATCCGCGAGGGCTTTGGCCAAACCGAAGGCCCCGTGCTGCTGGCGACCTACCCGTGGATCGAGCCGCGCCCCGGCTCCATGGGCAAGCCCAGTCCGCTGCTCAACATCAAGCTGTTCGACGATGATGGCTACGAGGTTGCCGACGGCAGCGAGGGCGCTATCTGCGTCACCGGCCTCAAGGAAGCCTATCCGCCGGGCCTGTTCGTCGGCTACTACAACGATCCCGAGCGTACGGCCGAAGCCGTGGGTGGCGAGTACTACAACCTACACGACATGGCATGGCGTGACACCGACGGCTACTGCTTCTTCGTTGGCCGCAACGACGACGTCATCAAGTGCTCGGGCTATCGCATTGGGCCGTTCGAGGTGGAGAGCGCGCTCGTGGCGCACCCGGCCGTCGTCGAATGCGCGGTGACCGCCGCCCCCGACCCCGTACGCGGCAAGGTCGTGAAGGCTTCCATCATCCTGGCCAAGGGCTACGAGCCGAGCGACGAGCTCACCAAGGAGCTGCAGGACCACGTCAAGCGCACGACGGCGCCGTACAAGTATCCGCGTATCGTGGAGTACGTCGATGACCTGCCCAAGACCATCGGCGGCAAGATCAAGCGCAAGATGATCCGCAACGCCGACGGGGTTGACGACTAGGACTGCCTCTGCCATTCCGAGCGGAGGAGCGTGAGCGCTCTGTCATTCCGACCGGAGGCGTGCAGCTCGCTCCCCTGTCATTTCGACCGGAGGCGCGGAGCGCCGTAGTGGAGAAATCTCCCCCGTTATTGCCACTGAAACGCAAGGGACGAGATTTCTCGACTTCGCTCACTGCGTTCGCTTCGCTCGAAATGACAATGGGAGCAGCCCTCTCCGCTCGAAATGACAGGGGGGCATTATTGTCATTCCGACCGGAGGGGCCGAAGGCACCGGAGCGGAGGAATCTCGCCCTTTCGCTCGAGACGGGCGGCTAGTCAGTTGCTAGCGCGACCTTGCCGGTGCGGATCATTTCCCTGATGCCATAGGGACCGAGAAGAGCCTCGAACGCCTCGATCCTCTCGGCGGTGTCCGTGAGTTCGATGATGAGCGAATCGGCCGCCCCACCATCGACGCGCGCGCCAAAGAGCCCCGCAAGCTCGATGATCTCGCCGCGTTTCTCAGGCTCGGCGCTCACCTTGAAGAGCACGAGCTCGCGCTCGATGTGATCCTTATCGGTGAGGTCGGTCACCTTGTACACGTTGATGAGCTTGTGAAGCTGCTTGGTCACCTGCTCGACGATGAGCTCGTCGGCATCGACCACCATGGTCACGCGACTGCGCACGTCCTCCTCGGTGATGCTGACGGCAAGAGACTCGATGTTGAAGCCGCGGCGCGCGATGAGGCCGGCAATGCGAGCGAGCACGCCCGGTTTGTTATCCACCCACACGGAAAGAATGCGCGACATGGCTACTCCTCGTCTCGCAGGTCCGACACGCCCTTGGCCGAGCCATCGCACGCGTCCTTGGGATACACGTCCTCGTCGCTCGCAATGGGAAGCCACAGAAGCGCCGGTCCTTCGCTTGCAAGCCACTGCTGCATCGCCGCCTCGAGCTCCGATGGGCTCTCGACCTTGCTTGCGCCCCACCCGTAGGCGCGGGCAAGCGCAACGAAATCGGGATTGCGACTGAACAGGGTCTGGCTGTAGCGCCTGTCGTGGAACTGCTCTTGCATCTGGCGCACCATTCCCAGGCAATTGTTGTCGAGGAGCAACACCTTGACCGGCAGCCCGTTCTCGCGAATCGTCGCCATCTCCTGAACGTTCATCTGGATGGAGCCATCGCCCGTGATGCAGATGACACGGCTATCGGGCATGCCGAGCTGAGCGCCCATTGCCGCCGGAAGTCCAAATCCCATCGTCCCCGCACCACCACTCGACACGAACGTGCGCGGCCTCGTGGTGTGGAAAAGCTGGCTTGCCCACATCTGATGTTGGCCCACATCGGTGGTGAGGATGGTGTCGCGGTCCTTCGTGAGCTCGTCGAGGGCCATCATCACCTGCTCGGGGCGAATCATACCCTCGTCACGCATGTTGCGATGGGGCTTTTCCCGCTTCCACTGCGCGATGCTCTCGAGCCACGCGGAGGTCTGTGGCTGCGCATCGTTCTTGTGCAACTCCTCGATGAGGGAGCCGAGCACCGTCTTCACATCGCCCACGATGGGGATATCGGCATGGTGGTTCTTGCCTATCTCGGCGGGATCGATGTCGATGTGTATCACGCGCGCATGCGGCGCGAACCCGTGTGCATCGCCCGTCGAACGGTTCGCGAAACGCGTGCCCACGGCGAGTACGAGGTCGCTCTCGTGCATTGCCTCGTTTGCCGCCGGGAGCCCGTACATTCCCAGCATCCCCAGGTTGAGCGGGCTGTCCTCGGGAAAGCCCCCCTTGCCGGTGAGCGTCGTCGCAACGGGAATCTGCATCGACTCTGCAAGCTGCGTGAGCTCGGCCGTCGCGCCCGAGGTGATGACACCGCCTCCCGCGTATATGACAGGGCGCTTCGCCTTCTCGATTGCGCGCGCCGCTTGCTTCACCTGCTTGCTGTTGCCCTTGTACGTGGGCTTGTATGACTGGAGCTTGACCTCGGCGGGATAGTCGTATGCAACGTCGAGCTCGCGCGCGAGGTTGCTCGGGATGTCGATGACCACGGGACCCGGACGTCCGGTCGAGGCGATGTGATATGCCTGGGCGATGATAGCGGGAATATCAGCCGCGTCCTTGACGAGATAGCTGTGTTTGACGATGGGGAGCGTGATGCCGGTCATGTCCGACTCCTGGAACGCATCGCTTCCCAGCGCATCGGTGGGAACCTGGCCGGTGATGACGACGAGCGGAATGGAGTCCATGTACGCCGTCGCGATGCCCGTGACCGTGTTGGTGGCACCAGGGCCGCTCGTGACGATGACGGTGCCAGCTTTGCCGGTCGCACGCGCATAGCCATCGGCAGCGTGCACCGCACCCTGCTCGTGGCGCACGAGGATGTGGTTGAGTTTCTTGCTATCGTAAAGCGCGTCGTAGATGTCAAGCGCATGGCCGCCGGGATAGCCAAAGACGGTTTCGACGCCGGCATCCTCCAGCGCCCGTATGAGGCACTGGGCTCCGGTCATCTTCGTTTCGTTGTGTTTGCTCATCGTGGTGTTGCCGTTTCCCTCGTCACTGGGCTTCGATAGCGTAATCTACGTATTATAGCGAGCCTCTTTTGTCATTTCGACCGAAGGCCGGTTGCCCTCCCGCAGTCATTTCGACCGGGGGCGCGGAGCGCCGTAGTGGAGAAATCTCCCCCATTACTGCCATTGAAACGCAAGGGGCGAGATTTCTCGACTTCGCTCACTGCGTTCGCTTCGCTCGAAATGACAATGGGGGCAGTACCCCTCCGCTCGAAATGACAATGGGGGCAGCCCTCTCCGCCCGAAATGACAATGGGGGCAGCCCCCTCCGGTCGAAATGACAAGGGGAGCAGTACTCCTTCGCTCGGAATGGCAGCGTGGGCTCGCATCGCCCCCTCGTCGAAATGACATTACAGCAAGCCGAACTCGTTTATCACGAGCATCACGGCTGCCACGGCAAGCAGACCGGCGAAGATGAAGCGCAGCGTGCGTTCGGGTACCCGCGGCACGAGGCGGGCGCCGAGCACGGCACCGGGAATAGCGCCTACGCACAGCATGATGCCCGCAAGGTAGTCGATGTGACCGAGGAAGGCCTGCTGGATGACGCCGGGGACGGCGAGGATGATGATGGCGATGAGCGAGGTGCCCGAGGTGCGCTTCATGGGGATGCCAAGCCATGCCGTCATGAGCGGAACCATGACGAAGCCGCCGCCTACGCCCACATAGCCCGAGGCGAATCCGGCTATGAGGCCTATCACCACCGCTAGCGCGACGTTTTTGCGCGTGAATGCAAATGCGCAGGGGGGCGTCTGCTTGGCCTCGTGCGCGCCGTGAGGGTCCGTCCCCTTATTGCCAGTCGGCGTTGTGGGGTCCGGCGTTGCGGGGTCTGTCCCCTTTTGCCCACCTGCAACGGAGGGGTCTGTCCCCCCTTTCCCCATGCGCAACGCCTTTCGCAACATGGTGAAGGCAGAGCAGACGATGATGATGGCAGCGGCCAGCATGATGAGCCATGAAGGGGAAATCGACCCCAGGTACACGCCTGCCGACGAAGTAACTGCGCCGGCAATACCCAGAAGCAATCCCAGTTTGGGAAAGCAGCTCCGTGCGCGGATGTGCGTGATAGCTCCTGCAAGCGAGATCGGGATGATCGCGAAGAGCGAGGTCGCCGTGGCCATGAAGGCATCAAGCCCGTAGCCCAATCGCAGAACGGGAACCATGATGGTGCCGCCGCCAATGCCAAGCAAGCCAGACAACACGCCGATGCCGACGCCAACAAGAACGAGCACTATAGATGTGATGACGATTTCCATGGACTACATGATAAGCGAATGTCGAAGACGGATGTGTCAGGGGGTCAGACCCCTTGGCACATGGATCCATGTGCCAAGGGGTCTGACCCCCTGACACATCCCCTCCACTCCATCTGCCTACTAGATCTGGGCCATTTGCTCGGCGCAGCTGTTGTACCAGTGCCCGGGATTCGAGGGGCAATACGTAGCAGCAGCCTCACGCGTGAGATAGCCGCCGTACAGCGAGCCTCCGAGTGCGGAAACGACCCTGTTGATGCCCTCTTCCCATGAGCCAAAGCTGTAACTACCGTAACCCCAGGCGTTGTGCGAGCGGAAGCAGACGGCGCCTTTGCTGCTCTCCACATACGAAATCGCCGGCGCCCAACGCGGGTCAACGCCATTATCCCAAGCAGCCGCTGCGTAGTACTCGCCCGTACCCGCCATGGGCGAACCCGAAAGGTACGCATCGATGCGCGGTGCCCAGTCGCTCACGAAGTCGGACTTATCCGCCGACCATCCCACATGCGAGGCGCTGGCCGATGATGCCGCGTTGCTCGCCGCGCTCGCGGCCTGTTTCTCGTCGGCGCTCGCCGAATCCGAATTGATGACGTACTGGCTTGCCTGTTGCTCGGCAGCCTGAGCAGCGGCAGCTCGAGCCGCCACGCGCTCGCGGGCCTCGCGGGCTTGTTGCAGCGAATCGAGCGCATCCTGGGCGGCCTTGTCGACATTCGCCTTGTCGTTTGCGAGCTTCTCTCGAGCATTCTTGAGCTCGGACTCCATTTGGATAGCGCTTTGGATCTCCGTCGTGTTGTACTCGATGATCCAATTGTATGAATCGACAATCGCAAGCATGTCGGTGACGCTCGTTGACTCAAGCAGCATCATGAGCACGCTCGATGAATCGTACTCGTACTTGTAGAGCGCTCGTATGCTCTCGTCAGAACGCTCGCGCTGGGCGGGAAGCTTTGCTTCGAGCTCCGCTATACGCGCATCGAGTGTCGCTATCTCGGCCGTTAGCTCTTCCTGGCGTGAGATGGCGTCGTTATAGGCATCGGCACTGGACTTGACCTGTGCCTCGAGAGCCTCAGCTTCTTCGTCTGCGAGGGATGTCTGCACAAACCCGCCGCTGGCAAGACAAATCACAAGCGCCAACAAAGATGAGAGCACGAGGATGATGCCTCGGTTGAGTGCATGTTGCAGCAAAAATTAACCTCATTTACGCTTCGTTTACGTGCATGCGGGATATAACTGTAACGTAAGCTAGCAATATGCTCAAAACCCGTCACATTCCCTACATATCCGCTTCACAACTGCGAAAGAGGTGTTCGCGAACAATCGCGTCCCATCAAAAGGGGAGCAGTCACTGTCATTTCGAGCGAAGCGAAGCAGAATCGAGAGGCGGCAGGAGAGATTCCTCGACTTCGCGACCTTCGGTCGCTCCACTCGGAATGACAAGGGCGCTCGCATAATGCGGGCGCCCTTCCGATGCGTCAAGTTGCGCGTTTGCCCCTATTTGTTGTTGGCCGCCTCGAACTCGCGCATGAAGTCGACAAGCGCCTGCACGCCCTCGATGGGCATGGCGTTGTAGATGCTCGCGCGCATGCCACCCACGCTGCGATGACCCTTGATGTTGGCCAGACCGGCAGCGGTCGCCTCGGCGATGAACTTCTTGTCGAGGTCCTCATCGCCCGTGATGAACGGTACGTTCATGATGGAGCGGTCCTTGGGATTGACCGTGCTCGAGAAAAGGTCGCTCGCGTCGAGGTAGTCGTAGAGCAGCTTGGCCTTGGCCTCGTTGCGCTCCTTCATGACCTCGAGGCCACCCAGCTCCTTGATCCACTTGAACACGAGCCCGCACACGTAGATGCCATAGCTCGGCGGCGTGTTGTAGAGGCTGCCGCTATCCGCATGCGTCTTGAAGCGCAGCATGGTGGGCACGCCGGGGAGGTCGTCGGGGATAAGATCCTCGCGCACGATGACGATCTGCACGCCAGCTGGACCGCAGTTCTTCTGCACGCCGGCGTGGATGAGGCCGTACTTGCTCACATCAACCGGCTCGGAGAGGAACATCGAGCTCTGGTCGGACACGAGCACATGGCCCTTGGTGTTGGGCAGCGTGTAGATGCGATTGCCGTAGACGGTCTCGTTCTCGCAGATGTAGACGTAGGACGCGTCCTCGCGAATGTCGAGGTCAGAGAGGTCGGGAATCCACGAGAAGTTGTCGCCCTCGCCGTTGACCAGCAGCTTGGGGTCGCCGAGAATCTGGGCCTCCTTGTAGGCCTTCTTGGACCAGCCGCCGGTGACGATGTAGTCGGCCTTGCCGTTGGTTGCAAGGTTCATGAACACCGTCGCGAAGAGCAGGGAGTCACCGCCCTGCAGGAAGAGCACCTTATAGTTATCCGGAATGCCCATCAAATCGCGCAGGTCTTGCTCGGCCTCGGTGATGATCTTGGTGAAGGCGGCCGAACGATGGCTCATCTCCATGACGGACATGCCGGTGCCCTCGTAATCGAGCATCTCGCTCGCCGCTTGCTTCAGGACCTCTTCGGGAAGCACCGCCGGACCGGCGGAAAAGTTGTACACGCGTGCCATGAGTTGACGTTCCTTTCGTCCTACTGCAGTTGATAATCTGCACATACTAGCACTCTGACAAGCGCGGCTATGTATAAAAAGACACAGAGTAGCCAATGTGCTACGACAAAGGGGCCGGGCAGTGCCCGACCCCTTGCTCAAAACGATGGCGTGTCTTATTGCCTATGCGTTGATGATTGGCCTGATGATGCCGTAGCCGCCATTCTTGCGATGGTAGATGACCTGGATCTGATGCGCGTCCTGGTCGAAGTAGACGAAGAAGTCATGGCCAAGCAGGTCGGTCTGCACGAGTGCATGCTCCTCGGTCATAGGCTCCATCTCGACTTCCTTCAGACGCACGAGCAAGTCGTCGTCTTCCTCGGGCTCGGTCGGGATGACATCGGGGATGTCCAGCTCGTCGGGCTGGAGGTGGCGGATGCTACCCCTGCCGCCACGGCGCTCCACGATCCTCGTCTTGTACTTGCGCAGCTGACGGGTAACCTTGTCGGATGCCAGGTCGATGGCCGCGTACATGTCCTCGGCGGACTCGGCCACGCGAATGACGGCACCCTTGGCATTGACCGTGACCTCGCAAATGGCATTGAGCGAAATGGCCGGGTTCTTCTCGGTACGCAGGACGACCTCCGCGTCCATGGCGGCACTGTCGAATACCTCGAGCGAGCGCCCGATCTTCTCGTCAACGTAGTCCTTGATAGCGGGAGTGACGTTCATCTTTCGTCCCGAAACTGTGATAGCCATGATAGACCTCCTTGATCGTGGGTTGTTCGTTCTACTCGTCGCCGGATTGCGCGCCCGTATCCTCCTCACCTGGGGTTTCCGGCGTATCGGGGTTGGGTTCCTCGGGATTATCCGGTTCTGCTGACACGCCGATGCCAAATGCCTTGGCTGGCAGCGTCGCCAGATCGGTCTTTCCTGCAAGAAGCGTATCGCCATCGGTACCAAGCCACTTGGTTGCGATGACACGCATGACGCCGTTTTCGTTGATCGTCTTGATGGCGGTGTTAACGCCACTCGAAAGCGCGGAGCTCTGCGTGAGCGTCACGGCGTAGATGGGCGTGACGCAATCTGCGCCCAGGAATCCCATGCGGATGACGCTCTCGTAGTTGCGCGCAAAGTAATCGCCGATGACTGCGTCGGTCACCAGGAACTTCTGCTCGCCGTTGTTGAGCGCGTCAAATGCCGCCTGCATGGTGGGCATGGCGACGATCTTGTCGATGCCGAGAAGCTCCTGCATTTTGCTCGCAGCAGTGGTCTCGGCCTGGACGAGCACCTTGGCGGTGCCAGCAGCCGTCTGCGCTGCGACATCCTCGATGGAGACGGGACGGTTGGTGCTCAGGCAAAACAGCGAGAGGCCGTCCGTCAGATATGGATCGCTGTAGGTGACGAGGTCGCCCGTGCCGGACTTGGTGAGCCCGAGAGCAACATCGACCTGCTTGTTGCTGAGCGCGAAGCGACCACTCGACCCGACATCGATGATCTGCATGCGCAAGCCGAGCTCCTGGGCGACGGCCGCGGCAACGTCGACATCGATGCCGACGGTCTGATTGCTCGAATTGGTGCCGCCATACGGTGAGTTGCTCGTGTTGATGCCCACGGTGAGTACGCCCTCGGTGATGGTTGCCGAAGCATCCAGCTTGGGCGTGAGATTGCTCTCAACCTGCGTCTTGGTTTGAAGCTGGCACGCGGACAGCCCGACCACGGCAAGCATGCACACGGCAAGCGCCATGATGATCGAGGCTATTGTCTTGTGTTTGATTTGCTTTGCGAACATCTTGCTCCGTTTTTCATGGGCCAGTGAAAGTGCTCCTCCCAACTGACCTGGTTTTTGACCCCACACTCGCATACAGAAACTTTTGCCTGATACTATCTCACTACTCATTTTCTCGCCCGGGCCACCGTATGTGACCATAACGGACGGTACGTCTTACCCCTAAGATGCGCCATGCTCACGTGCAGGAAACCCTGCCCGCTTACGTGGATCCTTTCGACCGCATCTGCCTTGGACTAGAGCTGTTTTACCAGCTCGCAACCACAGACTTGGGAGGAGCGGCTTTAGTGTATCACGCAGCAGATAATCGCGCGGTCTAGATTCTCCGCAAAACAAAACAATGGTGGACCTGGGCATGTCGCTCGAAATCCAACGGTATCGTCTTGTCGGTGATGTCAACGACCTGCACGCCCGCACGTTCGATCGTTTCGCGGTCAAGCTTGAATCCACGCAGATTACACGAGAACACCGCAGCACCGCCACGGCTTAGCAGGCGGCTCACACCGATGAGCAGCTCGGCATGGTCGCGTTGCACGTCCCAGCCGCGCGTGCGCATCTTCGCGGAGTTCGAGAAGGTGGGCGGATCGACGAAGATGAGGTCCCAGCGCATTTTCGTGTGACGCGTTTGCTGGACCCATTCGACGCAATCGGCACGCACGAACTCCTGGTGGCCATTCATGAGGCCGTTAAGTTCCATGTTGCACTCGCCCCATTGCAGGTAGGTGTTCGAGAGGTCTACACTCGTCGTGAACTTCGCCCCATGGGCAGCGGCATAGACACTTGCCGTGCAAGTGTAGGCAAAGAGGTTGAGGAAGCTCTTGCCCGCGGCAAGCTTGCCGACAAGTTCGCGTGTGTCACGATGGTCGAGGAACAGCCCTGTGTCGAGATAGCTCGCAAGATCGACCTCGAGGAGCAGACCATTCTCCTGCGTGATGAGACGCCCGGGGCGCATGATGGCGGGTGAGACACATTGGACAGGTACATCTGTCTCATCGCGGAACCGCGATGAGACAGATGTACCTGTCCAATGTGTCTCACCCGCCTGCTGCGTAAGCTGCGCGTATTGCGAGCCGCCCTTGGCACGCACGCGACGCTTCACGAAGATGTCGTCTGCGGAAACGTCGAGCACGACGCTTGCGATATTGAGGGCGTCGGTCATGCGGCGTGCCGCCTTGGCTGCATCGATGTTCTTGGGTGGCGCGTACTCGGCGACGTGCACGAGGCGCCTGCCCGCATCCTTGCCCGCCCCCTCATAGAGGTCGATGGCCATGTTGTAGTCGGGCAAATCCGCATCGTAGATGCGATAGGCCGAAATGCCGTTCTTGCTCGCCCATTTGCGGCGCTGCTTGAAAACCTTGTTGAGACGGTCGGCAAACTGCTGTGCGCTTGCGTCGTAGACGGCGAGCTGCCTGTCACGCACGCTCACCTGTGCAGCACGGGATGCATCACCGCGCAGGTCGAAGAGCGCGATGTCACAGGGAGCGGAACCGTTCATGCAGCTATAGCCCCGCGTGCGCTCCATGCCTAGATAGGCATCGGCATCTTGGCCCTCTACGAGCAGGACAGCCGCCTCAAGCGGCTTGGCGTCAAGCAATTCGCCAGCAAGCTGCGCGTAGAGCGCGGGTAGGGTCGCCTCGAGGCACTCCGTGCTGACGAAGAGGCAGCTCGCGAACAAACCCCGAGCGTCGGCACGGTACATGATGGTGTTGGCAAGCGCGTCTCGGCACGGTAGAAACTCGATGAGCGAGGCGATAGCCGCAGCCTTGGCCCGGGCCCGTGCGCACGCTATCTCGCGCTCGCGGGCGTCTGTCGCGTATATCACGACCTCACGCGCCCCTGCTTGGGCACGTGCGTCAGCAGCGTCGAGGATGGTCTGCCACAACTTTTCGTCATGGCCACACCACCCCGAGAATCCCCAGGTAGAGCGTGTGATACCCGGCGCCACATCACCCGCTATCAAAGCCGCTTCGATAATGAGGGTACCTGCGGCGCACATGCTATCAACAAGTATTTCGCCGCACTTTGCACGTGCGGGCCAATCCGCCGCGAGGAGCATGGCAGCAGCGAGCGTTTCGTGTATGAAAGGCGAGCTGCTCCGTGCGACATCGCGATACCCACGATTCTCAAGCGAGGTGCCCGAGAGGTCGATGTAGACGGTCGCTCGCTTGGCGTGAAGGTTTACCTGAATGAGCAGGTCGGGATGTTGCGCATCGACATCGGGACGCTCGCCACGCTCATCGCGCAAGCGGTCGCAGACGGCATCCTTCACGCGCAGCGCCGTATAGCGCGTGTCACGCAGCTGGTCGTTGGTGCCACGGGCGTTCACGGCAATCGTCGCGCCGGGGGCAACGACATCCTCCCAGGCAATGCCACGCACGCCCGCATAGAGGCTATCGGAGTCCGTTGCCTCGACGCGTTCGAGCACCAGCAGGATGCGGCTCGCGACGCGCGACCATAACAGCGCGGTATAGGCCTGTTCAAGATCTGCCGAGAACGCGACACCGCCCGTGAGGGGGCGAACCTCGTCCATCCCAAGGCCGCGCAGCTCCTGGCCGAGAATCGCCTCAAGACCCGTGCCGCAAGTCGCGAACAACTCCATGGAAGGTCGCCCGTCTAATTCTTCGAAAAGAAGCCGTCAATGGGCGGTGGGTCGCCATGCGAGCGACCGGAGGAGCCCGGGGTATCATCATCGAGAAGACCCGAGCCACCGAAAAGATCGTCGAAACGCTCGCAGCGCTCGTTGAATCCCTCGGCGAGCGCCCAATCCAGGCCATAATCGGCACAGGTCTGCTCATCCTCGTACAGCAGGGCGAGGGCCTGCAGGTTCATTTCCTCGCCGCCAACTGCCTGAAGCAACTCGTAGAGCTGATAGGCCGTTTCGGTCATGGGAATGGTCACCTCAAGCTCTTCGGCGGTGTCGAGCGCGACGTCGAGCATGTCGAGGAAGCTCGCGATATTGATGAGACCCGTATAGTCGTGGCTGAGCACCTGCGGAATGTAGTCGATAAGGGCACGCGAGCCGCCCGAGGTTGACGCAAGCACATTGAGCGCGTTCTTCTCGGGAAAGCCCGCAATGTGTGCGAGCGAAATTGCCTCGATGGCGCCCATGAGGGATCCGGCAAGCGCGATGATGCTAATCATGGCGGCGAACTGCCCATCACCTGCCGACTCCTGCGGCATGATGACGGGGGCCAGGTACGGGAAGAGCGGCGAGAGCGTTTCCTGCGTTTGCGGATCACCGCCCACGAAGGCGATGGGCTGCTCATGTTCGCCCACGCAGACGATGGGGGCATCGAGCACCTCGATATCTGAGACGGCGGCGACCGCCTGGATCTCGCGGGCGAGACGCGGGCTTGATATGCTCAAGTCGATGCAGAACGTGCCCGGATCCATGAGTTCGAGCAGGCCCTCATCGCCGAGATACAGGTTCTCGACCTCGGCCGTCGTGCGCAGCGAGGTGATGACGACCTGGCTGCCGAGCAGGGCCTCCATGCGGTCGTCGATGAAGACCGCACCCACTTCGCGCAGGGCCGGGGCTTCGCGCGGATCGTGACTCGCGACGACGACATCGAACCCGCTCATCTTGAGCTTGGCAATCGCTTCGATGACGGCGGGTTGTGCTGACCCGCCAAAGAACGCGATGCGCGTGTCAAGCGGACTGATCATCAATTACTCCCCACTGTTTATCTTGTTGGCAATGCGATCGGCAATAGAAATCTTCTCGCGGCGGTCATCGCCCCAGAACACGACGGCGACCATACCCGGACCGACGTGCGAACCGATGACGGGGCCGATCTGACTGCGGATGGCGGGGATGGCGCCCTCGGGGCGATTGAGATGTTCCTCGACCCACTTGACGTCGCCTTCCGCATCTGCCGAGGCCGTGAGCACGACGCCGTTGGACCCATGGTCATCGGCGTGGTTTTCGTCATAGCACTTGACCAGTGATTTGAGCGACTTCTTGCGGCCACGGGCGACGCCGACAAGAGAGAGAGCACCGTCGAGATCGAACGCGAGCAGCGGCTTGATGTTGAGCTTGGCACCGATGGTGGCTGCCGCTGCCGGAATGCGACCGCCTCGACGCAGGTACTCGAGCTCATCGACCGTGAACAGGCAGTTCACGAACCAGCGCGCCTCCTCGGCCCATGCTGCGAGCTGCTTGGCCGAAAGGCCACGATTGCGCTGGTTGATTGCCTCGTAGGCAAGCAGGCCTTCGGCAATCGACGCGAGCTTGGTATCGATCACGTATATCTCGAAATCGGGATATTGCTCCCTGATGTCGCCGACAACCTGCTCGACAAGCCCAAAGGTACCGGAAAGCGCGGAGCTAAAGCCGAGGTACACCGTCGGCATGCCATCCTTGGCATAGGCTTCGAAACGCTCGGTGATTTCGGAGACGGGAACCTGCGCCGTTCCCGAGACCTCGCCCTTGCGCATGCGGTCGTAGAACTCCTTGGCGGTCATGCTCTTCCACATATCGTCGAAGTGCTCGCCATCGTTCATGTTGAACGGAAACTCGAGGAGATCGACCTTGGCGCTGTCGATAATCTCGGCGGGAAGATCGCAGCACGAATCGAGAACCAAACGGCACTGAATCTTATCTTCTGGCATCGGATGCCCCCTTCTTATTTGCACGCGGGGAACTGCCCCGCATCGCGTCTTCGGCTCTAATCATAGAGCGAACTGTTCTTCCCCGTGGCAATGACCATCTCGTTGCGACGATCAAAAAGCCCGCGCTCGATGCCACACGGATACTCGTGCGGATTCATGAAGCGTTTGATCGAATCGTCCAGCAACGCGAGCTGGTCGGCACATCGCGCCTGCGCGCTTCGTGCCGACAGATCGACGTCTTCGACTCGGCCGTCCTTGACGAGCGGCTTGAGCAGCGTCTCAAAGCGCCCCTCCACCTTCTTGCGACGCGTCGCGTCGAGCGGATCTACCATGACGGCTTCTGCGGGTAGCTCGTCGTGCACGTCAATGATGAGATCACCGGCCAAGTGACCATCCGCATCGAAATAACGACGCACGTCAAGCACGCCGGGAATGGTGCGCTTGTAGAGCTGCTCGGAAATCTTGAGACGCGGCGTCCACTCCTCCTGCCCCGGCTCGCGTATGGCCGAAAGCTTGTAGACGCCTCCGAGGGCGGGTTGCCCATAGGCGGCGGCGAGGTGCGTGCCCACACCCAAGGCCGTGTATTGGGCTTTTTGGTCGTTAAGCGACATGATCGTGTACTCGTCGAGGTCGTTGGAAAGCACGATGCCCACATCGAAGAGTCCGGCCATGTCGAGCATGGAGCGGGCCATCTTGGAGAGCCACGCCAAGTCACCCGAGTCAATGCGGATGGCCTGGAGTTTATGCCCATCGCGCTCGAGCTCACGAGCGACAATTATGGCATTGCGCACGCCCTGCTCCACGTCATAGGTGTCTACGAGGAGCGTGCAGTTATCGGGCATTTCAGCCGCATATGCCCTGAAAGCAGATAGCTCGTCGGGAAACGACATGACCCACGAATGTGCATGCGTGCCGCTTACGGGAATGTCGTAGCACTTGCCCGCGAGCACGTTGGCGACAGATGCGCATCCGCCCACATAGGCGGCGCGCGACGAGGACATGGCACCATCGGGGCCCTGTGCGCGACGTAGGCCAAACTCGGAAACGGGACGTCCCTCGGCTGCCCGACAGATGCGTGCGGCCTTGGTGGCAATGAGCGTCTGGAAGTTGACGCCATTGAGGATGGCCGGCTCCAAAAGCTGGCATTGCAGCAGCGGCCCCATCACGCGCACGAGCGGTTCGCGCGGAAAGACGGGTGAGCCTTCGGGAACGGTGCAGATATCGACAGACAGCTCGAGGTCACGCAGCCAGTCGAGAAACGCCGGATTGAAGAGCGGGGTCGAGGATGCGGTGGTGAGCGTCGCGAGATATTCGATGTCGTCATCGGTAAAACCGAAACCGTCGATGAGCTCGGCAATCTGGTTGGCACCGCAGAAGATGCCGTAACCGCCCCCAAAGGGATTATCGCGATAGAACGAGTAGAAGCACGCCTCGGTATCGAGCTTGCCCTGCGACCAATATCCTTGAGCCATCGTGATCTCATAGAGATCGGTCAACAGCGTCATGTTGCGTGCCATGTGCATCTCCCGCTTCGCGCGTGTTATTCGCTTGCCTTGCCCTCGCCCGGCTTGCCCGAACCCTGACCGTGTCCCGACCCGCCACGGCGTCTGCGGCGGCGCTTGTTGCCCGAACCATTCGAGCCGCCTGAGCCGCCCTGTGCCGCGCTTCCGCTTACGGTCGATGAGTGCTGACCGGGGCGCGGACGCGAGGAACCTTGATTCTTGCTCTGCGCGCCATCCTTAGACTGCGTACTCTGGCCGTTTTCGCGTGGCTTGCCGTTCGAGCGCCTGCGGCGATTGCGCGAGCGGTTCGCGTTGCTCGGGGATTGCTCGTCCTTGGAGCCACCCGCTTGCTTGCGCGTGGAGTCGTCGTGCTTGATCTCGCTGCCGTCGGTTGCGGAGACGGAGCGGCGGCGCTTGCGCTCGTCACGCGGCTTGGGCTCCGGCGAGGATGACCCGCGTTTGCGTGGCTTGCGACCCGATTCGCCCGATGAGCCGTGCGAGGAAGAGCCCGACGAGCCGCGACGACGACGGTGAACGCGCTCGAGCGAGCCGCCTTCGGCCGTGGTATCAGCCAGATTGGGGTCATCGGAGAAGAGCTTCTCGCCCATCATCGCGAGATTGCTGTCGTTGCTGAGCTCCTCCATGATTTTGTCGAAGTTCTCCTGTGAGATGTGGCAAGGGCGGATACGCTCGCCCTCGCGCGGCACCTTGTCGCCCGTGTCGAGGGCCGAGACGGGAAGCGTGAGGCTCGAGCCGTCCTCCATGCGCAGACGCACGGTCTCGCGTGGCGTGTCGAACTCGACGACCTTGCCCATGCCCGCCGGCGTGTCGATGAGGGCGTTCTTCTTGGGAGCGCGGCCCTTGAAGTCCTTGTATGCCTCGTACTCGTAACGCAGGCAGCACATGAGCCTGCCGCACAGACCCGAAATCTTCGTAGGGTTGAGGGGGAGATCCTGCTCCTTGGCCATGCGAATGCTCACGGGCTGGAACTCGCCACCTAGGCGTGCACAGCACAGCTCCTCGCCGCAATGGCCCAAGCCACCGAGCATGCGGGCCTCGTCACGCGGCCCGATCTGGCGCATGTCGACGCGCGTGTGGAACTCAGCAGCCAAATCGCGCACGAGACCGCGGAAGTCCACGCGATCGTCCGAGGTGAAGTAGAAAGTCGCATGCGACTCGTCGAACGAGAACTCGACAGCCGAGGGACTCATGTCGAGGTGGTTCTTATCGGCAAGGTCATGAAAGACGGCAAGCGCTTCTTGGTCGCGCGCGGCTATCTCGTCGGCCTTTTCGAGGTCCTCCTCGGTCGCGATGCGGATGATCGGCTTGAGTGGCTTGGCGAGCTCCACCTCTTCGACATCGACGACATCTTGAGTGCACAGGCCAATTTCGGTGCCCTTGCTTGTCTCGACCAGCACGTGGTCTCCCGCCTTCACGTCAAGGCCAGCAGGGTCGAACCAATAGTCCTGGGACGCGTAGCGAAGTCGAACGGACGCTACTAATGGCATAACGCCTCCCTGATTTCTAAGAACATTGCGTCAATCGCAAGTTGTGGTGTCACATTATACGAAATGCGCGCGATGGCTCCTTTGGCGGCATCGAGCGCGGTAAGAAGACCTGAGATGCTCGTCGAGCGAGCCACCCGAGAGGTCTGGTCGGCACATTCGGGGTACGCGAGCAGCTCCGAGCCTCCTTCGCGCGTCACGAGGCAATCGCGTAACCAGGCACGCACGAGGGCGCAGAAGTCGAAGAGGGCCGCACGCTCGTGCGCAGTTGCCTCGCGTTTGCCGGCAAGCTCGATCTGCTTCTTGGCACCCTGCGAAAGGTAGTCATCGTACTTCTCGATGTATGCCTCGACATCGAGGTCATCGTCGCTCATCTTTGCCGCCTGCTCACGTGCGAGCTCGACGAAACGCTTGGAGTTGCCGAGCAGCGTACGGTTGTCACAGTCGCGCGCAAGCGCGTAGAGCATGTCGAAGACCTGGGCGTTTCCGGTCCGTACCCCCGAGATGGCGTTGAGCACGAGCACCTCGCAGCGACTACGCAGGGTTTCGAGTACCGCGGATTCGCTATTGGCGACGAGTATGCAGGTGACATCGTGCGGCGGCTCCTCGAGCGTCTTGAGGAACGCGTTTGCCGGCGCCCCCGCCAGGCGATGGGCGTCTTGGACGATGTAGACCTTGCTTGCGGCGCGGATGGGAGCGAGCTCGGCATCACGCGTGAGCTCGCGAATTTGCTCGACAAGGTAGCCGTCGGTGCCAGCAGGCGTGTAGACGTGCAGGTCGGGGTGGACACGTCGCAGAACCTCGTCTTGCGCCTGCGCGTCACCCCGCGCGATGAGACCGGCCGCAAAACGCAGCGCCAAATCGGCGCCCAGGCTTTCGTCGCCGCCTGCGATGAGATAGGCATGCGTTGCGTTGCCCGTATCGTGCACGCGCTGGAGATATGATATGACCTGGTCCTGACCAACAATGTCGGCAAAGAGCTCGCTCATGAGCGCCCCTCCGCCCCAGCCCCTATCGTGCCAAGCAAATCGGCGATGTCATCGCATATGCGCCCATGCACCTGCTCGACGCTGCCGTTGGCATCGATGACGTGCACACGCTCGGGCTCGGCGGCGGCTATCTCCTCGAAGCCCGCGCGCAGGCGCGTGCGAAAGGCATCGCCCGCAGACTCCATGCGGTCTGTCGCACCGCCGCTCGCGCGGCTCTCCACACGATTGCGGGCGACATCGGGGTCAAGCGAGAGCAACAGCGTACGATCCGAGTAATGGCCACCGCAGGCGAGATCGTTGGTCGAGCGCACGAGCTCGGCACCGAGCTCGCGGCCGTAACCCTGGTAGGCGAGCGTGGAGTCGGTGAAACGATCGCAGACGACGATGCTGCCCGCGGCAAGTGCCGGCTCGATGACCTCGCTCATCACCTGGGCGCGAGCCGCCTCGAAGAGCAGGAGCTCGGCAAGCGGCACCATCGCGTCGTCGTCCTTGTCGAGAAGGAGCGCGCGGATCTTCTCGCCCAGGCGCGTACCGCCTGGTTCATGCACGCGCAGGACCGTGTGACCCCGATCCTCGAGCCATTTGGCGAGAAGGTCAGCCTGGGTCGACTTGCCGACGCCATCGTCGCCTTCGAGCGTGAGGAAAATGCCCCCGGTGCTATCTGCGTTGTTATTCATGCAGCTATGGTGCCTCGTCTACTTCTTGGCCGCGGTCTTTTTCTTTGCCGTGGACTTCTTCTTGGCCCCACCGCTCGACTTCTTGGCTTTCTCGGCTTTCTCCTTCTCGCGCTTGGGGCAGTTCATGTTCACGCAGATGCGCCACGGGCCACGAGCCGTCGAGACGATGACCTCGGGGGCACCGCACTCGTCACACACCTCGCCCGTCGCGGTGATGTCGCCGCGCTGGGGCAGCGGATAGCTCACGTCGCATTGCTCGAAATTCTCGCAGCGGATGAAACGCTTGAGCGTGCGCGGGTTCTTCTGCGCGATGAGCTTGCCCTCGCGACCCGCCTCCTTGCAGACCTCGCAGGTGCCCACGACGATCTCTTCCATCTTGTTGGTGGGACACTCGGGATCGAGGCAGTGGTTATACGCCTTCTGCCTGAAGGGCGTGACCTTGATCTGCGGACCTCCGCACGTGGGGCACGGCTCCTCGAGCGCCTCGTAGCGGCCCTGGGGAAGCGGGTAGGTCACGTCGCAATCGGGCCAGTTGTTGCAACCGACGAAGCTCGCACGGGTCTTGGCCGACGTCTTCACGCAGAGGTCGCCACCGCACTTGGGGCACGCGCCGACGCGGCTGTCGGCCGTGACAGCGTCGCTGATCATGTCCGCGATGGCGTCCTTCTCGGGGATGAGGGCCTCGATGATGCCGCCGAGCAGCTCGCGCGAGTGCAGCACGACCTCGTCGCGCTGGCGCTTGCCATCGGCAACCTGTGTCATCTCGCCTTCGAGCTCAGCAGTCCTGTTGGGCGTGGTGATGGGCTCGGCGAACTTCTCGAGTGCATCGATGATGGCGATGCCGAGCTGGGTGGGCTCGATGGGATCGTTCACGATGTAATGGCGGCTATAGAGGCGCTCGATCATGTCGTGGCGCGTGGCCTTGGTGCCCAGACCCTTGGCCTCCATCTCCTGGACGAGCTTACCCGACGAGAAGCGCGCGGGCGGCTCGGTCTGCCTGTGGGCGCAGTCGGCATCCCAGAAGTCGAGCGTCTGCCCTTCGGTGAGCGGGGGCATCTGCTCGTCCTTCTTGAGGCCGTACGGATACACGCTGCGATAGCCCGGTTCGACGAGCACGTCACCGCGGGCGGTGAATGCCTCGCCTGCGACGTCAAGCGTGACCTTGGTGGACTCGAGGACGGCGGCCTCGGACAGCGTCGCCATGAAACGGCGGCAGATGAGGCTGTAGAGCTTCCACTCCTCGGGGCGAAGCTTGTCGGGATCGGCCGCGCCCGTGGGGTAGATGGGCGGGTGGTCGGTCGTCTCCTGCTTGCCGCGCGTTGCCGTGAGCTTGTTCTTGGCGAGCAGCTCCTCGGCGCCTTCGCGGAAATCGGGAACCTTGGCGAGAATGCCGAGGACCTCGCGCAGGTCGAGATTGTCGGGGTAGACCGTGTTGTCGACGCGGGGATACGAGGTATAGCCGTTCATGTAGAGCGACTCGGCGATGCGCATGGTGCGCGCCGGCTTGATGCCAATGGAACTTGCCGCCGCCATGAGCGACGTGGTGTTGAACGGAGCCGGCGGATTGGACTTGCGGCGCTTCTTCTCGATGGTGCCGACGGTCGCCTCGCTTGCGCCTGCAATGCGGGCCATGACGGCATCTGCCTCGTCCTTGTCCTTGAAGCGCGCAGTGGCATGCGTCGCGGTAAAGGCCTCGTCGTGATCGCCCTTGGGGGCGGCGTTGCCGGTGATGACCCAATAGTCCTCGGGGATGAAGGCATCGCGCTCCTTCTCGCGCTCGACCACGAGGGCAAGCGTCGGGGTCTGCACGCGGCCGGCAGAGCGCGTGTTGCCGATGCCGCTGTACTTCACGCAAGTGAGGTAACGCGTGAGCACGGCGCCCCAGATGAGGTCGATGTACTGGCGCGTCTCGCCCGCATGCGCAAGGTCGTAATCGAGCATCGTGAGCTTGGCGGGAGAGAACGCCTCCTCGATCTCCTTCTTCACGAAGGCCGAGTAACGAGAGCGCGTGATGGGAGCGGTCTCGTTCACCTCGCGCACGACCGAGATGGCATCCAGTCCGATGAGCTCGCCCTCGCGGTCGAAGTCGGTGGCGATGACGATCTCGTCCGCCTTCTTGGCAAGGTTCTTGAGCGAGCGAATGATGTCCTTCTCGGCGGGAAGCTTCACGATGGGCGCGTAGGTGAGGTAGGGCAGCGACGGAATCTTCCAGCCCTTGAGGTTGATGCCCTCGGGAATGTACGGACGGCGCTTGGACTTCCATGGTGGGGTGGGGAGCTCCTTGGGGACGTCCGGCGCATCGATGACCTCGCCGTCCTCTTCGAGACCAACCCAGCCGGTCTTCTTCTTGTAGATGAGCTCCTGCGGGAAGTCGAGACCGAGGATGTGGCCCTTGAGACCGATGGCGACGCATTCGTGGCCGTCGCGATTGAAGCGGTACACGGGGGTGTTGTAGACCTTGTCCGTCTCGGGCTTGCCACCTTGGGCAAGAAGGCGAGAGATCTGCTGGGCCGCGATGTTCTTCTCGGTAATGATTAGTTCCATGTTGTCCATCACTCACTCGTTTTTGCTGCGTTCTTGAAGACAGCTATGGCTTACAATTACCCGCGGAGACTAGCGGGTGGGGCCGGAAAGGCCTCAGTTGCACGATTTTAACCATATATATAAGGTTCTGGCTACCTCCATTTTGGAAACGATTAGCCCCACGCGCTGTGTCGTGTGCGACATGCCCGGCAGCGTTTTGTGCGAGGGCTGCGCATCTTCTCTTCCCTTCATCGATCTTTCACTTGCGTGTCCGCGTTGCGGGGCGCCGTTTGGACGCACGTTATGCACGGAGTGCCCCATGCCCGGTAGCGAGTCGGCGCTGCTGCATCCCGAGGAGGCGTTTCCGTTTACGCAGGCGCGAGCGGCGCTTTCCTTCGAGGACGGTGCGCGGAGAATCATCAGCACCTACAAGGACAGCGACGAACTGCGCCTCGACGCGGTGATCGCATCGCTTCTCTGCACCGCCATCCGCGGACGAAATGAGACACATTGGACAGGTACATCTGTCTCATGGGGCAGGTGGATAGGGAACGAACAGGCGAGTCATTCAGTTCGTGAATCAAGTAAAGCGAAGTCCCCTGTTGCCGTTTCGAGCGAAGCGGAGCGGAGTCGAGAAATCCCGCCGCCTCTCCAGGATTGGTCGCAGTGGGCAGATGCGCTTGTGTACGTGCCAGCATCGCCCGAGGCGCTGCTGCGACGCGGCTTCGACCATATGGAACGCGTGGCGGAGATTGTCGCGCGACGTACGGGGATGGCGCTCGTGCATGCGCTTGCAAGTTGCAAAGGGGCACGCGACCAGCGCGAGTTGGGACGCGGGGAGCGACTGGCAAATCGCAGTGGGTCATTCTCGCTGGCGGCGGGGGCGATATCGGACGCAGGCGCGCCGCCGCGACGCATCGTCCTCATCGACGACGTCTTCACGACGGGCGCGACGCTTTCGGCAGCAGCGCACGTGCTCCTCGACGGCGGCGCCCACGAGATCCGCACCGTCACCTGCTGCCGCGTCTGGTGAAGAAACAGATGAGACACATTGGACAGGTACATCTGTCTCATTCTGGCAAACCAAAGATTGGAGAAAAAATGGTCAGGAAAAGAAAAATGAGTGAGGCAGGGTTCTACCACGTGATGGCCCGCGGAACAGGAAGGCAGATAATCTTCGAATGTGATGGGGACAGGCGCGTTTTTCTGCATTTGCTTCAGAAAACAGTTGACCTTAGTGAGGTCCGGCTACACGCTTACTGCCTTATGGACAACCATTTCCATCTACTCGTCCATGCTGATTTGCAAAAGCTTGCGGAATGTATGCAAAAGCTATCCGGTGGTTATGCGCGATGGTTTAACGCAAAAGCGGGACGTGTGGGACACCTGTTCCAAGAGCGCTTCAAGAGTGAGGCCGTTGACGACGAAGCGTATCTTCTGACAGTCGTCCGCTATATCCATGAAAACCCAAAGAAGGGGGGATTGTGCGAGACCAACGATTATCCATGGTCAAGTTATGGGGAATATGTTGGTAACTCGGTCATATGCGACACGAGACTCGTGCTTGAGCTGTGCGGAGGAATCGATGCATTTAAACGATTCCATGTCCAAAATCATGATCAGACTTGCTGCCTCGACAATGAGGCGAGATATGGCAAATACACCAAAGATGAGGCAGCGCTGTTTAAAAAAGCAGAGGATATTTTAGGAGATGTGCCCACGACGGATGTAAAGACATTCTCAAAACCGAGAAGAGACGCCCTCTTGAAGCTCATGAAGACAAACGGATTATCCATCCGACAAATTGAACGACTTACCGGTATTGGTCGCAATACAATTGCGCGTGCATGAGACAGATGTACCTGTCCAATGTGTCTCATTTGCGGTCGAGGGCGATGCTGATGAGTACGCAGGCGAGTAGCAGGAACTGATAGAACAAGAACGGCATGATCTCGACGCTCGCGATGCCGGCGAGGCTCGCGGCAACGAGCAGCTGCGCACCGTAGGGGATGAGACCCTGGCCGACGCAGCTGAAGATGTCGATGAGGCTGGCAACGCGCACGGGCTCGATGCCGTATTTCTCGCCGATGTGCTTGGCGATGGGTCCGGCCACGACGATGGCGACCGTGTTGTTGGCGCAGGCAACGTCAAGCAGCAACGTGAGCAGACCGCAACCGAGCTCGCCTCCGCGCTTGCCCGTGAAATGACGCTTGATGAAGCCGAGCACCGACGCAAAGCCACCGTATTCGCGCATGAGGGCGCTAATCGACGCCACCAGAATCGTGACGATCATCGTCTCGAACATGCCGGCCGTTCCCGTGCCCATGGCCGAGAACGCCGTCGCGAAGTCGAGCGATCCCGTCGCGACGCCCACGATGGCAAAGAGCACGATGCCACCACCGAGCACGACGAAGACGTTGATGCCGCACAACGCGGCGACAAGCACCGCGAAGTACGGAATCGCCTGCCAAATGTTGTAGTCGAAGTCGTCGAGCGTGGGCGTGCCGGCCATGAGTGCCATGACGATGAGAATGCCGAGCGTGATGAGCGCTGCCGGCAAGGCGATGCGGAAGTTGTTGAAGAACTTGTCCTTCATGTTGACGCCCTGCGTGCGGGTCGCCGCGATGGTGGTATCCGAGATGAACGAGAGGTTGTCGCCAAACATCGCGCCACCCACGACGGTGCCAACGCATAGGGGCAAGTTGAAGCCGGCGCTCTGCGCAACCGTGACCGCGATTGGCGTTAGCACCGTGATGGTGCCCACGCTCGTGCCCATGGCCAGCGAGATGATGCAGGCGATGACGAAGAGGCCGGGTATGGCCGCTTGGGCAGGGAGTATGTCGAGAAAGAGGTTGGCCGTGCTCTCGACACCTCCGGCCGCACTCGCAATACCCGAAAAGGCCCCGGCCATCAGAAAGATGAAGAGCATGATGACGATGTTGTCGTCACCGATGCCACGTGCACAGACGTGGATCTTCTCGTCGAAGGAAAGCGAACGATTTTGCAGCAGCGCGACGATGAGCGCGATGACGAACGCCACGACGACGCTCACCACGTAGAAGCCCATCTGTCCCTCGGTCGGTGCGATGTACTCGAAATAGATGCCGCATCCGAGGTACAGCACGAGGAAGACGACGATGGGCAGCAATGCCTTTGCGTTTGGTTTCTTATCCATGCGCTCATGATAGCCAAAGTCTTGTGAGGCGTGAAGCCGCCGCGTGCGGACGCTTGGTGGTATCATCCGCCTAAGTGTTTTTAATCAAAGGCGGTGCGATAGGCATGGTGGGAGAGAATCTTCCGCGTTCCCTAAAATGGCAGCCGGCGCTCGAGGGATGGGTTCCCAGTGCGCTGACCACGGCAAATCTTGACGATGCGGCAGCCCGGTTGACGGTGCTCGACCAACGCCTGCTTCCGTTTTCGATCGAGTACATCGACTGCTTCACCTCGAAGCAGGTCTGCGATGCAATCGAGGAGCTCGCCGTGCGCGGTGCCCCGGCCATCGGCATTGCCGGCGCGTTCGCCCTTGTGCTCTGGGCTAAGAACGAATGGCCTGTCATTCGCGAAGCAAAACGCCAGGCCAACCCCAAGAGTGACGTCGATTCCGTCACCGTATTCGCGAGCAAGCTCGAGCAACGCGGCCGCGAGATTGCGGCGGTACGTCCGACGGCGGTCAACCTCGCATGGGCGATCAACGAGCTCGTGGCGCCGGCGCGCATGGCCGCTTACCAGGGTGGTAGCGTTGATAAGATCACCGAGGACCTCGAAGAGCAGGCGTGCCAGCTCATGGAGGACGAAATCTACTCATGCAAGCTCATCGGCGAGAACGGCGCCGTCATCATCTCCACGCTTGCCCAGCGCTTGGGCCGTCCCCTGCGCATCGAGACTCACTGTAATGCCGGCGCGCTCGCAACAGCCGCGTGGGGTACGGCAACGTCAATCATCTACCACGCCTTCGAGAACGGTGACATCGAAAAGGTCTGGGTCGATGAGACGCGTCCCGTCGAGCAGGGATCGCGCCTTACCGCGTGGGAGCTCGAGCAGGCAGGCGTGCCCTATACGCTCATCTGCGACAACATGGCCGGGTCCATCATGGGCCAGGGGCTCGTGGACGCCGTCATCGTCGGTGCCGACCGCGTGTGCGCTAACGGCGACGTGGCAAACAAGATCGGGACCTATCCGCTCGCGGTTGTCTCGAGCTATCACAGCGTGCCGTTTTTTGTCGCCGCGCCGCATTCGACCTTCGACAAGTCGCTCGTGACGGGCGATGAGGTCGTCATCGAGCAGCGCGACGAGGCCGAGGTGCGCTGTATGCCCTACGGGCATCAATGGCTTCCCATTGCGCCGAGTGAATGCGACGTCTTCAATCCTGCTTTCGACATCACCCCCAACGAGCTCATCACCGGTGTCATCACCGAAACGGGCATCGAGTTCGCAGGCGAGTGAGACGGCGTGCCTGGCACACTGTCTCAAATGATAGCCAGAATCAATAAAATGCCTGCGATATGAGACAGTGTGCCAGGCACGCCGTCTCACCGCTTCCTCCGCGCCGCATGTGGTAAAGTAGCGAGCTTGCAGGGAAATCGAACGCTGTTAGAAAAGGATGTTTTCGTGTTCGGAATCAGTGGCACGGAACTGGTGATTATCCTGTTCTTCGGTTTCCTCATCTTCGGACCGGAGAAGCTGCCCCAAATGGGGCGCACCGTAGGACGGGCGATCAGGCAGTTCAGAAACGCCTCCGAGGCGGCCAACAAGAAATTCAAGGAAGAGGTCGCCGATCCCTTCCAGGAGGCCATTGCCCCCTATAAGGATCAGGTCGAAGAGTCGACCAAGCCCATTCAGGAAGACATCTCCGCCATCAACGATACCCTCAACGAGACGAAGAACATGTTCACCGACCCGTTCAAGGACATGTTCGGCAGCTCGACGAGTTCTCCCGCGAGTAAGCCCGGCGCTGCCATCCCCGGCGGCGTTCCTGGTGAGCCTCCTGCTCCGGCGGCAAAGCAAGCAGCTCCGGCACCCGCTGTTGATGATCCGTTCGCGTCCATCCTTGATGACGCGCCCGCAGAGCATCCCGAGGGCAAGCCCATTCCCGAGGCAGGCGGCACCGTCAAGAAGAAGAGCATGGCCGCGAGCCTGTACGATCTTGACGGCGAGAAGGGCGGTGAGTGACGTGCCCATCGGACCCGCTCGCATGCCGCTCATGGACCATATCGGTGAGCTACGCCGCCGCATCGTCATAATCGTCGTCGCCCTCGCAGTCACGGTGTGCTTCATGTACCTGCTCGCGCCCTACCTCATCGACTTCCTCATCCTCCCCGTGAGCGATTACGTGCAAGAAGTCTATGTGACCGGCGCTTTCGAAGGCTTCTCGCTGAAATTTCGCGTCGCCCTTTTCATGTCCGTCCTCGTATGCAGCCCGCTCATCTTCTGGGAGTTGCTCGCGTTCTTCCTGCCGGCGCTGCGCCCCAACGAGCGCCGCTACGTGCTGCCGACGTTCTTCGTTGCCGTCGCACTCTACGTACTCGGCATGGTGTTCTGCTATTGCTTCTGCCTGAGTCCGGCGTTCCAGTTTCTCACGAACGAAAGCATGTCAATCGGTCAGATTCTGCCGCAGGCAACCGACTATCTGCATTACATCATCCTGTTCGAGCTTGCCTTTGGCCTTGCGTTCGAGCTGCCGCTCGTGGTGTTCTTCCTCATCCTGTTCAACATCGTGCCGTATAAGAAGATGCGTGCGAGCTGGCGTGGCATCTACGTTGGCCTGCTCGTAATCGCCGCCGTCGTCACTCCGGACGCTTCTCCCGTGACGATGGGCATCATGTTCGCCGCGCTTCTCGCGCTCTACGAGGTGTCCCTCGCCGCCGCGCGCATTGCACTGTCACGTAGAATCAAGCGCCAGCGCGCCGAGGAAGAAGCGGAGATGGCTGCATAATGCACGAGCTTTCGCTTGTTCAGGGCATATTCGATTCGGTCGTTCCCGTCGCACGTCAAAACGGTGCGACTAAGATCACAAACATCAAGCTCACGATCGGCGAGATGACGATGGTCGTGCCCGAGGCGATGGAGTTCGCCTTCGGGGCGCTTTCCGAGGATGACCCGCTGCTCGATGGCTGCGTGCTCGAGATGGACTTCGTGAGTCCGCGGTCGAAATGCCTCGATTGCGGTAACGAGTTCGAGCACGACCGCTTCCACAACCACTGTCCCGCCTGTGACTCCGCAGCGACCATGCTTATTGCGGGACGCGAGCTCGAGGTTGCGTCCATGGAAATCGAGACACCCGACGACGAGGACGACCCCGCGTAGGTTCCAATGTGCCAAGGGGTCAGACCCCATGGCACATCGAGAGAGAAGGACGACATGGCTCACATCGACCTGGAAACGAAGATTCTGAACAAGAACGACGAGGGCGCTGCGGCAAATCGCGCCCTGCTCGACGAAAAGGGCGTCTACATGGTCAACGTGCTGGCAAGCCCCGGATCGGGCAAGACGTCGACCATCGTGGCAACCATCAACGCACTGCGCGATAAGTACAACATCGCCGTCATCGAGGGCGATATCGCGAGTGATGTCGACTCGCAAACCATCAAGGCCATGGGGATTCCAGCGGTGCAGATCAACACGGCCGGCGCCTGCCACCTGGAAAGCGACATGCTGCATCGTGCTCTCGAGGTGCTCGACCTCGACAACATCGACCTTATCTTTATTGAGAACGTCGGCAATCTCGTATGTCCTGCGGACTTCTACCTGGGCGAGGACATCAAGATGATGATCCTGTCCGTGCCCGAAGGCGATGACAAGCCGCTCAAATACCCGGGAATGTTCCAGGTGGCCGATGCCATCATCCTCAACAAGGTCGACGTGATGTCAGCTTTCACCTTTGACAAAACGCTTTTCGACGAGCACATAGCGCGTCTCAATCCCAGCGCGCCGAGCTTCGCCATCACCGCAACCAAAGGCGACGGCGTTGACGAGTGGGCTGGCTGGCTTTCGGAGCAAATCGAAGCCGCAAAGTAGAATCGACGAGCGTCGTGCACGTTTTTTGCGATTGTGTGAGATGGGGTCGAGACTTCTCTTCACACAATCGTAATTTCTTTGCACGCCAGTGGGCCCGTCCCCTACACCGTTCCCAGCGTCCAGGAGTTGAGGTAAGCCTCCTGCTCGGGCGTGAGCGTGTCGATCTCGATGCCGAGCGTGCCGAGCTTGACGCGCGCGATCTCGTCGTCGATCTCGGCCGGGATGTTGTAGCACTGCGGCAACAGCTCGTCGCGATGCTTGAGCAGATATTCCGCCGCGAGCACCTGGTTGGCGAAGCTCATGTCCATAACCTCGGCGGGATGCCCCTCGGCGGCAGAAAGGTTCACGAGGCGTCCGTCGGCAAGCAGGATGATGGTGCGGCCGTCAGGCAGCGTGTACTCGTCAACCAGCGGCTTGAGGGTCTCCTTCGATACCGCATGTTCCTCGAGCCACGGGATGTTAATCTCGCTATTGAAGTGACCGGAATTGCAGATGATAGCGCTATCCTTCATGTTCTCGAACGCTGGCGCGTCGATGACGTTGAGGTCGCCCGTCACGGTAACCCACACGTCGGCGTACTTGGCGGCCTCGGCACACGGCATCACGCGATAGCCCTCCATGTGAGCCTCGAGCGCCTTGAGCGGATCGACCTCGCAGATGATGACGCTCATGCCCATGCCGGCAGCACGCTGCGCCAGGCCACGGCCACAGAAGCCGTAGCCGCTCACCACAAGGGTGCGTCCCGCGAGCAGGCGATTGGTCGCGCGCACGATGCCATCGAGGGTGGACTGGCCCGTGCCATAACGGTTGTCGAAGAAGTGCTTGGTGTTGGCATCGTTGACATTGAACGAGGGGTACTTGAGCGCACCGGCTGCAGCCATGGCCGCCAGGCGGATGACGCCGGTTGTCGTCTCCTCGGTGCCGCCGATGACGTACTCGAGGGCATCCTGGCGATCGCCATGGATGCGGTCGCAAAGGTCGGCACCGTCATCCATCGTGATCTGTGGCTTGGTATCGATGACGGCATCGAGGTGCTTGTAGTAAGTCTCGGTATCTTCTCCACAGCGGGCAAAGACCTCAGCGCCGTAGTACTTGACGAGTGCAGCGGCCGTGTCGTCCTGAGTAGAGAGCGGGTTGCTTGCGCACAAAGCGACCTGGGCGCCGCCCTCGATCATCGTGCGTACAAGGTTGGCGGTCTCGGTCGTCACGTGCAGACACGCACCGACGCGGATTCCCTCGAAGGGGCGCTCCTTGGCAAAACGCTCGCGAATCTCGGCGAGCACGGGCATGTCGCGGTCGGCCCACAGGATGCGCGCGCGGCCCTCGTCGGCAAGGTTGATGTCGGTGATGTCGTAGCTCATGGGTTCCTCCTCGATGAAATGACACGCTGCACATACTATCACGGGCGAATGGAGCAAGCGGTCGAGCCGGGGTAAATGAACGGGCCATTTGTCCCACGATTGTCATTCCGACCGAAGGGGCCGCGAGGCCCCGAAGTGGAGGAATCCCATGGCGGAGATTTCTCGACTGCGCAGCCCTCGGCCGCTCCGCTCGAAATGACAAATCCGGTGCCCCGGCGACATTTGTCTCATTAGTTAGGGTATGCTAACATATGGATATGAATATTGCGAGTTGGATCATACTTGCCATCGTTGTCGTGTGGATTGGCATTGCCATCAAGGTCGCCTTCTTCGGCGGTTTTGGCAAGAAGGGGCGCTCATGCCATGGCGCGCATCGCGATGCCGACTTGCCAAGCGATGAGGACCTCAGGCTCCCAAACGCCTGCATGGGTTGCAGCAAGGGGAGCTGCTCCGGTTGCGCAAGCGCAGCCGACAGACACGACATCCCGATACCGATTATTCGCGAAGAGCCGGAGCCCTAGGACCTGGATGCCGAAAGGTCGAGCTGCGCGCAAAAACCCTGCATATATGCGAATGCGACCGGGGAAGTTCGGCCGCATTCGCACGAGAGAGAGGAAGAAGAAGAGTAATTGTTCTCCATCTGAAATAATAGTATAGCCTCTTTTTATTCTATGTAAAGAATAATATGAAACTTTTTCCTTATTCGACCCCGACCATGACTTCGCTGGCCTTGAAAACGGCGACGGCATCTCCGCCGTCCTCGAGTCCCAACTGGTCGATTGCCTGATTGGTAATCGAACCTTTGATCTTATAGCCGCAGCGCAGCTCAATGGTGACGATTCCATTTACCGCGCCTTCCTCTACCTCGACGAGCTTGCCCTTGAGTTGGTTGCGAGCCGAAATGTTGGGGATGCGGTCAGTTGCGAACATGACGGAACTCGCTTTGACTATCGCAATGGCCTCTTTGCCAACCTCGAGTCCCAAATCATGAATCGCTGCATTCGTAATGGAAGCTTTTATCTTGCATCCGCAGGGAATCTCGATCGTGACAATGCCGTTCACGGCACCTTCTTCTACTTCGACAATCGTGCCCTTCAGCTGATTACGTGCGGAAATCCTCATGATCTGCTCCTTATCTTTGCTTGCCACTGGGCGATTTACGAGTATCCATTCGTGGCAGTATTATTCTAATGCACATCTATTCTTCTTGTAAAATATTCTTTTATTGATATATTTCATATACCGAATCAATCACCTTGGGAGAGGAACTGCAATGGCAATCACCAAAACGGGAAGTAGAATCAGGCGACTTGGCGCAATCGCTGCCATGGCTCTCGTGCTAGCAGCGCTAACGATGGTGGGGTGTTCCTCGTCAAACGCGGGATCGCAATCATCGTCGCAAGCAGCTAACCTGCAAGGCCAGCAGCTCAACATCTATTGCGGCGCGGGCATGACCGAGCCCTTCCAGAAGATAGCTGACCTCTTCACCGAGGAAACCGGTTGCGAGATGAACGTGACCTATGCCAACGCCGCGCAAATCCAAACGCAAATCACCACGACGAACGAAGGTGACTTCTTCATCGCCGGCTCCAAGGAAGAGCTCAAGCCTGTCGAAAGCGCGGTCGCCTCGAGCGAGGATCTGGTCAAGCACATCCCTGTACTTGCCGTTCCCGCATCGAATCCTGCAAACATCACCGGCATCGCCAGCCTCGCCAACGCTCAGCGTGTGCTCGTCGGTGACCCCGAATCCACCCCTATCGGCAAAATCGCCAAGAAGGCACTGACCGATGCCGAGTTATGGGACTCGCTTATGAGCTCGGGCGTCATCACCACCACGACCACCGCACCTCAGATCGCAACCGCTCTTGCCAATGGCGAAGGTGATGCGGGAATCGTCTGGAAGGAGAACGTGAAGGGCGATGGTGTGAGCATCGTCGACACGAGCGATCTTGATGCCCTCGTCAAGGTAATCCCCGCAGCTCAGCTTACCTGCGCTCAGGATGTCGCCGCCGTTAGCGCCTTCAAGGATTTCCTGCAAACGGATGCCGTCTGGGATATCTGGGCTTCCTACGGCTACGAGCGCGCATAGCTCCGTATATTCGGACGTGAATGTGGGGCAAACGACCTGTCCATTTGTCCCACATTTGTTCCAAGAATCGCCATGTCTCATACGGACGAGACACGCAAGCATAGTGGGCGCATCCGGGAACTCTTTCCCACGCTCACCATCATCATCGCAATCGTGGCGCTCCTGTTCATCGGGAGTGCCATCGTTGCCGTTGTCGCCAGTGGCATAACCCACTTCCACGAGGCACTCACCTCGGCTGAAGTTATGTTCTCACTGCGCATGAGTGTTGTCACCTCGATAATCTCGACCGCCATCTGCCTCGTGCTCGCGCTGCCAACCGCCTACGCGCTCTCGCACACGAACATGCCCTGCAAGCGCATCGCGAGCGTCGTCATGGAACTCACGTTGTCGCTGCCCTACATCCTGCTGGGTTTCGCGCTCCTCATCATCTTCTCGTCACCGTTTGGCAAGGCACTCAAGGACATTGGCCTGGCCGTGGTCTTTCAACCGGCTGGCATCGTGTTCGCCCAGCTCATCGTCAATCTACCCTTCGCCATCCGCATGGTGCGAACGGCGCTTGACGAGGTCAGCCCTCGCATGGAGTTCGTGGCCAAGACCCTCGGGGCGAGATCCTGGCAGGTGTTTCGCGACATCATCCTTCCCCAGGCACGCAACTCGATCATCTCGTGCGCCGTCCTCACGTGGGCACGCGGGATGGGAGAGTTCGGTGCCACGCTCATGCTCGTGGGAGTCACACGTATGCGAACGGAGACGCTGCCGGGAAGCATCTACCTGAGCATATCGACGGGAAACAATGACGTGGCGATGGCGACGGCCATGATCATGCTCATCGTCTCGGCGGCGACGTTGGTGCTCGCGGACCTGCTGAATCGCCCGGTCGGAGCATCGCGCGTGGACAAAGGCGGGCGCGGTAGATGGCTGCGCAGCCGACGGGCATCTTGCAACGAGAAGCCGATCGACGAAATGCCCGATATCGCCGATGTGCCCTTCGAGGAGGAATCCTTTGGCCGGTAGTATCGAAATCAGAGACCTGCGTGTGAGGCGCGGGGCGTTCGTTCTGAGCGTCCCGTCGCTGAATATACGACCGCGCGAAATCTTCGCCATCCTCGGCTCAACCGGATCGGGCAAGACCGTGCTCATGGAGGCCATCGCCGGGGCATGTTCTTGGGAACGCGGGGAAATCCTACTCGACGGCAAGAGGGCCGACAGCCTTCCCGTTCAGCAGCGCCATCTGGGGATTCTCTACCAGGATTACGCGCTCTTTCCCCATATGACCGTGCGGGAGAACGTGGAGTACGGATTGCGGGTTCGTAAAATCGGCGGCGATGAAGCGCGAAGACGCGCCGACCGGCTGCTCACGAGTTTTGGCATCGATGGGATCGCCGACCGATACCCTGGCGTCATCAGCGGTGGCGAGGCCCAGCGTACGGCATTGGCACGCGCCCTCGTCCTCGAACCCGAGATACTGCTTCTTGACGAGCCGTTCTCGGCACTTGACCCCGCAACCAAGCGGCAAATGTACGGCGTCGTGCGCGAAGTACACAAGCGCTTTGATTGCACCATCGTATTTGTCACGCATGATTTCGAGGAGGCGCGCATCTTGGCCGATAAGGTCGGCATCGTGCTCGATGGCTCGCTGCGGACCGTGCGTGATGCGGATTGCCTTTTCGATGCCGACGGCCTGGACGATGACGTGCTGGCATTTCTCGACATCGATAACGCAACAAGTTGACGTAACCGCAGCTCTCAGACCTCGACAATGAGACAATGTCTCTGAGCAACCGTCTCATTTCTCCGCATTATCCATAAATCCAGATAAAGAACACGCCGTGATTATCCATCCGTAGTATAATGCGTTTATCATCGACTCTCGAAGCGAGCGGAGCTCATCGTGGCCATAGGCGACCTTACCCCCTCATATGAGGATTACATCGAAGCAATCTACGACCTTGCCCTGCATGGCAGTGGCTCGGTGCGCTCCACCGACGTCGCGGATGCGCTTGGCTTTTCCAAGGCCAGTGTTGCACGTGCAACAAAGAACCTGCGTGAGATGGGTTACATCGAGCAGGAGCGTTACGGCGAAATCACCCTCACCCAAGTTGGCAAGGAATACGGCGAGCATATCCTCACGCGTCATCGCGTACTGCGCGCCTTCCTCATCGATGCGCTCGGCGTGGATGAAGAGGCGGCTAATCGCGAGGCGTGCATGATGGAGCATGCTGTCAGCGAGGATACGATGAACAAGTGGATCGCCTGGTACGAGGAGAACTTCGGCCCCGTCTCCGAGACCCCCACGAGCACGCGGTTGTAGACCAGACAAAAAGTCGCCGGGGCAATTTTGTCTGGTGAGCTGTCGCAAATTCTGCGACAGCTGGATTAGAGAATCTTCACCCAAAATTCCAGTCGAGCCAAACGGCATTGACGCCATTTTTGTCGCAGAGTTTCTGGAGTTTGCGATCTAACGTAAACAGCGTTGCCCCCTCTCGGCGAGCGAGCACCAGGTAGAATAGGTCATACGAAGAGTGGCCGAGCCGCAGTGATTCGGTGAGGGCCTCCGTCCATAGCGAGGCATCATCGCGAAACTCGTCCACGAGAAGCAGGGCATCGCGTGCGCAGTCCACAGCCTGCGAAACCTCGAGGTATCCCCCGCGCACATACTTGCTCATCACGTGAGCTACCTCGGCATGCATGAACGAAGGCGCGATGACACGCTCGTCGGGGTTACGCAACATGACAAGAGCATCGCCCAAGTCGGTGCCCATGGCAATCGCAACGGCGGCATTAGTATCGAGGACAATCATCGTGCGTCCTCCATGACCTCTGCCATGACGTGCTCGAGCTGCTCGTCACGCTCGTCCCTAGCCTGGGCGAGCATCTCCACCGGATTGGGAAGGCCGTCTTGCCGCTGCGTCCTGCGTTCGGCTGCCCGACGGAACACCTCCTCGCGTTTGGCTATGCGCAACTTCCGGACAGAGGTGAGGTCGAATGATGCGGGAGTTGCACATCCGCATGTCTGCGCAGGTGCGGTGCCGTGTATCAGGCAATCGACGGCATCCACCGTTTGCTGGGCCATGCTGCGATGATGCCGCGCGGCATACTCACGCAGGTCCTCGTAAAGGGCATCGGGGAAATCTCTTACTTGCAACGCCGGCATGAAGTGCTCCTTCATCGATATTTATTATGCATGTATTTTACATGCAATTTACCTATATCAGCAAGTTGAATTAAGCGTCAATTGTCTTAAATGTGCGAGGTGAAACCAGACAAAAGTCGCCGGGGCAGTTTTGTCTGCCAAACGCAGGAAACGCCCCGTAAGGGGCGCTTCCCGGAGAGAGGGAGGACATTTTCAGGCGGGTGGAGGAGCCGCCCATGAAGAAGGCTTGTCCTGAAGCCAGGGGTAAACGTTCTATGCAGCCGGGACAATGAGACAAAACTGCCCCGGCGACTTTTGTCTCATCTACGCAGCCGCCTTTGCAGCCGAGTTGGCCTGCTCGGGGGCTGCGGGTTTGCTGGCCGGGCGGAAGAGCGCCCAGATCAGGGCCGCGACGAACACGAGGGCGACGATGGTACCGAGGCTGAAAATGCCGGTCGTGACCCACGCGCCGATCTGGAAGATGATGAGCGCGATGACGTAGGCAAAGCCGCATTCCCAGCCGATGGCAGCCCAGAACCACTTGTTGAAGCCGCCCATCTCGCGCTTGATGGCTCCCATGGCCGCGAAGCACGGTGCGCAAAGCAGCTGGAAGGTCATGAAGGCGAAGGCCGCGACAGGAACGAGTAAGACGGAGCCGGTCGTCGCCGCGAGCGACGCCATGTAGGCGCTGGTCCACGCGACGTTAGGATCGCCGCCGTACACCACGGCCATCGTCGAGATGACGTTCTCCTTGGCGATGAGGCCGGTGATAACGGTGGACGCGCACTCCCAGTTGTTGAAGCCGAGCGGTGCGAAGATCCACGCGAAGGCGTTGCCAAAGTACGCGAGGAACGAGTAATCCATCAGGTCCTCGCCGACCCACATGAACTGGCCCTCGTAGATGCCGTATCCGGACAGGAACCAGACCACGATCGTGGCGAGCAGGATGATGGTGCCCGCCTTCTTGATGAAGGCCCAGGCGCGGTCCCACATACTGCGCAGCAAATCGACGAAGCGCGGCAGGCGGTACTCGGGAAGCTCCATGACATACGGCGTGACCTTGCCCATGAACGGCCTGGTCTTGCGCAGGATGATGCCCGAGACGATGATGGCGGCGATGCCCATGAAGTACGCGAGCGGGGCGACCCACCACACGCCGCCGAAGATGGCCGTGGCGATGAGCGCGATGATGGGCAGCTTGGCCGAGCACGGCATGAAGGTCGTGGTCATGACCGTGAGGCGACGAGCGCTTTCGGACTCGATTGTGCGCGAAGCCATGATGCCCGGCACGCCACAACCGGTGCCGACGATCATGGGCACGAAGGTCTTGCCCGACAGGCCGAAGCGACGGAAGAGGCGATCGAGGATGAAGGTGACGCGGGCCATGTAGCCACATGCCTCGAGGATAGCCAGCAGGAAGAACAGGATCATGATCTGCGGGACGAAGCCAAGTACGGCGCCGACACCGGCAACGATGCCGTCCATGATGAGGTCGTAGAGCCAGCCGACGCAGCCGACGGCCTCGAGAGCGGTGCCGATGAGGACGGGGATGCCGGGAATCCAGATACCGTAGGCGCTCGGGTCCTCGGGTGCGGGCACGCCGACACCCTGGGTGATGACCTCGCCGGTCTCCCCATCGGTGGCTTCGCCGTCAAAGCTGTAGACGACGGCCTCGGCAGACCCCTCGCGGCCTTCGGCGGCGATTTCCTCGTTGCGGGCATCGGCAAGAGCCAACGCCTGCTCTTCGCCTGCTTCGCCGTAGTACACGAAGTAGTCGGTCTCCATTGAGGATTCCTCGTCGACCGAGGTGTACTCGGCCACGAAACCGGAGCTGGCAGTGTCTTGCTCGAACGCCGCGAGCGCGGCCTGGAACTCGGGAGACTCGAGGTCGGCGCCCTCGTCGGCTTTCTCGCCGATGAACGCCGCTATCGCATCGGTGTTGACGCCCGCCTCGCCAGCTTGCGTCAGATACTCGTTGACAGCGGTCTGCGCCTCGTCGTAGGGCTCGGTCGCCGCGTCGAGTGCGGATTGCGCCGTACCCTCGGTTGACACGATGGCAACCGGGTCAAGATACCAGCCGTCGCCAAAGACGCCGTCGTTGGCCCAGTCGGTCGCATAAGTGCCGACGGTGCTGATGGAAATGTAGTAGATGAGCGTGATGACCACGACAAAGATTGGTAACGCCAGGATGCGGTTGGTGAGGACGCTATCGACCTTCTCCGAGATTGTCGCACCGGAAATCGAGCGGCGCTGGACGCGCTTGATGAAGCCCTCGATGTAACGATAGCGCTCGTTGGTGATGATGGCATCTGACGAGTCATTGAAGAGGCTTTCGGCCTCGAAGATGACTTCGTCGCAGTTGACCTTGGCGCCAAGCTCCTCGATAGCCTCCTTGTCACGCTCGAAGAGCTTGATGGCGTAGTAACGACGCATGTCATCGGACATGACGCTGGGGAGCTTGTCCTCGATCTTCTTGAGCGCGGTTTCGAGCTCAGGCGTGAACGAGACGGGCTGCGGGGCGATACCTTCGCAGGCAGCCTTCACGACCGTGGCCACGAGCTCCTTCATGCCGTCGCCGCGCAGGGCCGAAATCTCGACGACGGGCACCTGCAGCTGCTCTGAGAGCTCCTTGGACTTGATGGTGTAGCCGCGCTTCTTGACGATGTCCATCTGATTGAGCGCGACCACGACGGGAACGCCGAACTCCATGAGCTGCGTGGTGAGGTAGAGATTACGCTCGAGATTCGACGCATCGACGATGTTGATGATGGCGTCGGGGTGACCATCGGCCAGGTAGTTGCGGGAGATGACCTCCTCGTTCGAATACGGCGATAGCGAATAGATGCCGGGAAGGTCGACAAAGCGAATGTTCTTGTCCGCCTTGAGGTGCCCCGTCTTGCGCTCCACCGTTACGCCCGGCCAGTTGCCCACGTATTGGTGGTTGCCGGTGAGCTGGTTGAACAGCGTCGTCTTGCCTGAGTTGGGGTTGCCCACCAGCGCGATGGTCGTTTCCATGTCGTGCTCTCTTCCTCTCCTTGCTTTTGGAACGTCTGATAATGAGACAATTGCTCTGAGTAATTGTCTCATTTGTTAGCTGTAGCTAACATCAATGCAAAAAGATAGGCTGGTACAGGGAGGGCCAGCCCATCGTCATTTCGTGTGGTTATGCCGTTTCGACCTCGATCTTGTTGAGGTCTTCCTTGCGCAGCGACAGATGATAGCCACGCACGGTCAAATCGACGGGATCACCGAGCGGGGCGACCTTGTCGACCTTGATCTGGGCACCCTTGGTGATGCCCATGTCCATGATGCGACGGCGTGTGGCGCCTTTGTCGCGCAGACGCACGACCGTGCAGCTCATTCCCGGCTTGATATCCGATAACGTCATGATAGCCTCCGTAGTTAGTTAATGTTAACTGCATATTAGACATAGCTAACTTTTTGTCAATGCATAATTTTGAATTTTTTGCGGAATGGCGAAAAGCGACGGCGTGAGCCGAAGATGCGCCGAGCACGCTGTCCTGAACACGCACATCACCGAGCATCATCCTGTTGCGCAACAAAAACCAGAAGCAGCGAAATATAATACTTGCGCAACATTTCACGATGGAGGGGTCTGGCACCCCGCGTGTCGCGGCACGTCCAAGATGATGCGCACATTGGAGGAACAAGCGCGTGGTCTCAAAACCTTCTTCGGGGATTGGCGCCCTCCTTCGCCATCTCCCCAAAGCACACAGGACTCTCGTATCCGCCTCGACGCTTCTCGTGGCCTGCTCCGTCACGCTGTTCGCCTTTGCGATACCACCGGCATTCGACGCGCAGCCAGGCGGATTGTTTCGCGGTGCGCTCTTTGGCACCACGAACGGCGAATCCCCGGCGGAAGGCGCGCAGCCCGCTGGAGATGCCGCAGCCGGTGGTGCTGACGTCGGGGCGTTTTCGTTTTCTCCGGGCAACATCGCTCCCATCGGTGCGAGCTCGCTTGGAGGAGTCATCGCAACGGCGACCGCAGCCGTGAACGAGGAAGGCCAGGCCGTGACCCAGAGCCCCCAAGGAGGCGCAAGCGCCCCGGGAAACCAGGTGACTCCGGGAGACCAGGGGGACCAGGGAACGCAGCCCGAAGACCCCGTCGTCGATTCAGGCCCAAGCGAAAGCGAGCTCCAGGCTGCGGCAAGCGAGCTTTCCGACGACTTCAACAACGCCTTCGATCATTACGCCATGCTCTCCAACGCCGTCAGCGGATCGCCCATATTCTGGACCTACGGACCTGACATACAGTGCGATGTGAACCTGTGGAACGACATGCCGTGGGCCTATGAAGTCGCCCGCGAGTGCATCTCCGAGGCAGCAGCATACGAGAGCAAGTGCAGCAGAGAGTCGCGTAAGTACCCCGCGTACGAAAATCAGTACAACACCATCAACAACGCCTGGTCGATGATCAGCAGCGCGTCGCACATCCTCATCGACTTCCTCGATGCGGCACGTGCCTGTCCCGACCCCGGCACTCACTCCGAATGCTTCACGGGCATAGCCGAGGGGCACATCATCGGACTGCGCCTGGAGGGCCAGACCGTATACACGCTCAAGGAACTTGAAAGTGCCCGCCAAATCCTCTGCCAGTCCTAGCTGTATCATCACGTAGAAACCACCTGACACGCCATGCAATATCAACCACATCCCGACACAAACAACGAGCACGCCGCAACCGGCCTGCGTCTCGTTCGCATCGAGGGCTTCTCCGCGCCCACCACCTTGCAGGAAGACGAACAGGAAGCCTACCTGCGCCGCTTTGCCACGATCTTCATCGATGAGAGTCGTTGCAGGGAGGGTGGCTTGGGGCAGGTCCTCTACGGCGAGGACACCTGGGGCAAGCCGATCGCTGTGAAGACCATGAACGCCGAGGCCACGCAGACAGCAACGCCCGCGCCATCCGACGATGCGCCATCTTCTCCCACCCGCGACATTGCCACCGAAGCGTTCAGGCGCGAATATGAGACCCTGCGCACGCTCTCGGGGGTGCGGGGCTTCCCGCGCCTGTACGGGTCAGGCCGCTTGAACGGCAAGGACGCCATCATCATGGAGTGGGTCGAAGGCGAAACGCTTGCCACGGCAATCCGCCATCTCTCCATCGACGACTCCGGTAGACTCTCTCCCCTGACCGTGGCGCAACTGGGACGCGACCTGTTCTCCCTGCTCGCACGCATGGAGATTATCGAAGACGGCATAGTCCATCGCGATATCTCGACTTCGAACATCATGATCGACACGTCGGCGCGCACGCTCGAAGAGCAAGCAGGAGAGGGGCGTTTTGACCTCAGGCTCGTGGACTTTGGCTCAGCGGTGCTTCCCACACGCTCCTCATCGCTCACGCAGCGCTACGGAGCCCCACGTGGCGCGACGCCGGACTTTGCCCCTCCGGAAATGCTGACGGAAGACGTCGCCAACGTCTCGACCATGCGCAAGAACCCAGCAGTGGATGTCTATGCCGCGGCAAGCGTGCTCTACCTGTTGCTGAGCGGGCACCCGCCCTTTGACTTGGGCAAGGACGAAGAGGCGGAGCGCTCGTACTACCTGCGCAAGACCGAGCAGCTGCCGCGCAGCTTGAAGGGCGCTCATGCGGCATCGGGCCGAATCGACGCAACGCTCGAGCGCGAGCCACAGACGGCAACGCTCGTCCAGGAAGCGATGAAGAAGACCGGCCAGCAACCCTCGGACAAGAAGCTTGTCAGCGCATTGTCCGCAGTGGATGGACAACTCAACGAGGTGATCTTCGCCTGTCTCGACCCCATCCAGGAATACCGGCCACTTGCAAGCGAGGTGCAGGATTCCCTTGCGCACTTCGTCGATTCGTACGGACGCAATGTCGAGAACGCCCTCGCGGAACAACCCTTGAGCTCGTGTACCGATAGCGCCTTCGAGCGTCGCGCGCGCGCAGCAAATGCGAAAAGATCGCAGCGCTGGAGCATCGGCGTAGGCGTAGGTGCAATCGTACTGCTTCTCGTGACGAGCCTCGTGACCGCGGTACTCGTGGACGCGAGCAAGGTGATCGTCTCGTTCGGGCCAATCCACTGGAGCGGCCCACTCAACGGCTGGGCCATCGGCGCGCTGCTATGGCTTCCCGCGCTTTGCGGCTGCATCGCACGCCTCGCGACACGGAACAGGCCATCATCGCTTGCATGGACAGGCGGCGGTGTCGTGCTCGGCACGTTGGCCGTGCTCGCGTTCACGCTGTCCACCTCGTTTGCCGCAGCTGCGCCGTTTTGGCTGATTATCGGGGCGCTTGCCGCCGCGGCAGCGCTCTCGTGGTTTGCGCTGTCCTTCGACATCATCATGGCCAGAGCACGCACGACGCCCATCGAAAGGGCGCAGCCTCGCGCGGCGTAAACGTGCGGAGAGGCAGAAGGGAACGACCCATGGCAAAGAACGCAACGGCCCCGCTGGGAGCCATGTTCTCCATCCTGAAGAGGTACGGCGACATGAGCTATAAGGAAGTGGCATCGCTCATCCTCTCGGAAGAGCCGGTGAAGGGCGGCGTGAGCCCCATCAGCCGCGTGAACGACCGGACCTGGATCTCGCGCTACCTCGTGCATGCGCCGGCAGATGCCGTGCGCGACGATTACTTCGTCAGCTACGAAAAGTGCGCGATGCGCCTCATCTCGCGGCTTAAGAAACGTGCGGGCAGCGCGATGAGCAACCGCGAGATCATGGAGCTGATTGCAGGAGCTCCCGGTCAGGAAATGGTCAACGCACTCAAGAACGCCGGACAGGACCCCGCGCCGTACCTCAACATGCTCGCGCGCCTCGACAAGGATGGCGAGTTCAGGGCCGAGGAGCGTGTGGAAATCGCCATGGTGCTCTTCGTAGCGGCGGCATTGAGCGCTGATATCGCGCGAGCGACGGCATACGCACTCGAGTTCGCAGACGAGATTCACGGTGCGGCGATGGCAACGCCACTTATCACACCGCGCTCCGAGGATGCCGACAACGCGCAGATGCGCCAGCTTGCCGACGAGGACACGACCCTCGGGCTGCTGCGTGTGGTAGATGGCTACGTGAAGGGCGCGCCGTTTTGGCTTGATGCCGAGAGCGCGGAGCAGATCGAGGTGGGCGCCTTCGCGACGGGTGCGGGTGCCATCACCGACGTGGAAAACGATGTCTCCGGAGTGCACGCGCGCATCTGGCATGACGATGCGGGCGCGTGGTACGTCGAGGGCGCGGGGTCGAGAAACGGCACCGTGCTGGTGAGCGGCGCGGACCGCTCCGAGGTCGTGGTGGAGCCGCCGACTGACGAGCGCGAGGGGTGGGAGAGCACTCCCGTGGCGCTCAAGCCCGGTGACGAGCTCGTGTTCGGGAAGAACACGCGGTATGTGGTGATTGCGGGTGTGAGGTAGGAAGGCCGTGACCCTCGGCTGACCTTGTGTTTGTTGTGCAACAAAATCTGGAATTTGCACTATATGATATTTGCGCAATTTCTACCGGGCGGGCTGGAGCCGCTCGGTTTTTGCCACCCTCTACCCGCCGCTTCTTAGTAGAAAACAACACCACGCGCCATGGAAAACCCCTCATGTCCGGAAATGAACGACAGGCACGGTACAGCCGGGCTGCAGGTCGTTCACCTAGATGATTTCTCCACGCCCGACATCCTACCTTCTGCTGAGCAAGAGAATCATGCACGGCGCTTTTCCTCTCTCTTCATCGACAGAAGGCGCTGTCGGCGCGGGGGCATTGGCAGGCTTCTCTATGGCGAGGACATCTGGGGTAGTCCCGTTGCCGTAAAGGTCATGGATGACTCGCCTGCAGATACGGCAGCCGACGAGGCGGACCATGTCGTCGCTCGTGAGGCGTTCATGCGGGAATACCAGACGTTGCGCACGCTCTCGGGCGTGCGAGGGTTTCCGCGGCTCTATGGGCTGGGGCGCCTGGACGGCAAGGATGCCATCATCATGGAGTGGATTGAAGGAGAGACGCTACAGTCGGCACTCAGACACCTTTTCGTAGATGACGAGGGAAGGCTCTCGCCGTTGACGGCAGCGCAGCTGGGGCGCGACCTCTTCGCGCTCCTCGCCCGCATGGACATCATCGAGAACAGCGTCGTGCATCGCGACATCTCGACTTCCAATATCATGATCGACACGTCGGTACATACGCTCGAGGAGCAAGTTGACATGGGGCATTTTGACCTGAAGCTCGTGGACTTCGGGTCGGCGATACTCCCTGGCCAGCGTGCGTCCATCACGCAGAAATATGGTGTGCTGCGGGGAGCAACGCCTGATTTCGCACCTCCCGAGATGCTCACCGAAGATATCGCCAACATCGACACCCTGCGCAGGAACCCCGCCGTGGACGTCTATGCCGCCGCAAGCGTGCTTTTCTTGCTGCTGGATGGTCACGCACCCTTCAATTTCGAAAGGCAGGGGCGGGGCCGTTCCTACTATCTGCAGAAAACCGAACGGCGACCACGAAGATTGACGAGCGTGCATAAAGCATCGGGCAATATCGTGGCGACGCTCGGTCACGAAACGCAGACCGCGCGCCTCGTCAAAGAGGCGGTTGCGCGCTGCGGAAGAAGGCCACCGGACAGAGAGCTGGCAAAAATCCTGAGCACAGTGGATGATCAGCTCGAATCCCTGCTCCTTGCCTGCCTTAATCCTGTGCAGGCACTCCGGCCAACCGCAGGAGATGTCGAGAAGGCGCTTTCGCGCTTTGTCGATTCCTACGGCGCGAACATCAGAAACGGCTTTTGGGGATGTCCGGTCACCCCCTGCGTGGATGCCGAAGCGAAGTACCAGAAACAGGATGCTGAGACCGGGGGAAGCGGTCATTGGGGAGCCGTCGTAGCCGCGGGTGCCACCCTAGCTCTCGCAGTTGCATCGGCAATTATCACGCTCGCTCGCCGGAAGAACCGAAGCTAACAAGAGGAGCTCTTCATGGCACGAACCATATCAACACCGTTGGGTGCGCTCTTCTCCATCCTGAAGAGGTGCGGTCACATCAGCTACAAGGACCTTGCGGCGCTCATTCTCTCCGAAAGGCCTCTGCCAGGTGGAACGAGTCCCATAAGCAGGGCGAACGACCGCACGTGGATTTCGCGCTACCTCGTCCACGCACCCGTGGAATCCGTGAAGAGAGACTACTTCATCAGCTCGGAAAAGTGCGCCATGCGCATTGTCTCGAGACTCAAGAAGCACATGAACAACCGGGAAATCATGGCGATGATAGCGGGACCTGCGGGACATGAGATGGTGGATGCGCTGACCCATTGCGGGCAAAACCCCGCGCCCTACCTCAACATGCTCGCGCGACTGAACAGGGAAGATGAGTTCAGGATGGAAGAACGCGTGGAGATCGCCATGGTGCTCTTCGTAACGGCCGCGTTGAGCGCCAGCGTGGCCGAGGCGACGACCGGTGCGCTCGACTTTGCCGAGGAGATTCACGGAAGCCCCGTCACAACGCCCCTCGTCACGCCGCGTTCCAGGGAGGTGAGCGGCGAGAGGAGCCACGGGCTTGCAGAGAGGCCCGTGCTTCTGGGCCTTTTGCGCGTGATGGACGGCTACGTGGTGGGGTCACCCCATTGGCTCGACCCCGCCGAGGCAAGCGAAATCGAGGTGGGCGCCTTTGCGACGGGAAAGGGCCTGAGCAATGTGGCTGCCGACGCCTCTCGCCATCATGCACGCATCTGGCATGACGACGCAGACGCGTGGTACGTCGAAGGCGTTGGGTCGAGAAACGGCACCGTGTTGGTGAGCGGCGCGGACCGCTCTGAGACGATCGTGGAGCCGCCAGCCGACGAGCGCGAGGGGTGGAAGAGCACTCCCGTGGCGCTCAAGCCCGGCGACGAGCTCGTGTTCGGGAAGAACACGCGGTACGTGGTGATCGCGGGCGTGAGGTAGGGGCTAGTCGAGAGGCACCTCGGTCCACTGCTCAATAGATAGGCCGGGCACCCGCTCGAACTCTGTCGTGTCGTTGGTGACCACAGTTGCCCCGTATGCCATGGCGCAAGCTGCGATTATGTAATCATTTGCCCCGATGCCTATTCCTTTGCCCTCGAGGTAAGCGCGTAGCCGCGCATAGTGGAGCGCGCATCGGTCATCGAAAGGAAGCGTCTCGAAGGGCAGCAGGAGCAACTCGACCTTGAGACGATTGTTGCCTGGGTCACTCGATTTCTCGACACCCAGGAGAAGCTCCGCCTTGACGATAGACGGAATCTTGAATATGCCAGCATCGCTCGTCCTGAGCATTTGCAGTGCATATTTGTTTTTACCCCGGAGAAAGTCAATAAGAATATTGCTGTCGATGATATACATGACTCGTCCTCAGACAAAGAGGGGCTCAACGGGGGTGGACTCAAGATCTTCAATCTCGGGAAAATCCGGGCAGCTGCCATATAGATCGAAGAAACCCGGCGGCCAGCCGTTTTCCCATCCGGCGGCATCTCGTGCGTTGCGCGTCTCGAGTACCTCGCGCGCGTATGCAGAAATTGATATGCCCCGCTTGGTGGCGTCTTCGCGCAAGCCGGCCATGGTTACCTCATCCATGTAAAGCGATAGCTGAGCCATTGTGATGCCTTTCGATAGGACAAGTATATATGACAAGTATATCTTGTGAAGGAATGATTGTATAGGGTGAGGATGTAGCAAGGGCACACCTTTCGGCGTGCCCCTTGCTACATGCGTTGATTTTGACGCTTGCTAGCCCACTCCGTGCCAGCTAACGCCCTCGTCCTGCCAGCCCAGGCCTAGCAGGAAGTCGCGCTCGGCGGCACTGGTGGTGTAGTGGTGGTTGTTGGCGTACTCGTTGGGGTTGTAGACGCGGTACAGGGGCACGCTCTTGTCCGGGTCGGAGTACCAGCCGATGCCCTCGTCGTTCCACCCCACCGAGACCAGCATGTCGCGCTCGGCGGCGGACAGCGTGTAGTGGTGCTCGCCGGCGTAGGGGTTGTACAGGCGGTAGACCGCCTCGCCGGACGCCGGGGCGATCCAGCCCGTGCCCTCGTCCTGCCACCCCAGCGAGACCAGGTGGTCGCGCTCGACGGTCGACGAGCTGTAGAAGTGCTCGCCGGAGTTGGGGTTGTACAGGCGGAACATGGTCTCGGTGGCCACCGGCTCGGGATCGGGTTGCGGGTCAGGGGTCGGCGTCGGCTCCGGGTCTGGCGTTGGGGTCGGCGTTGGGGTCGGCTCCGGTGTGGGGGTCGGAGTCGAATCCGGCTTGGGGGTCGGCGTGGGGGTGGGATCGGGCTTGGGCGCGGGCTCCGGGTCCGGCGTGGGCTTGGGGGCGGCGACAATCTCGTAGCTCGCCTTCAGCGTGCCGGCGTAGTTGCCCTTGCCCGTCACGGTGACAATCTTCTCGCCCGCGTTCGTGACGTCGGATGGCCAGGCGACGTCGTAGTCCGTGCCCGCGGAAAGGGCCTTGCCACCGCACTTCACGGTGACAGAGGGCTTCTTGGCGATGCCGTCGTGGGTGTAGCGCGTCGCGGAGAGTGAGACGTCGGTGATGGAGGCGGGGTTGATAGTGTATTGTGCTTCAGCAACTCCAGAGTTCCTACCAATCCCGCTTACCTTAACTGTGTAAGTTCCGGCATTAATACTGTCTGGATACTCAATCTTGTAGTTTGATGTAGAAGCAGAAACGCCTTCGGCAAGGATATCTTCACCTGCATATATGGATATAGCTGGCTTTTGGATTTTTCCATCATATGTCAGAGTTTGCTGGTTTACTTCAACTTTCGAAACCTCTGGAACAGGCATTGAGGACGCGCTGACATAGTAGCCCCTTGTCCAATTCTGCTTATCGTCAATCTTCAAATAGTATGTCCCAGGAGGCACCTTGTTAAGTTCAATTTGCTCTGATGACGACAAGACGGATGTTGAATCCAACCGCGACCCATCTTCGGAATAGACCGAACAATCGACACTCCCCTTGTTCGTAGTCAAGCCAATGGCAACATTGGAAAGCTCGTCGAGCGTGAACTTGTAGCAGTCCACATCATCTTGGATTTTGCTAGCAGGATTGTAGGATGTCGCAAAATACAGCGTATTTAGTTTCATGGGCGTCGCTGCCTCGAGCGTGTCGTTGTTTTCGGTTTCTGCCATAACGCCCTTGCCCACATTTGTTATCACACAACCAAGCTTGGCTTTTGCGCCGCGGTGCGCAGCCGACCTAAAACAATATGTTCCCTCTTCTAACGCAAAGTTGCCAAACGCATGGTTTTTGCTTGCGGAAATGTCCCATGTGAAATTTGGATTCTCGCCCCTTTTCCCAAGAGAAGCTGAGAATGAATTACCGCTGCCATAGTCCAGGTCTTGCTCAAAGGCAATCCCTACATATGACGGGGTAGAGATAGTGAAGAGAAAGCAGTAGACCTCATCTTCATTGATGCGTACAGGCCCATAATCATCTTCCCCATGAAGCCAGACCTCATGAGGGTCGGGGGATTTTGCTTCATCTTTGTAGTACTCGTCAGCAATACCGATGCGCTCGTATTGGATGACCGAGGCGTCCATCCATGTACCGGTCTTATATGAATACCAATCTGTATGCCCGTTTACCCTGTAAGAGGGCAAATTGAGAACTCCTCCTTCGCATTTTTTACCAAGAACAACATGGGAAAGCGCGGTACAACCATCAAACATCAAAGACACATCAGTAAGACTGCCAGTATCAAATCCCGAAAAGTCGAGAGAGGTGAGAGAAGAACAACCAGAGAACATGGAGCTCATATTAGATACTTGCGACGTGTCCAATCCCGAAAGGCTGAGTGAGGAAAGTGCGGTGCATCCCTCGAACATGCCATTCATATCTGTCGTATTCAAGGTATTGATTCCTGAAAGATCAAGAGATATCAAGGAAGAGCAGTTTTGAAAAAACTGGCTGATGCTTTTTGTGTTTGATGTATCAAGCCCGGTAAGATTAACTTCTTGGAGCTTGTTGTGATTTGCCAGAAGGCCAGTCATCATTTCTGGCGCAATAACCCTGCTATCCTTTTCTGAGGCGAAAATGACCTTGGTAATATCTGATACATGTGTTTGCCAGGGTATTCCCTCATCCGTATTTGCGCCTGTACCTGGATATAATGTTAGAGTCCCTCCCGTTGTGATTTCCCAGGGACAGGTTCCCCAGAAACCATATGCAACAGACGAGGGGTCGTACTTTGTATACGTGTCAGCAATAGGGTGAGATAGCCCCAAGATTTCTGCACGACTCATCCATTTATTTCTTTTTGATGAATACCAATCGGTATGTCTGTTTACTGGATAGTTCGGTAAATGCATTTCCGTTTTTTCGCCGACGGAAACACTGGCAAGCGCAGTGCATCCGTCAAAGGCCGTGTCTAGCCAAGATGCTTTTGCAGTATCGAACCCCGAAACGTCGAGATAGGTTAATGAAGAGCAGCCGGAGAACATGCCTCTCATGCTGTATATATTCGAGGTACGAAAGCTCGAAAGGTTAAGCGTGATAATCGAGGAACAGTTAGCAAACATGTAGTCCATGTCACCAGTCACTCTCGAGGTGTCCAGCGACGTGAGATCGAGAGAGGAGAGGGACGAGCAGCCGGAGAACATGCCGCCCATGCTCGTCACGTTCGTGGTGTCCAGCGACGTGAGATCGAGAGAGGAGAGGGACGAGCATCTGCTGAACATCTCGTACATGTCCGTCACGTTCGACGTGTCGAGGCCGGAAAGATCGAGAGAGGAGAGGGACGAGCAGTCGGAGAACATGCCGCGCATGCTGGTCACCTTCGACGTGTCGAAACCGGAGATATCAAGAGAGACAAGCGAGGAACAATTTCGAAACATTTCCTCCATGTTAGTTACCTTCGACGTGTCGAAGCCAGAGATATCAAGAGAGGCGAGCGAGGAGCAGCCGTTGAACATTATCTCCATACTGGTCACCCGCGAGGTGTCGAGACAGGAAAGATCGAGAGCCGAGAGCGAGGAGCAGCCGAAGAACATCCCGCGCATGCTGGTTACTTCCGACGTGTCCAGACCGGAGAGATCAAGGGACACGAGCGAGGTGCAGTCCATAAACATCACAGATCTATTGGGGACTTTTATTTTTTCAGAACCTCTTTGTTGGAAAACCACAGCCCTAACTGACCCGTCTGAATCATGCCATGGTTGCCCGTAATCCCCCTCGCCAGGATATATTGTCATCGTGCCATCGGCGGTGAGCTCCCAAGGGCATGTTCCCCAGGTGCCGGTTTCGACGATTTCTGAATTTGGCTGCGCAGTATCAGCTGTCGTAACCGCCTGCGCTTGCTCGTCAGCTTCCGCAAATGCAGCGGCAGGAACAAGAGAGGCGGTTAACACAAATGAAAAAAACAGCGAAAGAAATCTATTCATAGTGACCCCTTTCCAACAGTCCGGCCCTAATCAAACATAAGTAACGCTGGGATATGCCTTGCATCCATTGGGCTGGCTTTGTTATGCGGAGAGAGCGGCGAGCGTTTCTGGTCTGATCAAGACCGATTAATTTCCTCGGGACCAGCAGTAATGATATCAACCCATTTCAAGAGCGTATCAACGCGCAGCACCATCCGCGCAGTTAACCTTTTTTCCTTCTCGCCATTTTGTTTTCGCGGCGCCATGTCCTCTGCCGCAATCCAAAGATCACCGCCGCGGATGAGCACGACATATCTTCCATGACATAGCGAATTACGGATGTGGTAGAAAAGACTGAGCATTTGGTTACGCTTAGAATCCCACATACAGGCAGTCTCTTGCTCCGGTAAATCTACGCAGCGCAGAAGTCCTGCTTTCTCTAGCTTGTCTTGCATTTCCTCTTGTTTATCGGCTTTATAGATTGGATTTTCGTTGTCGCAAACTCGCGTTAGCCTTTCGCCGAGAGATGTGGGGGGATTCCAGGGATTGTCCCATCCGTAATAATCAATCAGTCGTTCTTGACAGCTGCTTTTTGCAAAAGGGGGATGTGTGATATAGAAGTCGACTAGCTTTTTTAGAGTCTCGGGGCCGATATCTTCCTGATTATCTCCAACCCATTCCGGTTTGTGTTCGACAAGTACATATCCGTTTTCCTCGGTTTGACCAAACATGCTCATCTTTCCGTTTGTTCAGAGTGCTTCAGCAAGACGTCTCCACCCTACAGGCGTATTTCGAGATTTTGTTGCGCAACATGGCGAAATAGCGGCAAGCGGTTTGGTCAGGTCACAGATGCTTGCAGATGGATTGTCGAGAGATTTCTCGACTCCGCCTCCTCTGACGACTTCGTTCGAAATGACAGGCGGGGGCATGTCGTTTGCTTGCTCGAAATGACAGAAGGGGTCTGTGCCTACAGGTCTTGCGACGCCGACCCGAACCCTGACGCGCCTTGCTTGAGCTTTCGCTCGTCTGCCTCCACCCTACGCTTCAGCTTCTTCGCGTCCTCCTCCGGCGGCAGATTCTCCGGCTTGATGCCGCGTGCCACGAGAGTGCCGCGCACGCTCCTGTTGTTCTGGAGGTGCTCGTCGCCGATTTGCCTTGTTCCGTATAGATCATTTGCCTCGGTGTTATATGACGTCATTGAGTTCGCAAGGTTCTTGGCCGCCATGGTCACGTCGGGAAGGACGTCGGCAAGGGGCTTCTTCTCGGGCACGCCGAGGCGCTTCTTCATGGCCTTCGTGTTGTTTCCGCCGAACAGGACCTCGTCCCCTTTTGATTTGATGGTCGCAAACCCCCGCTGGTCGACACCTCGCTCGAAGGCTATGGCGGCAAGCACCTTCTCGGACTCTGTAAGGGCATCTCTCTCCGTGAGCCTGCGCAGCTCCAACATGCGCTGCTCGATGAGCTCTTGCTTGCGTGTTTGGAGGGCGAAGTAGCTCTGGGCAAATGCGATCTCCTCCTTGCGCGGGTCGCCGTTTTGCGCGATGAGGTAGCAGGCATAGCGCGTGAGCATGTAATCTTTTACCGATCGCTCCGCGCCACTCCCAAGAGGGACCATTTTGCCAACGTCGGCAAAATGGTCGCGAACAGGTGTTTTGCTGGACTCAAGCGATATCATGGCACGCTTTATCGTCTCCTCGAACCTGCGCCATTGCGCATAGCCGAAGACCCCCATCACCTCTCGTGCGTACCAGAATTCCACGCCATCTTCCGTGACATGCATGTGGTCATCGAGCGCCAACCTGCGCTTCTCTATTTCTTTGCTATCCATCGATCCTCCAAGCTTCAGCGGCATAATCTTGCTCCCCCATAATTGCAGGCGAATCTAACAAAAACGCCGAACGTTTTCGGTCGAATCACCGAATTTTTACCGACCAAAATCGGACATGGCGGAGGAGATTTCTCGACTGCGCTGCCTTCGGCAGCTTCGCTCGGGATGACAACGGGGGGCTGCTTCGTTCGCTTCGCTCGGGATGACAGGTCATCAATGTCATTCCGAGCGGAGGCGCGTAGCGCCGAAGTCGAGAAATCTCGGCCTTTCGCCAGGATGACAGGAAATCATCATTCGTATAGCACTCTTGCCTTCATGCTATACTTCTCTCGAAGGAGGTGGCGGTCATGGCCATGACGCAGATGAACGTACGCATCGACGAGCAGCTTCGCCTTGAGGGCAACGCCGCTCTCGAGAGTATAGGAATCTCACCCGCCCAAATGGTGCGCGCAGTGTGGTCCTATGCCGCGCGCAACAAGAACAACCCCCTGAAACTCGAACATGACCTGAAGTTCCTCGAAGAAGACAAGCCGCTGAGCGAGGAAGTTCAGCGAAGGCTAGAGCTTATCGCCGAAGGGCAGAAAATCGTGGCGGATTTCTATAAAGAGATGGGGATAACACCAGGTGAGATAGATCCTCTGCCATACGACGAGCTCAAGGAGCTCGCGTATCGAGAGCGATGGGAAAGCAGAGGACTACTATGAGTACCGACAGCCCCGTTGCACTACTTGACACCAACATATGGCTCGACTGTTACGACGCCGCTCGACCCAACCATCCGGATGCCCAGACTCTCATGGACTTGTTGGAGAAAGCCGATTTCACCATCGCATACGCATCCACCTCGATAAAGGATTTCTACTACCTGTTTTGTGCCGAACATAAGCAGGCGATTCGTCAGCGCGAGGGTCAGCTCACCCAGGCCCGTGCGCAAGCCATACAGGCCACAGCCTGGGGATGTCTTCGTAACATGACCGCCATAGCTGTGGCGGTACCCATCGGCGAGCCGCAAATCTGGCTTGCCGAGCATATGCACGACCTGCACGGTGACTTCGAGGACAACCTCATCCTCGCGGCGGTCGAGACGAGCAAGGCCGATTACTTCGTCACCAATGACACGACGCTGCTGGGAAAGAGCGCGTGCCCGGCGTTCACCTGCGCGGACATGATCGCGTTCCTGCAAAGGTGATAGGCGCAGACGAAACGCTCACAGGTGCCAAGCATTGTGGGGTTATGGCTGCGAAATCCCTCGTTTTGCCAAGATTTGTGAACATGTGGTCACAGAATCGGGCGCCGAGTGGCCACCAACCCACAGTTCTTGGCAGTAGTAGCCCTGTACATTGCCTACCCATCAACTCTTGGCAGCAAGCTGAGGAGCGAGCCCCTAATTGTGAGAAATCCGGAATGCATTCCGGAATTTACACGATTTTGGAAAAGTGCGGCGAGCTACATGATGAGGGGATGAGATTTCTCGACTGCGGCGCTTCGCGCCTTCGCTCGAAATGACAGGGGGGGTGCTTCGCGCCTCCGCTCGAAATGACAACCTGGAACGCTGCACTCGTCGAGTTGGGATGATGAGGGGCTTTGTCCCTTTCGCATTGTAACGTGTCACGTTACATGTTACACTCCAAAAGGATTGGAGACTGCATGATACGGAGTTTCGCCAGCAGCGACACGCGCCTTCTGTTTGAAACGGGCCAGAGCAAGGAGCTCCCGCCGGACATCTTGCGGCGCGCGCTCAGGAAGCTCGAGCTCATCGACAACGCGATGACGCTTCTCGACCTGCGTCTGCCCCCAGGAAACAGGCTGCACGCGCTCGCGGGCAACCGTGCCGGTCAGCATGCTGTCTCCATCAACGACCAATGGCGCGTTTGCTTTCGCTTCGCTGACGACGGCGTGTATGACGTCGAGATTTGCGACTATCACTGAGGAGGGTTCATGGATGACGAGATGATCGTGGTTTCGCGCGAGCCAATCCATCCTGGCGAGTTCCTGCGCGAGGAGTACATGCCCGAGCTCGGGCTCACAGTCGCGAGCCTAGCCCAGCGCATCGGGGTCACCCGCCAAACCATCAACGACATCGTGCGCGAGAAACGCGCACTGAGCCCTGACATGTGCCTGCGCCTGGGGCGCCTCTTCGGCACGACCCCGCAGTTCTGGATGAACATGCAGGCCAAGGTCGACATGTGGAAATCGCTCGAGGAGCATCGCGATGACATCGAGGCGATAGAGCCCATCGCGGTAGATTGTGCGATGGGCATCGCCTAGGGCAATTCTTGCAGATAGAGCCCGCTACTCCTCTTCCGCCAGGCGCAGCACCATCTCGTAGATGCCCTGGGCGCTGTTGAAGTTTGCCGGGACGACTTCCTTGGCCGGGACGGCGATGTCGAACTCGTCATCGATGGCGTTGATGATCGCGAGGATGTCGAAGGAGTCGAGGAAGCGCTCGTCGACAAGCGCGGTGCAGTTCTCGTAATCGACGTTTTCCTCAACGTCCTTAAGCAAGTCGATGATAGCCTCAAGCGTGATGTCGTCCATTAGATACTCCTCATATTGGGTCAAATGTCTACGATATGAGACAGCGTGCCAGGCACATGTGTCTCATTTTCGTGGCGTGTTGAGCGTGCTCGTCTCGATGAAGTCGCGGGCAAGCTCGCATCCGCCATCATAGCGCAAGACCACACGCGGCATCGTGCGGCTTAAGAACAGGTGGGCTCCCTCGGTCACAGAGTACGCACCGGCATTGGCAAACGCGAGCACATCACCCATCTCGAGCGAATCGAGCTCGACCTCGCGCACGAGCACATCGTTGACGGTGCAGAGGCTGCCACAGAGCGTCCAGGTGCGCTCATCGCGCTCGCGCATGGCATCGGCCAGCGCGGAGAGGTTGACGGTCACGGGCACCTTGAGGCCCATGACCTGTCCGGCATACGTGAGGTGATTGATGCCACCATCGAGGATACAGTAGTTCGTGCCGTCGTTTTCCTTGAGATCGGCGACGCGGGTGAGGTAGGTGCCGCACGATGCGGAGAAGAAGCGGCCCATCTCGACCGTGACCTCCACGTCGCGGCCGAGCTCCTGGATGTACGGGGCCAGCTCGCGGGCCGGTGCGAGGTCGTCCGTGAAGTCATCGTCTGCAAAGTACGGCACGGCCAGACCGGGGCCATATTCGAGACGCTTCACCTCGAAGCCGTGCTCGCCTTCCAGCTCCGCAATCAGCGCACGCAGCTTCTCGAGCTCGCGAATCTGGTGCTTGAGCTTCTTGCGCTGCGTGCCCACGAAGTAGTGCAGTCCCACGATGTTGAGATGCGGATAGCTCTCGCGCTGGTCGATGACCTCGAGCAAGTCATCCTTCGACATGCCGAACTGGCTTCCGGCATTGAGACGCAACAACACGTCCACCGTGATCTGAGCTTGTGCCGCGCACTGCTCGATGAGCTCGACGTGGAGCTTCGACTCGGCCGTGAGCACGCCGACGCGATACGCAATCGCATGGGCGATGTCGCTGGCCTGCTTGTTCACGCCCGAGTACACGATCTGGTTTGCGGAGATGCCAACGTCCTCGCAGATGGCAAGCTCACCGGGACTGCACACCTCGAGCCGCTCGCCATGATCGGCCGCGGCAGCCGCGAGGAAGGGGTTGGCCTTCATCGCGAAGCAAAAGCGTACGTCCTCGCCAAAGATGTCGGCGATCTTGTCGAGGCGCTGCCAGAACTCGCGCACATCGAAGACGAAGGTCGGCGTACCGTATTCCTCGGCAATCTCGAGAAGCTCGCTATTGTTCATGTCACGTCCTCCGTTCAAAGCGAGTGAATGAGACACATTGGACAGGTACATCTGTCTCATTCATGAATGAGACAGATGTACCTGTCCAATGTGTCTCATTTTATATCGAGGAGCGCCTGGCGGTCGATCTTGCCGTTCTTAGTGAGGGGCATGCCATCCAGCTGCCGAATCTTGTTGGGCACCATGTATTGCGGCAGAGACGTCTTGAGCGCATCGGCAAGGGTTTCCTTGTCGCAGGAGCCGGCATAGAACATGAGGATGCGCTTCTTGCGCGGTTCGTAGACCGTGCACGCGCGCTTCACGCCCTCGACCGCGTGTGCCACGGCATCGATTTCGCCAAGCTCGATGCGCTGGCCCAGGTGCTTGATTTGATGATCCTTGCGACCCCGGTACACGAATCGCCCTGCCTCATCGAGCATGGCCACATCGCCCGTGCGGTACATCGTCTCGGGGAATGCCTGCGTGAGGGGATTCTGCACGAAGACTTCGGCAGTCTTCTCGGGATCGTTATAGTAGCCGAGCGCCAGGCAGGTACCGGCAACGCAAAGCTCGCCCTCAACGCCAGGCTCCTCAACGAGCTGATCATCGTCGTCAAGAAGGAAGACGCGTTCGTTGGGGAAGGGCCTGCCCATGGGAATGACCTCGTCCTTTGCGTAGTCGCGCACGATGATGTGGTAGGTGCAATTACAGGTTACCTCGGTGGGGCCATACACATTCACGAACATGGCGTCGGGCAGCGCCTCGCGCCAAACAGCGAGCTGCTTGGGCGGCATGACCTCGCCGCTGAAGATGACCGCACGAATCGTCGTAGGCACGCGATACTCGAAACCGCCCATCATGGAGACGAAGCACATGGCGCTCACGGCCCAGGTACAGACGGTGACCTCGCGCTCGACGAGGAGGTCCATGAGGTTCACGGGGACGCTAAAGTACTCGCGCGGGATCATCTGCACGGTCGCGCCCGTGGCGAGACCGCCGTAGATATCCTTGACCGACACGTCAAAGTCAAAGGGTGCCTGGTTTGCTAGCACGTCGTCTTTCGTGATGTCGAAAATCGAGGTAAACGACGGGATGAAGTCGATGACGGAGCGATGGCTCACGGCGACTCCCTTGGGGGTGCCCGTGGAGCCCGACGTGAAGTTGATATACAGCGGATCTGTGTCGAGCGAGGCGGCACGGCGCTTGGCAAGCAGGGTGCTATCGGCACGCGTATCGACAATGTCCTCGAGGCATATCACCAGGTAGCCATCGAAAGCCTCCCACGCGGCATCGAAGTTCTTCGCATCCGCAAGCACGACGGGAGTAGCGAGCTTGTCGACGATGGCGCGGGCGCGCGATGCCGGCTGGCGTACGTCAATAATCGAATAGCAGCAACGAGCGTAGACAGCGCCGAACATGGCAGCGAGCGTCTGGGTGCTCTTCTCCATGTAGCAGGCGATGGGGCTACGCTCGTCGACGATGCCGGCAAGATAGGAGCCAACGGAACGGGCGCGTCGCATGAGGTCGAGGAAGCTCACCTCGTCGCGTTCGTCGGCAAACGCGACCTTGTCGGGCATTTCCTGCGCCCGTTTCTCAAGCCACTCGAGTACGTTAGTCATAACCTGTTCCTCTGACCTAAAAATGAGACAGATGTACCTGTCCCCTTGTCTCATTTTGTCACGCGCTTGCCGATGGTCTTGCGCAGCACGAAGAGCACACCCACCACGAGCACGATGCCAACGGCAAGGCAGATGATCCAGTTCTGCACGAAGCCGGCGATGGTGAAGCAGACAAACGAGATGGCCGCCACCGTGAGCACGTAGGGCAGCTGGGTCTGAACGTGCACGATATGGTTCACGTTTGCACCAGCGGACGCCATGATGGTGGTGTCGGAAATGGGCGAGCAGTGATCGCCGCAAACCGCGCCGGCAAGGCACGCCGAAATGCCGATGGTGAGCAGCTCGGGCTGACCAGTGAAAATGGGCAGCACGATCGGAATGAGGATGCCGAAGGTACCCCAGCTCGTGCCCGTGGCAAACGCAAGACCCAGGGCAACGAGGAAGATGATCGCGGGGAGCATGCTATACAGCCCGGCAGCGGCACCCTCCATGAGCCCGGCGACAAAGACATCGGCACCGAGCGCGCTCGTCGCGAGCTTGAGGGTGAGCGCAAAGGTGAGGATGAGCAGAGCCGGCACCATCGCCTTGAAGCCGTCGACAATGCAGACGGCCGCATCACCAAAGGTGATGACGCGACGGCACAGCAGATAGATGAAGGTGAAGACGAGCGCGATGATGGAGCCCCAGGGCAAGCCGACGGACGCGTCGGTATTGCCAAACGCCAGGGCAAGGTCGCCAAAGCCCTCGGCCTCGGGATCCCAGAAACCACCCACGAACATCATGCCGACTATGCAGCATACGATGAGGACGAGAATGGGGATGAGCATGTCGATGAGCTTGGCACGAGGATTGTCGAGCTTTTCCTCGTTGCCGAGCGAGCCCAGCATGCCATCGCGGTATGCCTCAATCTCAGCGCGTGCCATGGGGCCGTAATCAAAGCCCATGACAACGATGACGATGACGAAGACGATGGTGAGCAGCGAGTAGAAGTTGTAGGGAATCGCCTGGATGAAGAGCTGAATGCCCGTGATACCCGAATCCAGGTCAGCTGCCGTGGCGGAAACTGCGGCTGCCCAGGACGAGATGGGGGCAATCATGCAGATGGGCGCAGCGGTAGCGTCAATGATGTAGGACAGCTTGGCGCGCGAGATCTTCTGCTCGTCGGTCACGGGACGCATGACCGCGCCGACCGTGAGGCAGTTGAAGTAATCGTCGATGAAGATGAGCACGCCGAGGGCGAAGGTAGCAAGTTGTGCACCGACGCGCGTCTTGATGTGCTTGGCCGCCCAGGCACCGAATGCCGCCGATCCACCCGCCTTGTTGACGAGCGCGACCATGATGCCAAGCATCACGAGGAAGACGAAGATGCCCGCGTTCCATGGGTCGCTGATGGCGTTGAGGAAGCCAACCGCCATGGCGTCTTCTCCCTCGCCAATCTCACCGACAATGATGTAGTTGACGGTGTTGATCGGGTCGAACCCCGCGAGCAGAAGCGCACCCACGACGATGCCGACGAACAACGACGTGTAGGTTTCCTTGGTGATAAGCGCCAGGACAATGGCGACGATGGGCGGCACGAGCGCCCAGAAGGTTCCGACAAACTCCATGTTCTCCCCAATGCGTGTCGGTTGCGATATTCCTGCACATTATAGGCATCTTCACAGTATGTGCGGCCTGTTTGTCGATTCGAGCGCCCTGAACGGGGCAAGCAGGGCGTTAAGCCACGCGGAAAAGAGGCAGGATGCTCAGGCAAAAGGATGCGGCCCTGGTTGGAACCGCATCCTTTGTGATAGATATGTCGCGCTGGTTATTGGCCTAGGCCTCCTGCGAACGACGGGCGTCTCTGCGCTGCGCCGGGCGCTGGCCCATCACCTCTGCCTCGACCTCGTCAACAACCTGGATGTCCTTGCGGCGGTTGATGACAACGCCAATGCCATAGAAGGCGGTGACGATGATGCCGATGAGCATCAGCCAGTGCACCCAGCACTGCGGAGCCAGCTCGAAGGACGCGAGCGGATTGCCCTCGTCGTCGATGGTCTCCTCGCCGGGCGCGGCAGCCAAGGGGTTGGCGTCGTCGGCGATGGTCTCGGCGGCGGGGGCAGCAGCTGCGGGCGCGGCGGCGGGAGCAGCAGCAAGCGGCGTCGCGTCATCGGGAATCACGGTCGTGGCAGGAGCCGTGGGTGTGGTTGCAGTGCCCGTACCGGTGCCAGTGCCCGCACCGGCGTCGGTGCCCGTGCCGTCACCGCCAGGAGTGGGCGTCGGGGCAGGATCCGGAGTCGGCGTGGGGTCGACGGGGATCGGATCATCAGGGGTCGGCATCGGGTCAACCGGCGTGGGGTCGACGGGGTCCACCGGAGTGGGGTCAATCGGCGTCGGGTCTACCGGATCGACGGGGGTGGGATCCTCGGGATCCACGGGGACGGGGGGGCTGCGGCTTGGCCGTGGCGGTGTACGTAGCCCTGTAGGCGATGACGGAGTCAGTCCTCGTCACGTTCTCCCAGCCGTTGAAGCTGTAGGTGTAGTCGGCGTCTTCTGCCTTGACGGGAGCCTCACCGGCGAAGCTAGGCTCGATGGTACCCTGGATGTAGCGCATGGTGGAAAGCACAGTCGTGCCGTCCTCGTCGTACCAGGTGATGGTCGTGGCGGGAAGGATGTCGATGGTCCTCGTCTCGATGTGCGCAGGGTCATTGGCGCAAACGCGCTGCTCAAGACCCTCGGCGTCGATCGTCGCCGGGGTCACGACGGTCCACTCGCCATAGGCATGGCCGGTGGCCTCGATGATGGTCCTGGCAGCCTCTTCGCCCTCGCCGCAAGCCGTGCAGAAGGTTCCGCCCACGACGCCGTCGGCAGTGCAGGTGGCATCCACGTGCTCAATCATGCCATCGGTGTTGTGACCATTGGCGGAGATGGCTTCGGTCTTGGTGGCATCGCAGCCATCGCGCTTGCAAGTGAAGGTCATGACACCATCCTCGATGCAGGTGGGTTCAGTGGTTACGATGCCTTCGTCCCAGTCATGACCGAGGGCGGGGATTTCCTGCTGCTCGATGAAAACTTTTCCGCAGCTTATGCAATAGCTTTTATCGGTTAAGCCAGCAACGGTGCAGGTGGGAGCATAGCCCGTCACGCCAAAGATCTTGTGAGCGTTCTCGTCAAGGGGAAGTTCCTCGAACTCGATGTGATCACAGCGCGTGCACTCCTTGGTGATATAACCGTGATTAACGCAAGATGAGGAAACTCGGTCCGTAACCTCAAGTTCATGGCCAAGGGCGTCAATGGTCTGCTGAGCGATGAGGATGGTACCGCATGTGCTGCAGTGCTTGCCCTCGGTCAGGCCGGCCTCGGTGCAGGTGGGAGCGATGGCGGCATCGATGGCCTCGGTGTGGCCCTTAGCAGGAAGGATAGCTTCGGCAGCCTCCTTGCCCTCGCCGCAGGCCGTGCAGTAGACGCCGCCGGCGACACCAGTCTCGGTGCAGGTAGCTTCCACGTGCTCGACCACACCGTCGGTGTTGTGACCTTTAGCGTCGATAACGGCCTCGGCAGCGTCTTTGCCATAGTTGCATCTGGTGCAGTAGGTACCACCGACGACGCCGGTCTCGGTGCAGGTGGCATCCTTGTGCTCGACCTTGCCATCAGTTTTATGACCGAGGGAGGGAAGAAGCGACGGAGCGACAGTGACTTTGCCGCAGACCGAGCAGTGCTTTCCCTCGGTCTGTCCGGTCTCGGTGCAGGTGGGGGCAACGGCCTCATCGATGACCTCGGTATGACCAGTGGCGGGGATGGTCTTAACATCTGTCCAGCCACACGTGGTGCACATTTGGCCTTTTTCGTTGCCAGGTTCGGTACAGGTGGGCTCTTTGGCCTCGACATCAACGAGATCGTGCGTGACAGTAATCTCAAACGTTACTCTGTGGCGCCACCAAAGGCCGTGATCCCCGATGCAATCATGAGTAACGGTTGCTTCGGTGACTTTTCCCGCGGTAACGTATGCGTTTTCATCATCTATCACCTCGAGGGCAGCGCCGTAGGGCTTCCACTCGGTGTATGTTCCCGCAACGTGATTGATGTTCCATTCATTGGTCGGACATTTCAGTTTTTCTTTCTTGTTGCAATGGATTGTCAAGGCTATGGTTTTGGTAGCACTGGGCTTATCGTCCTTGATATCAGGATTGTCCAGCGGCGCAAGTGCAAGCGCCTCATGGACGATCGTCTCTTCGGCAACCATAAGCACAGAGGCATTGCTCTGCGGCTCGGTGATGACGGGCTCCTCCTCGGCAGCAGGAGTTTCGACAGGCTCCTCGACAACGGGCTCTGCCTCATCCTCGGCATCTTCCTCGGCAACAGCGGGGGTTTCCTCGGCAGGCGTCTCAGGTGCGGGCGTCTCCTCCTCGGGAACATTTCCGGCGGTGTTCTCCGCCGCCTGCTCGGGCTCATCGTCAGCCCATGCGTAACCTGCGAAGAGCGAGACGTTGGTCATCGTAAGCGCAAGTGCCACGGACATAAACGCCGCGATCACTTTTGCCGCCATGCTCCTCTTCACATCCATCATGCGTTCCAAGTTGTTCATGCTTGCCCCTTATCCGCTGCCATCAACCAAAGCAATGTGTGGGTGATTCCTGTGCGTCAATGTGACGCGCGATACCCGCAACTATATAGATAAAGTCAACTGACGCCTTCGTTTTGACAGGGTATTGATAGTATAATGATATGGTAATGACCTTGTAGGTGCGCTGAACGGCTGTTTCATCCAACCAAATGGTAGCCTCGAAAAGCCGTTTTCGATGATGGGAGGTGCCGGTATGCCCGATTCTGCAGACACATTGCGCGTACAACGGGATTCGTGGGAGCAGGGACACATCGCCCTTATCTGCGGAATCGCCAACGCGGGTGGCGGCGTGCTGCTCGTCGATTCTGCGGGCAAGGACTGCGCGAAGGGCCTGACGCGCATGCGCAAGCCGTTCGAGCAAATCCCTCGCATCACCCAAAAGGAGCTCGGTATCGTCTGCGTGACCGAGCCCGTGCTCGACGGTGCCGTCTTCTGCCTCGAGGTCGTCGTTCCGGCGGGAAACCCCGACCATCCCATCAAGTATCGTGGGGCATGCTGGTATTACGACGCTGCGGTGGAAGAGAACATGGTCGTACGTCCCGAAGACGTGGCAGACCTTCGCCGTATCGCATCTGAGCAGGAGCAGACCGCGGAGGCCCGCACTCTCGAGGACACCAGCGAGAAACCCACCGACCCTCAACCACTCACGCAAAACGCCAACTCCATATTCGACGGGCTTGCAACGGGGGACGAGCTGCGTGGCGCTCCCTTTTCGCAACGCTCCATCGCTGCGGCGAACAACCTCGACCTCACCTCGACAGACGAATTCGTGCTCCGCGCACTGCGCGCCAACGGACGCGCCACCGCACCACGCATTGCAGAGCTGCTTGGTGTGAGCGAAAGCACAGTACGGCGATCGTTCAGAAAGCTACGCGAGCTGGGAATTATCGACCGCGTGGGGTCGGCAAAGGCGGGGTACTGGAGACTACTGCGCTAGCGGGCATCCTTTTCCATGCCTGCGCCAATGAGCTTGGCGAGCTGCTCGGCACCGGAAAAATCCCTGTTTTCCTGTGGGTTTCTCACGTTGACAAGCTCTCCTGCCCACATCCTGCCACCATCGGAAAAGCGCTTGGAGCGCACGATGTACTTGAAGTGCAAACGCGGCTGGTTCTGACTGAGCTTTGCCTCCGCGCCATAGTCGAGATTATTGAGCGCGTGCCTGATTGCCTTGACGTAGTTCTTGGCATCGGCTGCGTTGTTGAGGCGAATTACGCCGCTTTCGCAGTTGTAGAGAACCCCATCGGCAACGAAGACCGTGCGGATGCGCTCGCGACGGCGTCTTTCGGTCACGACAATCGCGACGACGACAGCGATGATGACAACCCACCAGACGATGGTAATGGCAAGATCGACCGGATCGGTGAACGAGAAGCCGAGTGCGTTCCAAAGCCACAAAAACACGAGGGACAAGATGGCGAGAACCGCAATGGTTATGATGTTGCCTTTGCGCACAAGGCACCTCTTTCCTTAAATCATGTGCTGTACTGCACGTAAGCCAACAGTATAAGGTAAGTCGAGATAAACACGTGTACCAAATATGACACTCAGACCAATAGTGGGCGCCTTTACGCATAAAACGCCGCACGTCATGCATGATAAAATCGATGTCATCACACGAATCAACAACCGACCTCAGGAGACACCATGCTTGAAGAGAATCACATCTGGGTTGGACAGGGAGAAACTGCCTGCAATCTGCTTCTCGACCAGGCAAATCGCCATGGTCTCATCGCCGGCGCATCGGGTACGGGCAAGACCGTCACCCTCAAGGTGCTCGCCGAGGGTTTCTCGAAGGCTGGCGTACCCGTTTTCATGGCCGACGTGAAGGGGGACGTAAGCGGCATCGCGCAAGCGGGTGACGATACCGAGAACGTCGCGAAGCGCGTCGAGAAGTTCGGCATCGAGAACTGGAAGCTCGAGGGGTGCCCCACGCGTCTGTGGGATATGCACGACGGCCGAGGAATCCCGGTGCGCATCACCGTGTCCGACATGGGTCCCGTTATGCTCGCGCGCTTGCTCGAGCTGACCGAGGTGCAAGAGGGCGTGCTCAATATCGTCTTCCGCGTTGCCGATGACCAGCAGATGCTGCTCATCGATCTCAAGGACCTGCGCGCGATGCTCAATTACGTTTCGGAACACGCCAAGGAAATCGAATCGACCTACGGCAAGGTCTCGTCACAGTCGGTCGGCGCAATCCTGCGCGCGCTCATTGCCATCGAGGACCAGGGAGGCGACGTCTTCTTTGGTGAGCCCGACCTTGAGCTTGACGATTGGTTCTCGACTGACGAGAACGGTCAGGGTTACGTCAACGTTTTAAATGCCACCCAACTTATCAACAGCCCGCAGATTTACGCGATGTTCCTGCTTTGGATGTTGAGCGAGCTCTTCGAGACTCTGCCCGAGGTGGGTAATGCGGACAAGCCGAAGTTTGTCTTCTTCTTCGACGAGGCACATTTGCTCTTTAACGGCATGCCCAAGGAGCTACTGGGCAAGATCGTGCAGGTCGTGAAGCTCATCCGCTCCAAGGGCGTAGGCGTGTACTTCATCACGCAATCTCCTTCCGATATTCCCGACGAGGTACTCGCGCAACTCTCGAACCGCATCCAACATGGCTTGCGTGCCTACACGCCCGCCGAGCAGAAGGCCGTAAAGGCTGCGGCACAGGCGTTTCGCGAGAATCCCGCGTTCGACGCAAAGGAGAAGATCCTCGAGCTTGGCACCGGAGAAGCGCTCGTATCGTTCCTCGATGCCGATGGCAAGCCGAGCGTCGTCGAATACGCGAAGATCTTGCCTCCGCAATGTCGCATGGCAGCCGCTGACGATGCCGTGGTCGAGCAGGTGCTTTCCGACCAGAAGACGCTCATGGACAAGTACGGGCAGGCTATTGACCGCGAGTCCGCTTACGAGCTCATAAACAAACAGGAGCTCGAGCAGGATGTTGCCGATGATCTTGCAGCCGAGCGCGAGGCGCTGGAAAAGGAGCGGGCGGAGTTCGAGAAGCAAAAGGCAAAAGAAGCCGAGAAGGCGGCGGCAGCCGAGGAACACAAGGCACAAAAGGTTCAGGAGCAGGCCGTGAAGCAGGTTAGCTCCGTCCTCGGGCAGATTGGGCGTGAGGCATCGCGACAAATCATTCGCGGAATCTTTGGTGCATTGAAAAAATAGGATTCTTGGACCTTATGCCGGGATTTGTAACCGCATCTGGAATAAGTAACGATACAAAACGGGCACCGTACAGGTGCCCGCATCGTCTGTATTGGTGGAGGTAAGGGGGCTCGAACCCCTGGCCTCAGGCTTGCAAAGCCCGCGCTCTCCCAGCTGAGCTATACCCCCGAAGGCGAGAACGAGACATTAGGTGTGGCCCTTTGACTCGTGACTCGTGTGCATTGCGTCCTAGTATCAATAAACGCCCCGGCGGCGACTCGGCCCACGCCGGGGCGTTTATTACCTAGAATGGTGGGCCTTACAAGATTCGAACTTGTGACCTCACGATTATCAGTCGTGCGCTCTAGCCAACTGAGCTAAAGGCCCGCGCAAATACGCGAGCATGTATACTGCCACAATCTTAGTTCCTTGGGAAGCGAATATTCGAGAAAGTTCTCCTCGTTTCCGCGGAAGTGCCCCACAAACGACACGAGCGGCTCATATGAGACAGCGTGCCTGGCACGCTGTCTCATATCCTAGTCACTTGCGGCTACTAGTCGGTGGTATCGATCTCGTCTTCGTCGTTGTCGTCTTCCACGTCGGCGGGAACTTCGGTCTTCATCTGGCCGGAGATTTCCTCGGTGAGAAGCTCGGTCTGGCCCTCGATGATTTCCTTCTTCTTTTTCTTGCCGCCGGCCACGCGTGCAACTGCCACGACGCGGTCGGAATCATCAACGTTCATGACCTTGACGCCCTGAGTGGCACGCGAAAGCTCGGAGATGTCGCCCGCCTTCACGCGGATCACGACGCCCTCCTCGGATACGATCATCATCTCGTGCTTCTCGTTGATGATCTTCATCGCGGCAATTTTGCCCTTCTTGTCGGTCATCTTGATCGTCGACATACCGCCACCACCGCGATGGTGCTCGGTGTATTCGGTGACCTTGGTGCGCTTGCCGTAACCGCGCTCGGTGATGACGAAGAGGTCGCTATCATCAGGCGCGATCTCCATGCCAAGCACGCGGTCGCCACCCTTGACGTCGATGCGGATGCCGTGAACGCCCGTCGTGTCGCGACCCATCGGGCGCGCCTCGGACTCGTCGAAGCGTATGGCCTTGCCGGCGCTGCTCACCATCATGACCTTCATGCCGGGAGCCACGCGGCGCACGGCGATGAGCTCGTCGGCATCGCGCAGGTTGATGGCGATGAGGCCGTTGGAGCGCACGTTCTTGTACGCGTCGAAGGCCGTCTTCTTGACCATGCCGTGTGCGGTCGCGAAGAGCAGATACTCGTCGGCGGGGAAGTCACGCGTGTTGATGACGGTCGCGACCTTCTCGTCGTCCTCGATGGGAAGCAGATTGACGACAGGCGTGCCCTTGGCCTGGCGGCTGCCAAGCGGAATCTGGTGCACCTTCTGGCGATATACCTTGCCCTTGCTCGTGAAGAAGAGCATGTAATCATGCGTCGAGGCGATGAAGAGCTGCTCGACGAAGTCATTCTCCTTGAGCTTCACGCCACTCATGCCCTTGCCGCCGCGCTTCTGCTGGCGGTACGTGGCCACCGGCAGGCGTTTGATGTAGCCGCTGCGGGTGATGGTGACGACCATGTCCTCGTCGGCGATGAGATCCTCGATATCGAGGTCACGCGCCTCGTCGGCGATCTCGGTACGGCGCTTGTCGCCATAGCGGCGCTTGATCTCGAGCATCTCGTCGCGGATGATTTCCTTGACGAGGTTCTCGTCACCCAGGACGCGCTTGTAGTAGGCGATCTTCTCGCGCAGCTCGGCGAGCTCGGTCTCGATCTTCTCGCGCTCGAGGCCGGTCAGGCGGCGCAGGCGCATCTCGAGGATGTGGTTGGATTGCACCTCGGAGAGGCCAAAGCGCTCAATCAACTTGGCGCGGGCCTCGGCGTCATCGCGCGAGGAGCGAATGATGGAGATGACCTCGTCGATGTTGTCGAGGGCGATGACGAGACCCTCGAGGATGTGGGCGCGCTCCTCGGCCTTGCGCAGCTCGTAGCGTGTGCGGCGCTGGATAACATCGACCTGGTGGTCGATGTAGTTGTAGAGCATGTCCTTGAGGCTCAGGATATGCGGCACGCCGTTGACCAGCGCGAGGTTGTTGATACCAAAGCCCGTTTGCAGCTGCGTGTGCTTGTAGAGCTTGTTGAGCACAACCTGCGGCTCTTCGCCGCGCTTGAGGTCGATGACGATGCGCATGCCCTTGCGGTCCGACTCGTCGTTGAGTCCGGAAATCTCCGTGACCGTCTTCTGCTTGACCAAGTCGGCGATCTTCTCGATGAGCTTGGCCTTGTTGACCTGGTACGGAATCTCGGTCACGACGATGCGGTTGCGACCCGAGGTGCTCTTCTCGACGTGGGCCTTGGCGCGGATGGTAATCGAGCCATGGCCGGTCTCGTACGCCTCGCGGATACCAGCTCGACCCATGATGGTTGCACCGGTCGGGAAGTCTGGGCCGGGCATGATCTGCAGCAGCTCGTCGAGCGAGATGTCGGGGTTTTCCATGACGGCGATGGTCGCGTCGATGGCCTCGCCGAGGTTATGCGGCGGAATGTTCGTCGCCATGCCGACGGCGATGCCGGCAGAACCGTTGACGAGCAGGTTCGGGAAACGTGCAGGGAGCACCTTGGGCTCTTGCATCGACTCGTCGTAGTTGGGCTGCCAGTCAACGGTCTCCTTCTCGAGGTCGGCGAGCAGCTCCATGGCGGGCTTGTTCAGGCGCGCCTCGGTATAACGCATGGCTGCGGCAGAGTCGCCATCGATGGAACCGAAGTTGCCATGCCCGTCGATGAGCGGCACACGCATCGAGAAGTCCTGGGCCAGACGCACGAGCGTATCGTAGATAGCCACATCGCCGTGCGGGTGATATTTACCCATGCAGTCACCGACGGGGCGGGCGCACTTGACGTGAGGCTTGTTGGGCGTGATACCGCTCTCGCTCATTGCATAGAGGATGCGGCGATGGACGGGTTTGAGACCGTCGCGCACGTCGGGAAGCGCGCGTGCAACGATGACCGACATCGAGTACTCGAGGAACGACGTGCGCATCTCGCGCGCGAAGTCGGTCTCGGAGACCTTGCCGACGTTTATATCGAGCGTTCCGATGCCGTGATTAATCTTTGCTTCGAGGCTTTCCTCGCCGTTTTCGGCGACATCCTCGACGGTTGCCTCCACGACCTCGGCGAACTCCTCGTCTCCCATGAGGGATTCCTGGTTATCGTCGGCGCCGTTGGTGCCAAACAGATCGTCTACCATGTGATTTCATCCCTCCTTAGATGTCGAGGAAGCGCTCGTCGATATCGGCCGCATGCTCCGTGATGAAGGTGCGGCGGCATTCGACGTCGTTTCCCATAAGTTCGTTGACAACGCGGTCAACCTCGGTCATATCGGAAATTTCAACCTGTCGCAGCGTACGGCGCTCGGGATCCATGGTGGTCTCCCAGAGCTGCTCGGGGTCCATCTCGCCGAGACCCTTATAACGCTGGACATCGTATTTCTCGGGATTATCGAGGTTGTTCATGCACTCCTTGAGTGCCTCGTCGTTGTAGAGATACTGGATAACCTTGCCGGTGCGCGAGTTCTTCTTCTTGAGACCATAGAGCGGCGGGCATGCGATGTAGATGTAACCACGCTTGATGAGCTCGGGCATGAAGCGGAAGAAGAAGGTGAGCAGCAGGATGGCGATATGTGCACCATCGACGTCGGCATCGGTCATGATGATGATGCGATGGTAGCGCGCCTTGTCGGCATCGAAGCCCTCGCCGTATCCCGTACCGATGGCCGTGATGAGCGAGTTGATGGTGTCCGAGGACAACGCACGATGCTCCTGCACGCGCTCGACGTTGAGAATCTTGCCGCGCAGGGGCAAAATGGCCTGGTAGCTGCGCTCGCGCGCTTGCTTGGCCGAGCCACCTGCGGAGTCACCCTCGACGATGTAGAGCTCGGTGAGCGCTGGGTCGCGCACGGAGCAGTCTGCGAGCTTGCCGGGGAGTCCGGCACCTTCGAGAGCACCCTTGCGACGCGTGAGGTCGCGAGCCTTGCGGGCGGCGGCGCGGGCCTTGCCAGCCTGGATGGCCTTTTGCACGATCATCTTCGCCGGTTTGGGGTTTTCGTCGAGATATTCGGCGAGACCCTTGTTGACGGCGCCGATGACAAGACCGCGCACCTCGGGATTACCGAGCTTGGCCTTGGTCTGGCCTTCGAACTGCGGCTCGTGCAGGCGCACGGAGATGACGGCGGAAAGGCCTTCGCGGCAATCCTCGCCGGAAAGATTCTCGTCCTTCTCCTTGAGAAGGTTCTTCTTGCGCGCATATTCGTTGATGGTCTTGGTTAGTGCCGTGCGGAAGCCTTCGAGATGCGTACCACCATCGGTGGTGTCGATGTTGTTGGCAAACGAGCGAACGTTCTCGGAGTAGGTCTCGGTCCATTGCATGGAGATCTCGACCTCACCGGCCTCGCTTTCCGCCTCGAAATACACGGGCTTGTCGTTGAGGGCGGTCTTTCCTTCGTTCATGTACTTGACGAAGTCGATAATGCCGCCCTTGTACTGGAAGACCTCGGTTTTGGGCTCTTCGCCGCGGGCATCGCAGAAGACGATCTTGAGGCCCTTGTTGAGGAAGGCCGTCTGGCGGAAGTGGATGCGCAGCGTCTCGTAATCGAACTCGACGGTCTGGAAAATCTTCGGATCGGGCCAGAAGGTGATGGTCGTGCCGGTTTTATCGGTCTTGCCGACCTCGATGATCTTCTGAACGGTCTTGCCGCGCGAAAACTCCATCTCCCAGATGGCCCCGTCACGCTTGACCTGCGCGACGACCTTGGAGGACAGAGCGTTGACGACGGAGACACCGACGCCGTGCAGACCACCGGAAACCTTATAGCCGCTGCCGCCGAACTTGCCGCCGGCGTTGAGGATGGTGAGGACGACCTCGAGCGTCGACATGTTCTTGCGCTTGGGATGCTCCTCGACGGGAATGCCGCGGCCATCATCGACGACGGTGCAGGATCCGTCCTCGTTGAGAGTTACGTCAATCTGATTGCAAAAACCGGCAAGTGCCTCATCGACGGAGTTATCGACAACCTCGTAGACGAGGTGATGCAGACCCTTGGGACCCGTCGAGCCGATGTACATGCCGGGACGCTTGCGGACATGCTCCAGACCTTCGAGAATCTGGATGTCTTGTGCGCCGTAGCTGGTTTCTTGCTCAGCCATCATTCTCCTAACACTACAGGAAGCGCACCATACGGTACGCTTCCACCATTGTCATGAATGCTCGGCACATTCTAGTGCATTTATCAGGCGATTTCACTCTAAAACACAATATTTTGTGTTTTGAGGGCTTTTCGGCTCCATGTATGGGGGTACTACCACATAAGAGGTTACAAAGGCTTATTAGGGCTTAAATTGCTTTATCGTGGGAAGTGGAAGATATAGGGAATCATGATGACCGGACGAGGGCAGTGACAGGGGGACGGGGGTTCTGTCACGCTGAACTTCAGCGTGACAGAACCCCCGTCCCCCTGTCACTGCCTTTTATGCCGGGCGTTGGTTCCTGAAGCTGTCGACGCCCTTTTGCCATTCGAGATTTGCCTTGGCGGCAGCATAGGCGGTATCGCGGAGCTGGTCATTCTCGATATGGGAGAGTGCTTCCTCAAGGCCCGAGAGTTCTTCTTCGTCGAGCGCAACAGGCTGGGCCTTGCGGTAATCCTCATCCTCGGCTTCGAGGAGTTGGAGTGTCGTGAGACGGCGATCGCGGGCGGCATACTGCTCCTTCGATACCTTGAAGGTGAGCTTCTCGACTTGCTCGGCCTTTCTCATGACATTGGAAGGCTCATCGGCATCCTTGTTGAGTTCTATGTTGAGATTGAGGCGCAGGAGTTCTGACTGCATGTTGAGCTCCGTCGCCCAAATGGAACTGTCGACGTATACGATGATCTCGCTCGCAGCGGTGTTGGGTACGACGAAAACAGCCGTGACATGCTCGGCAATGCGCTTGTCGACGGATAGGTTCCAGGCGCGTTTTACGCGCGCAGTCGCGGAAAGGTCGGGGTTGTTACGCTGGAGGGAACGAACGACTCCCTCTATCTCCGAACCGATGTCATACCCCGTCATCACACACCCCCATGCCATGTTTATGTTCGTTTAGGTGCTTGGTTCACTATAACGCATCAGGGGGCGCTGCATCGGTGAAGATTTCTCGGAAGTGACAGTGGGGACGGGGGTTCTGTCACGCCCATGGGCGTGACAGAACCCCCGTCCCCACTGTCACCCGCATCCCCGGCCGCTCTCTTACTTGTAATCGTGGCGCGTGCCCTCAATAGGCACGCGCACGATGGTGGCATGACTGAGAATGTCAGGGGAAAAATAGTCGAGATTTGTCGTGGTAATGAAGGTTTGGACGTTTTTCTCAATGAAAGCCGTGAGAGCGTTGCGATGTTTCTCGTCGAGTTCGGACATGACATCGTCAAGAAGAAGGACGGGTTCAGTTCCCATAAGCTCGTTGACAAGCTCAACACAAGCGAGTTTCATCACGAGAACGATGGTGCGCTGTTGCCCTTGAGAAGCAAAAAGACGGGCATTTCTCTCGTTGATGAAGAAGGCCATCTCGTCCTTGTGAGGGCCCACAAGCGATATCCCGCGACGAAGCTCTGCATCTGCCAGAAAATGAGATTGTTCGAGGAGCTCTCTCTGGAGCTCCTCGATGGTGAGAGATGATGAGTCGTCCCCGGGTTCGTACTGGTCGATGTCGCCAATCTGGCGTTGTTCGCTATCGAAGCGTTTCCATGAAGGGATGTAACGAGCTGCAAGGCGCTCTTGGGGAACAACATCGCCATAGATTGTGGTCATGCGATCAAAGAGGCGATCGAAAAGCCGCCAGCGGGCAAGGCAGAGACGTGCGCCGTGAACAGAGAAGGACTCGTCCCAGGAATCGAAGAGCGACCCTTCGTGTATACCCTCTTTCAAGAGGAGGTTTCGCTGTTTGAGTGCTTGCTGATAGTCGCTCTTGAGCGAGGAGTAGTTTTTGGAAAGCTGCACGGCAAGGGCGTCGATGGCATCACGGCGGCGAGTAGAGGATGCCTTGATGAGCTGAAGGTCATCGGGAATGAACAACACGCAGGGAAGGGACCCGCGAATTGCCGCGGGTGTCTTCTTCTTTCCGTTGACTTCATAGAGATGGTCGTTTTCGGATACGACAAGGCGATGCTCGAGGTGGCGCTTGTCTTCCTCTAGGTGAATGAGGGCGTATCCTTGTTGATTATCCCAGGAAACGAGCTCCGTCCACGAGGGCTTGCGAAAGGATGATGCAGAAGTGAGAAGCTGTATCGCCTCGATGACATTTGTTTTTCCAACCGCATTAGGCCCCACGATGATGACGAGGTTGCCCAGATCATCAAGGGACAGGTGCTTATACCCTCGTATGTTGTCGAGGGTGATGCTTGTAATCTTGAGCGCCATCGTGTGAGTGAAGACCTGACGTTAGTTCAGGCGAACGGGCATGGCGAGGTACAGGAAGTCTTCCTTGTCGACACTCTTGAGGATGCCGGGCTTGAGGGAGGATTGCAGCTCGATAAGCACGTCACCCTTGATCATGTTGAGTCCGTCGAGGATGTACTGGTGGTTGAAGGCGATCTCCATGCTTGGGCCGTCTACCTCGGCACCGACGACCTCGGATGCTCCACCGACATCTGCGGTGTTGGCGGAAATGGTGACGTTTTGACCCTCGGCAGAGAATTGGAACCTGATGGGGGTGTGGGATTGCGCGAGGATTGCGACACGCTTGATGGCGGTGATGAGCGCTTGTGAATCCGCCTGAATCGATACCTCGTGATCGGCGGGAATGAGCTGCTTGTAATTGGGATAGGTGCCCTCGATCTTTCGGCTCACGAAGATCGTCTCGCCGAAGGTGATGAGAACCTGGTTTTCGGAGAATCCAACCGAGACGGAATCGCTCGAGAGGGCCAGACGGCAGACTTCATCGAAGGTCTTACCGGGGATGATGGCGGAGAAGTCGTTGACATCGGAGTTGGGAACGGGAATCTCTGCAACGGCAAGGCGATACGAGTCCGTTGCGGCGAGCGTCACGATACCATCTTTGACGGCGAAGAAGATACCGGTGAGGATAATGCGAGACTCATCACGCGAGACTGCCTTGCCAACACAGCGAACGGCATCAGCAAGCTCCGCGGGAGGAAGCACGATGGTTGTCGAGGGATTGACCTGCGGGAAATAGGGGAAGTCCGCAGGATTGAGCGCGGAGAGCGTGAAGGACGAGTCAAGGCAGGTGATATGTGCCTGCTCGTCTTGGGTGCTGACTTCGATAGATGCGTCGGGGAGGCTCTTGACGATATCTGCAAGCAGCTTGCCGGGGATGACGCAACGGCCGGGCTCCTCGATGTTTGCACTGGTGGCGTGCTTGATCGAGATTTCGAGATCGGTCGTCTGGAAGACGAGTTTGCCCTGATCGGTTGTCTCGAGCAGGATGCCCGAGAGGATGGGAAGCGTTGACCGCGACGACATGCCCTTTGATACGGTGTTGATGGCGTTCAGAAGGTCGTCCTTTGAGATTCTGAATTTCACGTTTCTCTCTCCCCTATTATTATTAGTTCTTATTTATATATATCTAATAATCATAATAAGACAGGTGAATTAGTGGAAAACTTCTTTTCTACCAGTTCAACCCCTCTTTTCCGATTGACGTTTCTTGTCGAAAACCGATTGCGTTATCAACAGATATTTTAGCGGGTAAAACTTATCAAGAGTTCCTCAACCTTCTATTCACTGGTTTTCTACGGGGTTATCCACGTTAGCAACGCTCCTGGATGATCAAAGTCAGCTGTTCGAGCTGGTCAAACAGTATCCGATTGTCTTTCTGGTCCCGCTCTATCTTGTTTACGCTGTGCATGACCGTCGTGTGGTCACGTCCCCCGAACTTCTTTCCGATTGACTCGAGGGACTCTTCCGTCATGTAACGGGAGAGGTAAATTGCGATATGGCGTGGGGTCGTGATGCCCTTGTAGCGCTTCGACGAAATCATGTCCTCGTGCGAAACCTTAAAGAAGCGCTCCACCTCGCTTTGGATGAGTGCGATGTCGATTTTCTTGTCCTGTATGGTCGGGAAGAAATCCTGGAGCAGTTCCTGAGCTTCCTCGATACTGATGCTGTTCTTCTTCAGCAAAGTCATGTTGCTCACGAGACGCGTGATGGCGCCTTCTATCTCTCTGATGTTTGAAGTCGCAACCTCTGCAAGATATCCGAGCACGTCATCGGGGATATTTCCGTAGAAGCTCGTGTGTTGGTTCACGCGTGATAGGTAGTTTTTCAAGATGGCCAGGCGCGTCTCGTAGTCTGGTGGTTTGATGTCTGCGAGCAGACCCGAGATGAAGCGCGAACGCATGCGATCGTCCATGTCGATGTCTTTTGGGGCGCGATCTGCAGAGAGCACGATTTGCTTGTTGCGATTGGTCATCTCGTTGAAGATGTTGAACAGCTGGTTAATGGTTTCGTCCTTACCCTCGAGGTATTGGACGTCATCGACAAGCAAGATGTCTACCTGGTGATATTTGCTGTTGAAGGTCCCCCATTGATTACGCTGCGTTGCCTCGACATAGTCGTTGAGGAACTTGTTAGCCGATACGTATCGCGTGGCCATACGCGGGAAGTTTTGCATCGCGTAGTTTGCGATTGCGACGAGCAAATGGGTCTTTCCCAAGCCCGAGTTCCCGTAGATGAAGAGCGGGTTGTATGCGATTCCCGGTTGCTCTGCGACGGCGAGGGCAGCACCACGGGCAAACTCGTTTGATTTGCCCACGACGAAGGTGTCGAAGGTGCACTTTGAGAAGAGTGCCTCTTCTCCGCTTGTGGGAGACGAAGCGTATTCTCCCCCTACGCGTCCTGCCTCCTCGGCTGCGGGCATGGTCGAGGATGAAGCTTGGTTCGAAATGCTCGACGGATCAACGAAATGGTTCATCCAGTCAGGCTCTGTTTGCTGCATTGGTTCCTGTGTTGCCGTGACCTGCGTATTTGTAGCCTGTTGCTGGGGTGTTTCCTTTTGCGTGTTAACACCCAACCCGATGCTTATTGGGGTGCCGGTGACCTGAAGAAGCTTTTCTTGCATCTCTCCAAGGTAGTTTTTCCTTACCCATGATTCTACGGGCGTGCTCTCTGCAAGCAAAACGAATTGGTCCCCAAAGACTCCGACGGGAGTGAGGAGGTTCAGAAAGACGGTCTTTGGATCCTCCTCGTCTGTATTTTCGAGAAGGAGGGCGAGTGTCTTGCTCCAGATTTCGTCTTTGTCCATCTCAAAAACCCTATCTGCTCAGGAATGCCAGGCCTTGATCGGTCAGCATTCTCTTCTTTCCACCCTCGGTCTTCTGAAGGAGCCCCATCTTCTCGAGCTTGTTGAGAGCGCGGTGCCCTGTCGAGAGGCTTATATCGAGGTTCTGCTCGACTTCCGTTGGTCCGATGAGGCCCATTTCCTGGGCCAGGATGAGAATATTGTATTCTCGTTCTGAAAGGTTATGCTCTGCGTTTTTCTCCTGGCTTGGCATCTCGCGATACACAACGGGAGTTGCCTGCGGAGCGCTCTTGTCGATTTGAATCGTGACGACCGTGCCCTCTTTGATGTTGTCTTCTATGATGAGACGACCGTTCGAGAAACGCAGGTAGTCCTTTACCGTTGGCAAACCTGAACCGACTCCACGTATGTATTTGCGCATCTCGGTCGTTGCCGAGGTAAAACCGGGAAGCTGAGCACGCTGTTTATCGGCAATACCCGGACCCTGATCGGTGAACTTGATTGTGTTTCCGTTATCGAGAATCGAGATACATGGGTCGCGGAACTGAGCGTGGATGAAGTTCTCGCAGACTTCCTTGATGACGGTATAGGGGATGGAGCTGCCCTTCTGTTGAGCCAGCTCATATGTTTTGGATGCAATCTCCTCTATGTATTGGGAGATGTCCGTTGGCTCTATATCAATGACGCGGGGTGCCGCGAGAAGATCATCGTATATCGCGATGCGCGTAGGAGTGAGCGCAGGGATGTCAGTTTCGAGGTTTCCCACGTCTAGCTGTTCCTTTTCATCATTTATGGAAACCGGCAGTTATCCACAAACAAAACCACCATTGACAAGAGGTTAGGGTAGCAAATAACCGCACGAAACCAAATCTTTACCACATGAAATGAAAAACTTTTCACATAGTTTATCAGGTGTTTTCATAGTTATACACATTATTTTCCACCTATGTTGATAAATCAGGGAAAACTGGAAAAAGGAACGGTGAAAAACGAATAGAAAACTGATGTCAAGTTGAAAAACGCAGTACAGAGAAAAAGAAAAGATTAGTTTTACACGTACAGATGTTCTTCGATGTGGAAAACCTTTATCTCGTTGAGGAAAGAAGATGTGTATCTCTGGAAAAAGATAGGTAAAAAAGAGAAAAGAGAGGAAAAAGGCCCAAGGGGTGGGGAAAACACCATATAAGTGTGTAGAAATTAGCTAGTTATCCACAGTTTCAACAAAGACACGTACAGAGAATGTGAATAACTTGGGAATAAGTCAAAGCGCCTGTTCACGGTGATTTATAGTGATTGAATTGAATCGTAAAAATTTCTTGACTCGCCATTCTTAGCCATATTACAATTTTGAAGCTTATCGAGAAGTATAAGGGAGTTTCCCTTAGGAGGAATTGTAATGAAGCGTACCTATCAGCCCAATAAACGTAAACGCGCAAAATGTCATGGTTTTCGCTCTCGTATGGCCACACGTGGTGGTCGTAACGTTCTCAAGGCACGCCGTGCAAAGGGTCGTAAGTGCCTGACGGTCTAGTACCGGCTTCGTCAGCTTCATTTTGAGGACTGACACCCCATGAAGGGCACGATCAAGAGTAAAGAGGATGTGGAGCGTCTCTTCTCACAGGGGAGGCGCTCTACTTCGTCTTCTATGACAATTCTTGTTTGTGAGAACGAAGTAGGGACTATTGGCAGATGTGCTTTTATTGCTGGCAAAAAGCTAGGTCCCGCTCCCTTCAGAAGCCGTTGCAAGCGCGTTATGCGTGAGGTAGCACGTAGTCTGGGTGCTCCGTGGAAAGGGTTTGATGTCGCGTTCCTTGCGAGAAAGCCTGTCGCATACAAGAGGCACGAAGAGATAGTTGAGCAGGCAAGAAAGGGTCTTCTCAAACTAGGAGTCATGGATGAGCGCAGGTAAAGTCATACATTGTTTACGTATGATTCCGCGACGTGTGGCACTCGCCTTGGTGAGTTTTTACCGGAAATATATCTCTCCGATGTTTCCTCCTTCCTGCCGGTACGTGCCTACCTGCTCCGAATACGCTATGATTGCACTTCAACGCTATGGTTTTATCAGGGGATCATGGATGGCGATTAAAAGAATTTGCCGCTGTCACCCTTGGCATCCAGGTGGATATGATCCGGTACCGTGATTTGTGATTACTATCCGTCGAGAGGTTAGTATTTATGTGGGATGGAATTCTTAACGGCTGTGCAGCCGCGCTCTACGAGCTCGCTAAGCTTGTGGGTGACTGGGGTCTTGCGATTATCATCGTAACTCTCATCATTCGTCTGCTTCTCTTTCCTATCCAGAGGAAGCAACTCAAGTCCAGTTTTCAAATGCAACAGGTACAGCCAAGAATGCAGGAGATTCAAAAGCTGTATGCTGGCGATCAGGTCAAGATTCAGCAGGAAATGCAAAAGCTCTACCAGGAGACGGGCTTTAATCCTCTTGCCGGTTGCTTGCCGATGCTCATTCAGATGCCTATCTTCATTATTCTGTTCCAAGTTCTGCGCGATAAGATTGGGCAGTATGCCGGCGGAGAACTTTCCGTTAGTTTTTACAACATCCTGCCGAATCTAACCCAAACGGTACCTGATGCTTTTAATCAAGACATTGTCTACTCCATTCCGTACATCATCATGATGGTTTTGTTCATTGGCTTGTCTGTTACGCCCATGATTTTGCAGATGAAGCAAAACCCTCAGAACAGAAGTCAAATGACCATGATGATGGGTATCATGGGTATCATGTTTACCTGGATGGCTTTTATTTCGCCTGCTGGCGTTATGCTGTATTGGGCACTTTCCTCTGGATTTGCACTCGCACAGCAGCTTATTACACAGCGTGTTCTCAAGAAAGAAGCTGCAGAAAAGGAAGAAGCAGCTCCTGCAAAGCCTATTAAAGTTAATGTAGAGCGTCGTGAAAAGAAAAAGCGCCCTACTAAGAAACACTAAAGTAGAGGATGCACCATGAGCGAGGAATTTGAGATCGAAGAAGAACTCGAGGCTGAAGAGGGTATCGACATTGACGTTGAAGACAATGTCGATGAGCAAATCACTGAAGAAGACGAGGTTCGTAGCGAAGAGGACCTTGATGAGGTTGCAGATACCGCAATAGAGGTTTTGCGTACGATTCTCGCTCACTTTGATGCCGAGGGAGCCGAGATTAACGAATATGAGGGTGATGAGCAGGAAATCATCCTTGATGTCGTTGGCGGCGATCTTGCCATTCTCATTGGCAGGAGAGGTCATACGCTCGATGCCATCCAAACGCTTGTTTCCAATATAACCAACCGCAAGCTTGGATATAGATATCCCATTACCATTGACATAGAGAGCTACAAGCATCGACAGCGCCAGAAGATTGAATCCCTCGCGTATTCCGCTGCCTCACGTGCTGATCGCCAGGACAGGGAAGTAAGTCTGCGTCCCATGAATCCTTATGAGCGTCGTCTTGTGCACATGGCTCTTCGTGATGATGAGCGCGTTGAGACCTACTCTGTCGGGGAAGAGCCGAACAGGCATGTTGTTGTAGCCCCCGCATGATTTTTGATACGCTTGATATAGGAAAACAACAACAGATACAGTCGTATCTCACATTAGTCATAGAAAAGAATAAAGAACTCAATCTGACGAGGATTGATACTGAAGAAAAGGGAATGCTTCTCCATATAGAAGATTCCCTTTCTTGTCTCGATGAATTTTCTCGACAAGAGGGAGATTTCCTCGATATCGGTACAGGAGGAGGATTTCCCGGTGTCCCTCTGGCAATTGCATCAGGGCGAACAGGTGTTCTTATCGATTCAGTACAGAAAAAAGCAAGGGCCGTGCAGGAGATGATCGAGGAGCTTGACTTAAGTGGTCAAATCAAAGCACGGGGATTAAGGAGTGAAGACTTAGCTCGTGAGGTAGGGGAGCATTTTACGACAGTGATTGCACGCGCTGTATCTTCCCTGCCTGTTGTAATGGAGCTTGCAACACCTCTTCTGGTTCCAGGAGGAGAGCTTATAGCTCTTCGTGGAAAGGAAGAGGAACAAACCCCTGAGCAACTCAAAGAAGTTGCAGATAAGCTTGGACTTGAACTTGTTTCGAAGAGAAACATATATATTAGTGAGATATATGAGAGAAACATATATGTATATAAGAAAACAGGAGCAGCTTATATCAAGTTGCCACGAAGGAATGGCATAGCTCAAAAAAAGCCTCTTGGCTGAACTAAACTCCTCTCATGTTTCACGTGAAACATGAACGTGATGTGATTCAATCTGTTTCACGTGAAACATAGGGAGGAAGTAGTGTATATTAGGTGCAAGGTCAGTTTCCTTCAAACATTGATTGAAGATCTACAGAGAGGGACGACGTGAATTTCAAAGAAGCAAAAAGAAAAGATGAATCAAAGGAACCGTTGATTCTAGCTGTCATTAATCAAAAGGGCGGCGTTGGTAAATCGACAACCGCGGTAAATCTTGGTGCAGCACTGGGAGAGAAGAACTACAAGGTACTCCTTGTTGATCTTGATGCACAGGGTAATGCCACAACGGGTGTTGGCTATGATAAGACTCAATGCGAGTTGAGCACATATAACTGTCTTGTGGATGATAATGTTTCAACCGAAGATGCAGTTAGTGAAATTGACACCAAAAACATGTGGCTGCTTCCTGCAACGATTGATCTGGCTGGTGCAGAGACGAAGCTCGTCGATGAGATTGCACGTGAGTTTCGTTTAAATGATGCGCTTAAAGAGATTAAGGATGACTTTGATTTCATTCTTGTTGATTGTCCTCCATCTTTGGGGTTGTTAACGATAAATGCGCTTGCAGCTGCAAACCAACTTATTATTCCTATTCAGTGCGAGTTCTATGCACTCGAAGGTTTGTCAAAAATCATTGATTCAATGAATATGGTCAAAAAACGCATTAATCCGAAGCTTGATGTCTTTGGTGTTGTTATTACGATGTATGACAAGAGAACAACCCTTTCAAAGGACGTTGCAAACGAGGTCGAAAATGTGTTTGGGGATAAAGTCTTTAAGACACGTATTCCTCGCACAGTTCGCATTTCAGAGGCACCGAGCTACGGTGAGCCCATTACCGAATATGATTCGAGTGGTAAAGGTGCCGAAGCATACAGAGATTTGGCAAAAGAAGTTGTTAAGCGTTACAAGAAACTCAGCTGATACGGAGGACGCTCATGGCTACGAAAAAAGGTGGACTTGGCAAAGGTCTAAGCGCACTCATTGCAGATGCATCAATAGAATCTGGAAGTGGAAACGAAAGTACGCAGGAAGAGCTTCTAATAACACAGATTCAACCGAATCCCGATCAGCCTCGTAAGGTTTTTGACGAAGAGGAGCTTGCAAATCTTGCGGATTCTATTCGCAAAGAGGGCCTTTTGCAAGCAATTATCGTACGTCCTAAAGATGGTATGTATCAGATTGTTGCAGGTGAAAGACGTTGGCAGGCAAGTAAAATAGCCGGTCTTGAGTCTGTTCCCGTGCGTATTATCGAGATGGACGATGAGCAGGCACTTAGAATTGCCCTTGTCGAGAATCTTCAGCGCTCCGACTTGAACGCAATAGAAGAAGCGCGTGGATATAAGGATTTAATGGCACGAGGTGGCCTGACGCAAGCAGAACTTGCCGCTGCGGTATCAAAATCGCGCTCTGCCGTCGCAAACTCACTTCGACTGCTCGATTTACCGCAGCAAATCCAGGATTACGTATACGATGGTGCTCTTACCGCCGGTCATGCACGCGCTATTCTCTCCATTCCTGAGGAGGAGAAGCGCACGAACCTCGCAGATAAGATCATTGCCGAGCATTTGACCGTGCGAGATGCTGAGAATATCGCTCGTCTTGTTGCTTCTGGTACGAGCGAGCGCGCAAAACGTGCTCCGCTACCACGTACATATAAGCTTGTTGCGAAAGAGCTGCGTCATGAGCTTGATACGCAGGTGCGCATTAAGTCCTCGCGGGGTAAGAACAAGATTGAGATTGAGTTTAAAGACGAAGATGATTTGCAGAGGATCTTCAATCTGATTCGATAAACACCGAAGACATATCATTCTTCAACACGTTGACGGAGCTGACCACAGGCTCCGTCAATGTCTTTTCCACGGGACTTTCTTACGGAATTCTCGATGCCATGAGCGCTTAATTCATGTGCAATATGCCCGGTTCGTTTTGACGGCATAAGCATGCCATCAAGCTCTTGACCTGGGGTTATTGGGTTTAGCGGAATAACGTTAACGTGACATAGCATGCCCTTGCAGAAGTCGATGAGAGCAGCAATATGTTCATCGCTATCGTTTACACCGTCGATAGGAGCGTACTCGAGTGAAGGACGACGTTTGGTGGTTTCGCCATAATCCTTGATTGCCTGGCGGAGTTCCTCAAGAGAGACGTTTGCGACACCGGGCATAAGGGCATTGCGTGTTTCCTGAATGGCTGCATGCAGGGAAATGGCAAGGGTGAACTGCTCGGGCTCTTGGGAGAAGCGCCGCACGCCATCAAGCAGACCGCAGGTTGATACGGTGATATGACGCGCTCCGATACCCAAACCAACTTTTGCGTTCATGCGGCGCAGGGCCTCAAGAACGGCATCGTAGTTAAGGAAGGGCTCGCCTTGGCCCATGCAGACTACGTTGGTCACGCGCATGTCAAAGTCCTTGGCAACATACATGACCTGGTCGTACATCTCACCGCTCGTGAGATTGCAAGTAAAGCCAGAGCGTCCTGTCGCGCAAAAACTACACCCCATGGGACAGCCAGCTTGCGAGGAGAAGCAGACCGTGAGGCGCTCGCCATCGGAAGAGGGAATCCCCACGGTTTCCACCCGTGCGCTGTTGGGAATCTCGAAGAGGTACTTTCTCGTACCGTCTTGGGAGATCTGACGCGTAACGAGCTTGAGAGAGCCGATGAAGAAGCGTTCATCAAGCTGTGCGCGAAGGTTCTTGGGTATATTATCCATGTCAGAGATAAATGAGCATCTTCGCACGTATAACCACTCTTCGAGCTGCTTGACGCGATAGCGGGGCTGACCGAGCTCTTCCATGAGCTCTTCGAGTTCGTGGTGGCTGAGTGATTTGATGTCGCGTTTTGCTTCCATGAAAACCTCGTCTAGACGCAGTGACAGCCATTACGATACCATTTTGCTCACCATATCGCTTCGATGCACCATGAGAGGCTCAGCATGATTACCACCAAGCCGTGTGATCCCGCAGTGACGAAGGTCGTTCTCCTCAAGGGAGGGAAGAGCGACGAACGTGAGATATCTCTCAAGTCGGGGGCCGCATGTGCTGCAGCCCTGCGTGAGGAGGGTTTCGATGTCGTAGAGATCGACCCTGCGCAGAGCGATGCCCTTCAGCAAATCATTGACGCGCAACCGACCGTGGTCTTTTTAGCGCTTCATGGGAAGGGCGGCGAAGACGGTTGTATCCAGGGCGTCTGTGAGCTCCTGGAAGTGCCTTATACGGGTTCGGGCGTTCTCGCAAGCGCCTTGGCCATGGATAAGGGGCGCTCCAAGATCATGTACGATTCGATAGGTCTGAAGACGGCTCCGTGGGTCATCGTTCGCTCTGGTGACACTCCTGATGCTGGGAAAATCATCGAGAAGCTTGGAGAAAAGGTCGTGGTGAAGGCCGCGCGCGGCGGTTCGTCTATCGGCACCTATATCGTCGAGGGAGAGATAGAGCTTACGGAAGCCATCCACAACGCCCTCGAATTCGATGGCGAAGTGGTTGTCGAGAGCTTTATTCCCGGTACCGAGACCACGGTGGCGGTGCTCGGCAACGCACAACCCGAGGCGCTTCCCGTCATCGAGATCGTTCCCCAGGGTGACAGCACCTCCTATGATTTCACGGCGAAGTATGCCGCGGGTGGCTCCAAGCACATCATCCCCGCGCGCCTCGACGACCGTACGACGGCGGCTTGTCAGGCTGCTGCCTTGCGTGCTCATGAGGTTTTGGGCTGCAAAGGTGTTTCGCGCACGGACATCATGGTGGACGAGACGGGGGAGTGCTGGGTCATCGAGACCAACACGCTGCCGGGCATGACGTCAACCTCGCTGTTGCCCGACACGGCGGGGACGGTGGGAATTTCCTTCGGGGCGCTATGCCGCATACTTATCGAACTTGCCCTCGAAGAGCACGCATGAGTTTGCTATACTAGCAAACCGCGTCGTCACTGACGCACAAGCTACAGCACGGAGGGATGTCCGAGTGGCTTAAGGAGCACGATTGGAAATCGTGTGTGCCGTTTAGAGCGGTACCTAGGGTTCAAATCCCTATCCCTCCGCCAGCATGAATCGAGAAGGGGTCGCAATGACAATCGCGGCCCCTTTTGTGTTGCGGCTGTTCGTTAGCCGTGCTTTGTCGGTGAGATTTCTCGACTCCGCTTCGCTCCGCTCGAAATGACAACGGGATGCCGCTTCGCGCCTTCCGTCATTCCGACCGGAGTGGCCGCTAGGGCCGCCCACCTCTGTCATTCCGACCGGAGTGGCCGTAGGCCCCGGAGTGGAGGAATCTCACCGCGAGAGATTTCTCGACTGCGCTCACTTCGTTCGCTCCGCTCGAAATGACAACGGGGCTTCATCACGTTCGCTTTGCTCGAAATGACAGGAGGGGCGACGGAAGCGGTCCCTCCGCCATGCGCCCCGTAGAACCATTCTCAGACGTTTCCCAGTAGCACGTCGTCCAAGTGCCTGCTGGCGACCTCCTGGGTCCTGTAGAGCGTCTCCAGGGGCGTTGCAGGGCGGTTGGCATAGCGATACTGGGGAAAGAAGCGCGTGAGGTGCAGCGGCATGCCCTTGTCGATACTGGCAAGCCAGGCCGCCTGCTCGTCCAGAAGTTCCATGTCATCGTTGACACCAGGGATGATGAGTGTCGTTACCTCAACATGTGCGCCCTCATGTGCTTGCTCGATTGTGTTCTTGACCGTATCGAGTTTGCCTCCCGTGATGTCATAAACGGACTGGTCAAAGCCCTTGAGATCGATGTTGAAGGCATCGATGTAGGGTAGAAGCTGCGCGAGCTTATCGGGTGCGATGAGACCATTCGTGACCACGACGTTGTCGAGCCTAGCATCGTGTATGGCCTGGGCGCATGCAAGAACCTCGCGCCAACGCATGAGCGGCTCGTTATAGGTGTAGGCTAGGCCGATGTTTCCCTCACTCACAAGTGCCCGTGCCTGCGCCACGAGATCCTCGCTGCTTATCTCTCGTGTGGGAACGAGTTGTGGGTCCTGTGGCTGGGCAATCTGGTGGTTCTGGCACCAAGGGCAATGCATCGTACAGCCCACACTGCCGACCGACAGAATCATCGAACCGGGTTTATAGCGGGCCAGCGGTTTCTTCTCGATAGGGTCGAGCGCGAGTGCTGTGACCTTCATGATGTCTCCTTAAAACGAAGAGGTCGTCATTTCGAGCGAAGCGAAGCGGAGTCGAGAAATCCCGGTTTTGCGTTCTGCTTGACGTAGCGGGTGAGATTTCTCCACTTCGGCGCTGTGCGCCTCCGGTCGAAATGACAGAAGGGATGTCATCCTGTCGGAATGTCGGAATGTGCCAGGCACGCCTGCCTTATTCGTGGCGGACGACCTCGAAGCGCTGGAACGTCGTACCGGGTTCGTGTGGGCCGATGCCGCCCTTACGCATGGCGATTTCGACTTGCTCGGCAACCGTATCCACACCGTCGAGCATGGGAAGCAGCAGGCCACGGCGTCCACCATTGCTCACGATGACGCCGTAGCGTTGCGGATCGAGCTCGTCGGTTGACGCAATGTCTTGCGGTTCGCCAAGCACGTCGACGCTGATCTCGAGCTGGTCGAGCTCATTGGAGCGTACTGGATCGAAGCGCGGGTCCTCGCTGCATGCTGAGATACCGTTGCGGATGATCTCGTCGGCGATGCACGGCGTTACGGGGCCGATGGTGCCGATGCACCCGCGCAGGCGGCCGTGTTCGTGCAGCGACACGAAGACACCCGCACGCTGCGTGAGCATCTCCTCGGGCAAGTCTTCGGGGCGGGGAAGCGGCGTACCCTCGCGCACGAAATGCTCGACGCTTGCGCGGGCCAGCGTGACATACGGGTCTTCGTGCGCACGCGCCTGCTGCACCTTCATGCGCTGTTCGTCCTCGTAACGCGCGCCAAAACGACGCGTATCGTCATCTCCCGTCACGATGAAAGACGCAACGGCATAACCCACGCCGAAGGGCCCTTCGTAGGAGAGCAGGCGCGCATCGACGCTCTTTCCGTCGAGGGCACCCTCCATGATTTGGAACGAGCGCAGACCGCACTCGGCAGCCTTGTCGCAGAAGCCTTCATCGAAGCTCAGGATGCGCATGAAATCGCCTTGGGCCATCGCCTCGGTGATCTGCTCGTCGAAGACGGGGCCTTCGGGTGCGAAGCCATAGGGGCCGTCGTACGTGAGCTTGTGCGAGAGATCGCCACTTGCGACGAGCACCACGCGACGATCGAGCTGGTCTGCTGCCTGCGTGATGAGCTGGCCGAGATGGTAATGTTCCATCGGCCCATAGCCCGATAGACCGATGCGTACCACCTCGTAATCCTGGTAGAACTTGTCGATGAAGTAGAGGGGGATGTAGGTCGCGTGGTCGATGGAGGGGTCTCGTTCGCCCTCGGTGCCGGCGGGGAAGTGCTCGGCGGCGGCAAGCGTCGAAATGCGATTTGCGAGCTCGGTGTCATACCTGCAGGAAAGCTCCGTGTCGCGGGCATCGAAACGGCGCATGTCGCCTTGGGCGCTGCTGCCGGGCGAGATGTGGAAATAATCACGGTATGCCGTCGCATGCGGCGAGGTCACGACGATGGTTTGCGGTTTGAGCGCGGCTATCTGTTGCGCCACCTCGTCGTATGCATCGATGGTTGCCTGGATGCCCGTCTCCTTGCCGCGCCCAACGGCGGGGATGATGAGCGGGGGATGCGGGACGATGAATGCTGCCTGGAGTGCCATGGGAACCTCCTCGCGCGTGTTGGTGTGATTATCCTAGCACGCGGATAGGGGAGGCGCAGCAGACCGTGGACGAGGGGTTACTTCTGCTCCTCGTCATCCTGCTTGGGAGCGCTTTCGTCAGCACCCTGCTTCTTTTCGCGCTGCAGGTCGTTCTTGATGTCCTTGATGAGCTTGGGGGTCTTGCGGTTCTTCTTGGGCTTGGGTAGCTGGAAGAGCACGCCGTCTTCCGTCGCGATCTTCTTGCCGGTGATGAGCTCGTAATACGCGATGAAGATACCCTGCAGGGCACCAATGACGGGAATCGAGAGCAGCATGCCGGGAATGCCACCCAAAGCGCTGCCCACGAGAATCGCCACGAGAATGAGCGCGGGGTAGACGTTGACCGAGCTCTTCATGAGCTTGGGCGAGATGATGTTGCCGATGACGTTGTTGATGACCATGTTAACCACGATCGAGATGAGGCACACAAGCGGCGAGACGAAGAGCGCGATGATTGCCACGATCGCGCACGAGACCATGGGGCCGATATAGGGCACGAAGTACAGGATGCCGCACAGGAAGCCCAGGACCACGGAGTAGGGGATACCGAGAATGAGGAAGCAGAGCCAGCTTGCGACGCCCGTGATGAGCGCGCAGAGCAGGGTCGACTTGGCCCACCCGTAAACGGCGGTGCCAAAGGCGTGGGTCACGACGTCAATGTCGTCCTGGTATTTCTCGTCCACGAGGCCGCGCACCTCGCGCGTGAGCACGGGGAGGTCAAGCAAAATCCAGAACGAGCAGATGAACGAGATGAAGGTGATGAGAATGACGTTACCGACGCTCACGATGCCGCCCATGACGCCGTTTGCCAGGCCGCTGGCCAGCGCGCCCGCCTGTTGGCGGATGAAGGATGCCGCCTGCGTGAGCAGCGAGTTGATGCTCTCGCCGTCGAAGAATTGCGTCGAGGAACTTGCCTTGGTGACGAAGTCCTGGATTTGCGAGAGATACCCGGGGAGCTGCTGGGTGAACGAGGTGAGCTGTTGGACGATGGCGGGGATGAGCACCATGAAGCAGGCCACGATGATGGCGATGATGAGCAGGAACGCGATGGTGGTGCCACCCCAACGGGGAATGCCGTGCCTCTGGAGCCTGTTGACGAAGCCATGCAGCAGAAAGACGAGCAGCGCCGTCACGATGATGACGGCTACGGCTTGCCAGATGATGCCGGCGATGTAGAGCAGAATGCCGATGATGATGCAGATGCCGACGATGGCCCAGGCCCGAAACGCCCGAAGACGCCATCTTGCCTCGACGGTCTCATTTGGTTCGGTGTCCATCGGGTTGTTCATGGCGGCTTCTATCTGCGAGAAAATCTGGCGGAGGAGGAGGGATTCGAACCCTCGTACCCGGGGTTACCGGGTAAACGGTTTTCGAGACCGCCGCATTCAACCACTCTGCCACCCCTCCGCATGGGGCCCCGTGTGGGTGCGGGGGTGATTATAGCGCAAGACACCCGGGGCTGCCCGAAATTTGCGAGGTTGGCTCGCATCGCACCAAAAAGTATACTTTCGATGAATGGAAACGACTGAGGTGCCCGTCTGGGGCGCTCACACAAGGAGAAACGATGTCAGATCAAGAAAACCTCGAGATGGACGATATTCTCGAGCGCATCACGTTCTATTGCCTCGATACCGCGCAGGCAAAGCTCGAGGAGGGCGAGGAGCTCACCCCGTTCACGGTTATCGTTGACGGGGACCAGATGTTCGAGGAGAACTTCCCCGGTGATGACGTGACGAGCTGCCGCGACGCTGCGGAGGCCAACGTCAAGTCGTCGAGCGCCTTCTCGACGCACTACGCCTTCTGCTACGACGGCTTCCTCATGACCGACGACGGCCAACTTGACGCGATCATCGTCGAATGCGCCACAACCGAGATGGAGAAGGCCTACGTCATCGCGCGTCTGTACAAGCAGGAGGGCGATGCTCTCGTCTTCGAGGAAACGCCCGCTTACGTGGATGATGTCGACACCTTCTATGACCTCGCCGCCGTGCGCGCGGCCAAGGCCCGCGCCGAGGTGCTCGCCAAGGAAGGCGACGAGATGGAAGAGATCCAGCAGCGCATCCAGACCCTGCTGGGCGGCGGCTCCAAGGAGTAGCCGTCGCGACGGGCAGCAGGCGTATCGATGAAGACGATCAACACATACATGGACCGAGCATGGGGCGATCTGGCCGCCGACGATGATTGGTGGAAGGCGACGCTCGTGCTCGGCCTCATGAATTGCGTGCCCATCATCGGACAGATCATCATGTTCGGGTACCTGTTTGATTGGGCGAAGGAAGCTGCCTGGGGCATGCACACGCCTCTGTCTCGAAAGCTGGGGGATTTGGGTCGCTGCGCGCGGTACGGATTTCTCGCGCTTTGGGTCATGTTCATTTGGGTCGCACCCGTCGTGATTGCCGGGTTCCTGTTGGGTTTCATTCCGGCTGTCGGCACCATCCTGCAGTTTCTCGTGGAGGTCTTCGCGGTATTCGTTGCGGCCCTTGCCGCGGCGGGCGCCTTCCGCAGCATCATCTACGAGCGCGTGCTCCCCGGCTTGCAAATCAAACGAGTCTTCAGAATGTTTCAACGGGACCCAGGAGGATTTGGTCAGGCGTTTTGCGTCATCCTGCTGGTGATTCCGCTGCTCGCCGCGGCGCTCTTCATCGTGCTGTTGCCGACCATCCCCTTCATCAACGTCATCGCCTCGGTGGCCACGACGACGGTGCTCGGCACCGACCTCGTCCCGCTCGCGCTGCTTGGCGTGGTCACGATCGTGGTGGCGCTCATCGTGTGGGTTGCCGGTGCGCTCGTGAGCGCGTTCATCTCGGCGCTCTACATGCGCTCCCTCGGTTATTGGATGGAGCAGTTCAAGCCGGAAACCTGGCGATCCCCTTCGGCACCCATGCCCTTCGAGGTCGATATGGCTGCCGAGAAACAGGCCAAGCGCGAGGCGAAGGCCGCGGCGAAGAAGAAGCGCAAGGAGAAGCCCGAGCTCCCGGCTGACGAAGCCCCCGAGGACGCTGCTGCGCAGAACGCGGAGACGGAGGCCGAGGTGGCTGAGCGCGTCGAGGGCGCGACCGCAGGTGACGAGGTTGTGGCCGATGAGGCGGAGAACCAGGAGCAGGCATGACGATCGACATTGACTGGGCTGCTGCTTGGAAAGAAGAACAGCAGCGCCGGAACAACCCCGATAACGCGGAGATGTGGAACGAACGGGCGAAGGATTTCGCCAAAACTTGCGGCACGAGCCCCTATGCGGCGGCCTTCCTCGAGCGTGCTGCCATCAGGGACGGCGAGACCGTGCTCGATATGGGTTGCGGATCGGGAACGTTTGCGCTGCCGCTCGCACGCGCGGGGCACGAGGTCTACGCCTGCGATTTCTCGCAGGGCATGCTCGACGCCCTCATGGAGGCGGCATTTGCGGAGGGCATAGCCGAGCACATACACCCCATGCTGCTGGCCTGGGATGACGATTGGAACAGTGCCGGGGTTCCCGTTTGCGATGTTGCGCTCGCGTCGCGTTCGATTGCAACGGCCGACATGCAAGCATCACTCGCCAAGCTCGATGCCCGGGCCCGCAGACGCGTGTGCGTCACGCTCACGACGGGTCTTTCACCGCGCGTCGACCACGTGCTGCTCGAGGCTGCGGGGCGTGAGCTGCCGCGTTACCCCGATTGCGTCTTTGCCTTCAACATACTCTGGAGCATGGGCATACGCCCGGACCTGTCATATATAGATAGTGCGCGCACAGACCAATTCGAGAGCTTTGATGCGGCCATCGAGAAGAACGCCGCGCTCATGAAATTGACGGATGAGGAGCGTGAGCGCCTGGTCAGCTACTCGAGGCAGCATCTGCACGAGCAGCATACGCCCGATGGTGAGACATGCTGGGAGTACGACCACCAGCGCGTGACCTCGTGGGCGTTTCTCGCGTGGGATAAGTAGCGAATGAGACAAAAGTCGCCGGGGCAGGTCAGGGGTCTGGCACACCAATCTCGCTTGCCAATCGGCGGTTTTATGGCATAATGACCGAACTGTTCTGTCCCCATCGTCTAGCGGTTAGGACGTCGGCCCTTCAAGCCGAAGATCGCGGGTTCGAATCCCGCTGGGGGCGCCATCGCATGTACGGGTCCGCCACGTTGTTGAGCGGGCCCTTTTGTTTTTAAGACGAGAAGGAGACGTCATGGAGCACATCATCACGAAGGCTAACGTAGACGAGGCCGTCGCGTTTGTTCGCGCACACGCACCTGTCGAGGATGGGGCTCTTGGCCTCGTTCTCGGGAGCGGTTTGGGCGAGCTGGTCGAAGCCATTGAGGATGCCGTTTACGTTGATTATGCCGAGATTCCGCACATGGTGTCGTCAACGGCACCGTCGCATGCGGGCCGCTTCGTGATCGGCTCGATTGCCGGCCGTCCGGTCATATGCATGCAGGGAAGATTGCATGCCTACGAGGGAAACTCGCCCCAGCAGATTGCGTTTCCCATCGTTCTTATGCACGCGCTGGGTGTCACGGAGCTTGTGGTGACGAACGCTGCCGGTGGCATTAACACCGGCTTTGACGTAGGCGACCTCATGCTTATCGAGGATCACATCAACCTTTTGGGGGCCAACCCCCTTGCCGCACCGGATGAGCCCGAGCTCTTCCCCCGCTTCTATGATATGACCCAGGCGTATTCACCCGCCTTGCGCGAGCGTGCGCAAAGAGCTGCAGCATCCTGTGAAATCGAGCTGAAGAGTGGCGTGTACATCGCGACCTTGGGGCCGTCTTTCGAGACGCCAGCCGAGATTCGGGCGTTTCGTACCCTGGGAGCCGATGCCGTGGGCATGTCGACGGTGTTCGAGGTAATTGCCGCACGCGCGTGCGGCATGGAGGTGCTGGGCATTTCGATGATCTCGAATGCCGCTGCGGGTGTGCTTGACGAGCCGGTAAGCATCGATGACGTGTATGTTGCGGCTGAGGCAGCGGTCGAGAAGCTTTCGCGACTCCTTATTGCATGCGCGGGAGACAGCGTGCCTGGCACGCTTGTGTGAATGCCTCCTTGTCATTTCGAGCGTAGCGTAGCGGAGTCGAGAAATCTCACCACGAGATCTCTCCACTTCGCGGCCTGACGGCCGCTCCGGTCGAGATGACAACGGGGCGCGCCTGATGGCCGCTTCGGTCGAGATGACGGCGTGGAAACGAAACGACCACGCGCCGTCCAAGTTTCTTGTGGAGGGTCGGGCGAACGGTTATGGTTACTGCGGTAAGTTGTCTATAATGAGGTTATGCCCGAAGGGAGGTGCGCAATGGTACTCGTAAATGTCGAATCGCTGGTAATCGGCCTCCTTCCCATGCCTTCCATCATCACGCTGCGTGTTGCGGAGCATCGCGAAGACATCCCCGAGGATCTTGTGCTTCCCATTTGGATCGGCACCATGGAGGCAACGGCCATCGCCGCAGCTCTTGAGGGCAATGCGACGGAAAGGCCCATTACGCACGCACTCACCATCGACCTGGTCGGCTCGCTCGGTGGCAACATCAGCCGTGTCGTCATCGACCGCGTCGAGGGGACGACCTTCTACGCCACCATATATTTGCGTTGCGCAAACGGGATGTTCACGCGCGTCGATGCACGCCCGAGCGACGCAATTGCCCTGGCCGCTCGCGCAAACGCGCCGTTGTTCGTCGAGGAAGACGTCATGCGCTCTGCCGCTTGCCCGCGCGCGCTTACGCCTGGCCAGGACGAGCAAATCGAGCTCGAGGAGTTCGACAAGTTCATCGAGCACATCAACCCCGAGGACTTCGTCACGCACAGCGGCGGCAAGGACTAGCCCCTACCAGCAGTTTTAGATGCTGCCTGGTTCCTGCGTCTCCATGAGACGCGCAATCTCACTAATAGTAAGGGTTCGGATATCCTGCGTCGGCATGGCACGCAGGAAGGACTTCGCGTAGTTCTTGGTCTGCAGACGGGCGTCTGCGAGCACAAGCCAGCCGCTGTCTGTCGAGTTGCGGATGAGACGGCCAGCTGCCTGCTTGAGGTTCATTACGGCCTCGGGCAGCGAATAGCGTCCCCAGGCCGCGCGACCATCACGCGCTTCGCGTTCACGAGCAATGGGGTCGTCGGGACGGCTGAAGGGAAGGCGCGCGATGATGACGCAACGCAGGGTATCGCCCGGAGCGTCAAAGCCCTCCCAGAAGGATTTGAGCGCGAACATAGACAGGCTCCTGTCTGACAGGAACCTGTCGCGCAATGACTTCGTACTCGTGCCACGCGTCTGCGCGATGAGATCGATGCCCTCGTTGGCGAGACGGGGCTTGAGTTCACGATAGAAGCTCTCCATCTCGCGGCGATTGGTGAAGAGCGTGAGCACCGAGCCGCCCATTGCAACATGGACCTCATAGAGCAGTTGCGCGAAGGCCTCGTGGTAATCCGGCGCGTTGGGCTCGGTCATGTCGCTTGGCAGCAGCACGGACATGTTATGGTCGTAGTCGTACCCCGATGCGAAGATGCTCGTGTAGACGGGTTTGTCTGTCACGCGATCGAGCCCCGTCGCACGCAGGAAGTGCGCAAAGGGCTCGCGCTCGGCAGTGGCGAGGGTGGCCGAGGTGAAGACGAGGCTGCGGGTTTGCGGGTAGAGGTCGGTGGCTAGGGACTCGCCGATGTCGAGGCGCATGGCCTCGAGGCCTTGCATGGGGTAGCGGGGGTTACGGTCGATTTGCAGCGATGTGACGTAGCGCTCGTCTGTGCCGTCGAGGATGAGGCGCAGAGCATCGACGGCGTCCTTTACGCTGCCCGTAACACCCAAGAGCTCGGCGAGCTGATTGACAAACTCGCCCTCGAACTGCTCGAGCATGGAGATGAGGTCGGCAAGACGCCCGTTGAGACCCCAAAGCAGATCGGCGAGCTTGGTACCTGGCACGCAGAGCTCGCGCCAGGCGTGCCCCTGCCGCATCTCGCCACTAATCCAAACCGTGACAATGTTGTAGCTGCCCCTGTCACGCGCGTTGGGGGAGGGGAGCTCGGCAAGTGCCGCGAAAAACTCAACAGCCACCAGCTGAATCTGGCCGATACGGTTTTCGATGTCGGCCGTTACGCCGTAGAGCATATCGCCGCCCTCAAGCTTGTCGGCACGTTTGCGCACGCGTGCCGTGACGCCGTTCTTCGGGTTGGAGAGATGACCGAGCATGGTGTCGAGCTCACGCGAGGTGATCGAACTCGAGAGCTGGCGGCGCGCCTCGCCCTCGACACCATGTGCCTCGTCGATGACCCAGTGCCTGATAGGAGGCAGGATGCCATTGTCGGTCTGCATGTCACGGAACAACAGCGCATGGTTGGTGATGACGATGTCGGCGCTGGTGGCAGCGCGACGCGCCCCGTGAAGGAAGCAGCGTCGCGGGAAATACGGGCAGCGTTTCTTGAGGCAGTCGTTGGCGTTTGCCTGGATATCGCCGCGTGGCAAGCGAACCCAACTAATATTTAGTGCGTCGAGGTCACCGTGGCTCGTTTGCGCCGTGAAGTTGAGGAGTGTGGCGATCATGTTAATGACGTCACAGTTGTCGCCTTGGTCTGCGCGTGCCATGTGCTCGAGCTTGCGCAGGCAGAGGTAATGGTCGTAGCCCTTGAGCGCGATATAGGAGAGGTCTTGTCCGAGCACGCTGTTGAGGCGCGGCAGTTCGTGGTAGACGAGCTGGTCCATGAGCGCGTTGGTCTTTGTCGCGACGCCCATGGTGACCTTGTTCTCGTGGGCGGCAAAAGCGACAGGTACCAGGTAGGCCATCGACTTTCCAACGCCCGTGCCTGCCTCGATGACGCGAATGTCACCCTCGCGCAGACACGCGGCAACCTCGTGTGCCATGCCGAGCTGTTCCTGACGCTCCTCGTAATCGGGATACATCGAACCCAGAGCGCCGGTGGGGGAGAAGGCCTCATCGATACGACTTTCGTCGCAGAACGAGAGCGGGATGTCGTCGGCATCGGGGCGCGGGGGCAGAGACGTGCCCTGCGTGCGCTCGGTGCGGTTGCGTCGTAGTGAGAAGTCAACGCCAGGATGCTCGAGGGCGGCCTGCGCGAAGTAGGGGCGCAACGGCCAGTCGGTCTGCGGTGAAAGCTCCGCGATGCGGGCCGCAAGGCCAGGGGTCATCGCCTGGATGCCTGCGAGGAGTATGCGCCACAGGGCGCCGAGGGCAACGGTGTCGTCCATCGCGCGATGGGTGGGCGTCGACAGGCCGAATGCGGCGGCAAGGTCGAGAAGCCGATGCGATTTGAGGCGCGGCAAGACGATTTGCGACAGCGAGAGCGTATCAATCCATTGCCCTGGAAGCTCGCCAGGATTGGCCTGGCGCATGATGAAGCCCTGGTCGAAGCTGGCATTATGTGCGATGAGGTTGCAGTCACCCGCAAACTTGGCGAGCGCCTCGACGGCTTCGCGCGGGGTGGGAGCACCGGCGATGTCTGCCTGGGTGATGCCCGTGAGCTCGGTAATTTCGGCTGGAATGGCGCGTCCCGGGTCTACGAAGGTCTGGAACGAGTCGACGGTCTCGCCCCCGCGCATGCGGATGGCGGCGATTTCGAGCAGCGAGCAACTGGAGGGGTTGAGTCCCGTGGTCTCGGTATCGAGCACGACGACCTCATCCTCGACGAGCCCGAACTGCAGCTCACGAGCTCGCTCGGGAAGCTCACGGTACATGTTGGAGACATCGTCATCCGTGCCTGCAATGAGAAATTCGTTTAGTCGTATTTCACGTGAAACAACCATGTTCAAAGCCTATCATGTTGTAGAGACAAAACACGCGGTCAAATCGGTATACTTGCCAGCAGTCGACTGGAGGACGAGCATGTCTGAACCCGAAATCTACTACGCAACATACTGTCGCCTTGACGAGGCAAGTGGTGATTCGTGCGTTATCGTAAACCCAAATGCCGTTGTCATTGCTGCTGAACTCACGGTGACCAAGGAGATTCATGTTACCGAGAAGGGCAAGGAAGTGCCGCGTATTCTGTTGAGCCGTGGTGACGTGGCGATGGGTTTTCTGCCGGATAAGGTCTTTAACAGGGTGAGCAAGCTTCTCGACGAAGGTTGGATGTGCCGGGCCTTTGCGAGTGCGGTCATTATCGACAAGGTCAGCGACATCACCCAGGTTGATGTTGCGATCATTTGCTACCAGCCCGATGTCGCCGCCGCCATCGATCCGTTTATCAACACGCTCGTCAAACACATGGCCAAAGGCGAGCGTCCTATCATCGACCTTTCGCCCAAGGAGGTCGAACATGTCATCGAATGTGCCGGTCAGAGCAACGAAATCAAGTTGCAGAAACTGCCCAAGCTCGAGAAGGGGAGGGCATACTACAAGACCAGGCGCACGATGACCGAGAATATGGCCTATGCTGCCGCCGAAGGCAACAAGGGTTGTTACGTTGGGCTCTTCATCGTCGTCTTTCTTATCATCTTTTCGATTGTCAGCTTCATCTTTCTACGTTAGGCGAGGTGACCCGTGCTTACCGAACGCGTGCTCTCACAGGCCGTGCGCACAATGAACGGCCATTACCTGAACCTTAAACCGCTCGATGCGGCGCACCAGATCCTGCCGGCACCTAAGCCGGGCAAGCGCTACATGCTCTACATGCACATCCCATTCTGCGAGCGCCTGTGCCCCTACTGCTCTTTTAACAGGTTCCCGTTCGAAGAGGAGAAGGCGCGGAAGTACTTCGCGAACCTGCGCACCGAGATGGACATGGTCGCCCGCCTCGGCTATGACTTCGACTCGCTGTACGTCGGGGGTGGCACGCCGACGATTCTCATCGACGAGTTGGTCGCGACGATCAACAAGGCGCGCGAGATGTTCTCGATTACCGACGTGTCGAGCGAGACGAATCCCAATCATTTGCTTCCCGAGTACATTGAAAAGCTCGATGGGGTTGTGCAGAGGCTGTCCGTGGGCGTCCAAAGTTTCGACGATGGCTTACTTAAACAAATGGACAGGTATGACAAGTACGGAAGTGCGGAGCAAATCCTCAACAGAATCATCGATGTTGCAGATGCAAATGTGTTCAAATCGCTGAATGTCGATATGATCTTCAACTTTCCGGCCCAGAACGAGGAAATGCTCATAAATGATGTCGCAGCCATCCTCGAATCGCATACAAACCAGGCTACGTTCTACCCTCTGATGGCCTCTCCGGCCGTCGAAAAGTCGCTGGCAGCGACCGTGGGCAAAGTGGACTACGCCCGTGAAAAAGCGTTTTACGATATCATTTGCGAAGCTCTGACCGGGGGCGATAATCCCGCTTTCACCTTTGGCGATGCCTGGACCTTCAACGATGCCGCAAGCTCCATGATTGACGAGTACATCATCGATTACGAGGAATACCCCGCTCTTGGCAGTGGCGGCATGAGCTTCCTCGACAGCAAACTGTTCGTGAACACGTTCAGTATCAGGGAGTACGACGAGCGTATCGAGGCCGGCAGACTGTCTGTTTCGCGCATGACGACCTTCAGCAAGCGCGACCACATGCGCTACCGCTTCATGATGCAGCTCTTCGGCCTGCGTCTCGACAAGAAGGCGTGGGAGCGGGACTTTGGTTGCAGTGTCGCAGCTGGTTTACCTGCGGAATATGCGTTCTTCAAGGCGAGCGGTGCCATCGACATCGATGACGATGAGCAGATCACACTGACCTCAAAGGGCCGCTACATGATGGTTGCGATGATGAGGCAGTTCTTCATCGGCGTAAACGGTGTGCGCGATGATGCGCGTGCCTGCCTGCCGGGCGAGGAGCGCGAACTGCTCTTCGGCGCCGGCGTGCCCATCAAATAGGCGTTCATTCATCTGAAAGATCGTGCATACTTCCCGCTTGAAGGAGGTTTTCCGCATACTCCTTGCAGACGTCAACAAGCGCCTGCGGTTCGAGCACGAGTGCCTTGCCCATGAGCGCGACGACGTGTTTGGGTAGCCATGAGCTGCCTGTCCAGGGAATCCTTACCGTGCGCGAACCGTCGGCGTTCGTGCCCGTGACCTTGATGTTGCGCCAAGCGGGTAGCGGGCAATCTGCGCTGAGCAGCAGCTGCGCGCGTGAGTTCGCATCGAGGGCGATGGAGGGGTGAGGAGCGTCTGAGCGGGGAGAAAAGCACTCGTCGAGTGCTTGCGCATGCGAGATGCGGTCAATTCTGAACGAGCGCCAGCCTTCTGACGTGCGGCAATATGCCTGCAAGTAGCGATGGCTGTCCTCCGAGAAGATGCGCAGGGGCTCAACGCGCCTGGTCAGCGGCGTTTCATCATCCGTGCCGCGGTAGCTAATCTCAAGGATGTGGCGTTCGAGGTCCTCACAGGCCGCTGCAAGCGTTTGAGCAACATCCGGGTATGCGGACTCCGTCACGACCCTCAAACGGGGCTTAGAAGCGCTCTCAGGGCCTCCCAGCACGGTTTTGGTGCGCAGGAGCGCGGTCACAAGCTCATCATCGGGCGAAAACCCCGCAGCCGTGAGCGCATCGACGAGGGCGTCGGCCTCGGGCGCGGTCAATCGCAGGAGGCGATCGGTGCCGTAGGTCTGTAGCGTTGCGTACGAATCGTGCAGGTCAAGGCGTATTGACGCTGCGTCATAGGCGAAGACGAGGGTCTCGAGCGCATCGTAAATGCGCTGCTCGTCAACGCCGAGAAGCAGCGCAAGCTGGGGAATCGACACGATTTTCTCGCGTTCGAGCTGGGCCATGATCGCAAGGAGCAACTGTTTATCCTTCATGGTGCACCTCCTTGCGGGCGGCGCTTAGGTAGGCTCTGAGGCCGTCGATGTACGCTTGACGTGCGGATTCCGGCTCCTCGATATGCAAACCGGGGCCATTCTCGATGCACCATTGGGCCAAGGCATGCGCATTGCGGCAGCTCACTGTCCACATGGCATGATCGTCACTGTTCTGCTCGAGCGTGCCAATACCCATTGTGAGCTGGGAAAACGTCTGCAGCGCAGGCTCCTCGACGCGAATGCGAGCCATAAATTGATCGTCCCCGAACTGGAAGGGCAGGCCATAGAAGTCGGTGGCGTCAAAGGAGCGTTCCTCGAAGTCAGGGGACTTGGGATTAGTGCCGTTGACGCGCAACTTGCTCATGCGATCGAGGCGAAACAGCCGGTCAGAGTCAATGCTGGGGTCATATGCGGCAACGTAGCAGGAACCTTTTAGAAAGAAGCACCCCAGGGGTTCGACCGTGCGCTGCGATTGTGTCCCCGCAGTGTTCGTGTATGCGAAACTGAGGCGCTTGCGCGTCGTGATGGCCTTCTTGACCTTGGCAAATCCCTGTGGACTGCGTGGTAGAGTGCTTCCGCTCCCGTCGGCGAGTTGGGGAAGCATGTCGGGGATTTCAAGCTCGTCACCAAGCTTGACGAGCACCATACGAAGCTCCTCCTTGAATGGGTAGTCCTCGTCGTCCAGCAAGGCTCCGCAAAGTAAACGCATAAGGCTGACCTGCGGTTTTGTGAGGACGAGGGGTGCGGCAAGCGTTCTAGCGGCATCAAGCACGTATCGCTGCCGGTCGTCAACGGTAAGGAAGACGCCGCTGTCTTGCAACGTCTTCTTGTCACGCTCGAAGCGACGACGTGTGGAATCCTCGCTACCGGCTGCTTTGCCGTATTCGTAGGGAAGGGCGCGCCGTATGCCAGCAAGGTCTATCGGACCGTTTTCGCGTATTAAGAGCATGAGCCTGACAATGCGCTCTGCCTCGCTGATTTGTGTCATAGGCTTTTCACCTGCGGTTTTGTCGAAATATGCCATGCACATGTCCCGGAAAGTGCGGGTTTGTGTAGCTCACATGATACCGCTGCATGGCCTACGAGAGATGGTTTTGGCTTCATATGAACGGATCCGAGCATATTTTGGGAGCCCTTTCAGAAGGAAAAAGAAGGGCGAAAAACAAGAGAAATGGGGTTCTATTTGGGGAGAAATCGGGGTCTGAAAGGCGTTGTGGAAAACCCTCTTTTCGCATTTAAAATCGATCTTTGTTTGACGTAAAAACAGGTACCAGTAAAAGCAAGACTTTGACGAGCGAAACAAGAGCGATTTTGGATCAAAAACAGACTGATTCAGGTCTCAAATTGGAGCTAACATCCTCAAATCCAGAGGAGTGACCAGACAAAGATCGGAGTCAGTCCGGAGTCCTCAGAATCAGGGTGCAAGGCAAAGCGCGGAAGACTTGTTTTGGGGGCGCGGAACAAAGCGCGGAACCCCAAAAATCGAGACGGCAGATGAGGGCCTCCGCGCAGTGTCCGCGCCTCGATTTGCAACGTGCTCGACAGCGAATGAGAGGGTGCGGGGAGGCGTTAGGGCACAGGCGCATTGCCCTGAAGATGCGCCTCGTAAACAAGGGTCTGGGGGCGGATGCCACGGTCTTCGGAAAAGCCCTCCTTGCACAGGAAAACCCAACCATTCATATATCACAAATGAGCAAATGTTATATGAACAAATATGCATATGACCTGTTCAGTGATGTTTTGTGGTTATAAGGGGACGGACCCTTGGTGATAAGGGGACAGACCCCTGATGGTCATTTCGAGCGAGGGGATGCGTCCCCTCTGTCATTTCGAGCGGAGGCGCGAAGCGCCGGAGTCGAGAAATCTAAATCGAGGGTTCCGCGCCTAGGCGCGGAAGGTGGCGCGGAATTATCGCGCGGAGCGATTAAGAGGGGGCGAGTGCAGAAAGAGCGCAGGGGAGGGGAGAGTCGAGAAACTGCTCAAGAAGCGTCTCAAAAATGTATGAAATCAGAGACATTTTGTGTATATCAGTCCGAGAAATCGAAGCCTATAAAATTATACTGAGAACAGATAAAGAATCTGGAGAAAACCGCATGCAGAACGTGCCCGTTGAGTTATCTTAAACTATGATAAAGATTTATCAAAAATATAGATAAAAATCTCACATCGAAACGCGGAGTTTTCCACAGGGATCAGCCATTAGAATCTTCATCAGTTTTAAAGATAAAACTTTATGTGTAATACGGAATAATTTCACGAAAATGACTCCGAGTCGAAAATTCGTCTCGAAACGACACATCGAACGAATGCTCAGATATCATTTCGGGAAATAATGGACTTCGACATCTAGCAGACTCATTTCTCAAGAAATTGTGGAGACGTGTCGAGAAAGAATGGACACGGTGGTCAAAATCACTGTCATCCGCCCGAAATAACCTACCGTTCGCAAACGATACTGGGCAAAACGGCTGGTTACGCAGGCGTTTTTTACTTGAGGGAAGTACAGTTCGAATCCCAAAACACCACGTCTACCGCGTTTTTTCAATCCAAATCATCCTTCTCAAACGTCCTTAGCCGTTCTACCCCTTGTTTCCCTTCCGTTCCACCTCGATGTGTTTTTCATAACCCCCGTTCAGGAGTTGTATTGAGCACAAAGCGGACATACATGGACCTGCCTCGCAGCGACATGCAGCGAAGGGCTCTTCGCGCCCTCGTCACGCTTTGCCTCGTTTTTTTCGCGGGCGCGATATTAGTACTTACGTCGTTCGCCACTCCTGCTCTCGCTGACGAGAATTCCTACAACTCCGAGAACATCGCTTCGGCGGGTGCCGGCTCCAATGGCTCCGTCGTCGTCATGGCTCCGGCTGCGGCACCGCAGCCCGCGGCGGCTTCTTCCAGCGCTGCCGAACCCGTGGCTGCTCCGCGATCCGCGGCAGCCGCAATCCCCATGCCGGCTTCGGCCGGATCCGCGGCGGTGACTACTCCTGCAGCTGCCCCCAAGGCAGCCGCCGAGGCAGTCGCCCTTCCCGCTGAGAGTGCTCGCACGGAATCTGCCCCTGAACAAACGGCACCAGCAGAAAATGCGGCGCCGACGGAAACGTCAGGGGAGGTCTACGGCCCAGTACGCGATTTGTTCAAGCCGGACGAATCATCATCGGGCCTAGACGGCGTTGATCAGATCATGCAGGATGCTTTGGACTCACCGCTTCTGGCGGCGAGTTCGTCTATTAGCCCCCAGGCAGACAACAGCGGATTCTTTGCCAGCAACTCGAATATTTCGTGGACCGTTGACACGCGAACCATGACGCTCAACATCCACCCCGTGCTCGATAACGGCGATATGACCGTCACCGAGTACGGGTCTTCGCTTCCCTGGAAGAGCTCGTTTACAACGACCGACATATTCCAGGTCATAATCACGGGCCCCATTGCGCCCAGAAACCTATCCAATTGGTTTAGCGGATACACATCACTTGTCTCATTCCAAGCGGATTCATTGAATACGTCAAATGTGACTACCTTCGCAAATATGTTTAATGGTTGCACAAATCTTGAAACTGTTCAGGGTATTGGATCGTGGAACACTTCCAAGGCAACAACCTTCATGAATATGTTTGTAGGTTGCTCAAATCTGAAGGAACTCGATTTTACGAATTGGACTGTCGGGTCAGCTACCAAAACCAACATGCTTTCGAACATGGGAGCGATTGAGAAGATAACCCTCAATCCGAACGTGAATCTTAATGGTACCGGTTTGGGTAACACGGCAAGCCGTGGCGACAATGCCGGTACGTGGAAGTCGGATGCATGGTCCGGAACGACTGCCAATCTCGTGAGTCGCTACTCCGGATCCGGCGCGCCTTCCGGAATTCATGCTTACAATTTCTATTATGAGTCTGGCTTTGCATCCAACGCGAATGTGCTGTGGTCCTTCGACAAGACCTCGAGCACGTTGACCATCGATGCAACAGGTGCCGTTGACAAGTCCGTTGACGAAGCGGCCGAGCAGCTTCCCTGGCTCCCTTCGGTTGGGGCTGCTGCCATCAAGGCAATCACGACTCTCGGAAACATCGCGCCGACCACTCTCGCATCCTGGTTTGCAAACTACGCAAATCTCATCAGTTTCGACGGCACGGGAATCGACGTCTCCCACTGCACTTCGTTCGATTCGCTTTTCCGTGGCGACACCTTCCTCTCCTCAATCGACATCTCCGGCTGGAACATGGATGCGGTCGCAAGCGCTCCTCGTGACAACATGTTCACGAACTGCACGACGCTTACCACCCTCACCGTAACGGAGACCGTAATTCTCACAGGTACCGGACTTACCGATTCGTTCTCGAAGCGCGAGCCAAAGGCCGGAACCTGGGATTGCTCGGATGGCGTCTGGTTTGGCACGACGGGTAATCTTGCCACTCGTTATTCCGCCACCAAGACAGCTGCCCAACGCCCCTCGAGTGCTTCGGGCGCACTAATATATACGTGGCATCCGAATCAGATTGGTGGTCGCTTCGAGAATGACAACGCTTGGTGGATGTTCAGCGGAACTTCCGATGGCATTCTTACCATTGGTGTCGACTCTGTTGACTCGCGCGGCAACGCAATCGGAGCCGCCGACAAGAAGGTGACCGAGTCGGCGACAAATGTTCCCTGGCTCACCACGGGAGCGGTCCCCACCGGATCGTTTGCCGTTCGTTCCGTTGTTGCGCGCAATGGAATCGCTCCCGTGAATTTCGAGAACTGGTTCAAGAGCTACGTCTCGATGACCAATTTCGATGGCACGGGAATGAACGTCGAGTTTGCGACGAGCTTCGCGTTCCTCTTTATGGATGCTGGAGTCACGAGCATGAACCTCACGGGTTGGGTCATGCAGCCGACTGCTCCTCGCGACAACATGTTCTCCGGTAATTCGTCGCTCCGCCGTCTCCTCTTGAGTGGCGACGTGATTCTTACAGGTTCCGGTATAGAAACCCTCATCGAGCACGGAACGGCAAATGGTTCTTGGGCCACTGAAGACAGTGCCTGGTTTGGTTCCAGTGAAAACCTCGCTGCGCGCTATCCCGTCTCCTCTTCGATTGAGGGAGATGCTACAGGTTCCTTCACATATATTTGGGATCCGTCCATGCGCTCCGGTCGTTTCGACGGAAACGACAATGTCTACTGGATTTATACGAACGGTACCATTACGATTGGTGCGGACCCAGGGGCCACTAATACTATAGTGACGCAGGATGCATCCAACCTTCCTTGGAATGGTGTCATCCGCAAGGATCAGGTCAACTATGTTGTCTTCCGCGCAACGGGAGATGCGAGCAATCCCACTCGGGTCAAGCCCCAGAACCTTGGTGGCAACGGCACCGTAACCGATGGATGGTTTGCCGGATACGCATCGTTGGTTAGCTTCAACGGCGCCGGCGTCGACCTCTCCGAGACCCATTCGCTCGCCAACCTCTTCAAGGACTGCAACGCACTCAACTCGCTTTCGGGTGTTGCTGCATGGAACACCAGTACCATCACCTCGCTTGAGGGCCTTTTCGATGGCTGCAACCTCATGACCGTGCAGCCCACCATTGGTGACTGGGACACCTCTCACGTTACGAACTTCGCGCACATGTTCCGCAACACGAAGGACCTCGTCACCATCGACGCCCTGGCTCGTTGGAACGTCACGGCTGCCCAGACCTTCGAGGGCATGTTCGAGGGTGACAACTTCGTCGTAACTCTCGACATCTCCGGGTGGAACATGCCGCAGAACGCAGTTCGCACTAATATGTTTGCCTATCTCGAAGCCATCGCGACCTTCAAGATCTGCCAGACTGTGATTCTCGAGGGCACCGGTCTTGACGATGCCGAGCTCATGAAGACCCGTATCGCCTCCGCTGGCAGCTGGGATTGCTCCGATGGTATCTGGTTTGGCACGACGGAGAACCTCAAGAACCGCTACGCTGGTAACTCCATCGTTCCCGGTGCAATGACCTACACCTGGTCGAGCAACAACCTGCGCGGCCGCTTCGACAGCAACGACAATGCCTGGTGGAAGTTCGACCGCACTGCTGGAGCACTCACCTTGGGTACCGACGAGTACAAGGGGACGGGCCCCAATCCCAACCCGGCGGTCATCAACCGCAGCGTGACCGAGAACGCGGCAAGCGTTCCCTGGCTCAAGGCCATTGGCGAGAATTACGCCGTTCTCATCAACATGGTCACCGTTGAGGCTGATGGCAACCCCGGCAAGAACTTCAACCCGATCGACTTTGCGGCCTGGTTCAAGAACTACCATCGTCTGACGAGCTTCGATGGTGCCGGTCTTGACCTCGCTGGCAACACCTCGCTGTACCAGCTCTTCTACAGCACCGAGCGCCTCAGCACCGTAACGGGTCTCGAGAACTGGGATGTCTCTCATATCGAGAGCTTCGTCTCCATGTTCGAAGGCGCTGCCAGTCTCACGCAGCTTTCCGGTGTTTCCGGATGGAATACCGCGGCGCTCACTAATACTAATGGAATGTTCAAGAACGCAAGCTCCCTGCTCATGTTTGTCGACGGCGCCTCCTGGAACGTCACGGGAGTCACCGATTTCGCCAACATGTTTGCCGGGTGCGCCAATCTGGTGACGCTTGATATCTCCGGCTGGTCCATGGATGCGGCCTCCACCAGAACCGACATGTTCGCTTCTTGCGGCAAACTCGGCACCATCGCTGCTTTTGGACAAGGTGTCTTTACGGTGGGTGCAGGAGTCATCCTCGAGGGGACGAGCTTTAACAGCGACCTGCAGGGTCTCAAGGTTACCCAGGGATCCTGGGAGGGAACTCCTAACGGTGCCAGCAGCTCGACCTGGTTCGGCTCGACTTCGAACTTCGCAAAGCGCTATCCCGCCGGAAAGAACGCCGAGGGCGCTGCCGCTGGAAAGATGGGCTACATCTGGAAAGCGGGCGTCATGGCAGGTCGTTTCGACAACGACAATACGTGGTGGACTTTTGCGGATGGCGTGCTCACCATCGGGTCGGACAATCAGGCCGGCAACCTTGTCGTCACCGAGACCGAGACCGGTGCTGCCTCCAAGGTGCTGCCCTGGCTTGCGGCCATCGGCTCCAAGGACGTGGTTACGCGCGTCGTGACCAGCACCGACAAGAGGGTCGCGCCGGCCAACCTTAATTTCTGGTTTGCCAACTACCCCAATCTCGTGGATTTCAACGGCGTTGGCTTCATCACCACTAATACTATAAGCATCGAAGGACTCTTCGAAGGCGACGCCAAACTCAGGACCATCACAGGCATCGATGAGTGGGACACCGCCAGCATTACTAAGTACGATACCGCGTTCAAGAACAACAGCGCCCTTACCTCGCTTGATATCTCTGGTTGGAACATGAAGGACACGGCCACGCGTGCCGAAATGCTCGTTGGCCTCAACGCGCTTACGTCGATTACGGTTGGTCCGCAGATTATCTTCGAGGGTACTGGCTTTGACGATACGCTCGCTGCCCACCTCCCGACCAACGGCTCCTGGGCCTACACTTCCGCTGGTTCCCCCTGGTTTGGCTCCACGGGTGACGTCGCCCGCCGCTATCCCGCAGCTAAGGATGGCGTCGGCAACGGAATAACCGATGACATCACCTATACCTGGTCGAGTGCCCTGCGTGGCCGCTTCCCCAGCAACGACAATGCCTGGTGGAGTTACGATGCAAACAGCCATACCCTCACGCTTGGCACCGATAGCGGCAGCAACAAGATCGTGACGGAGTTCGAGACCTCGGCAACCTCGCGCGAGCTGCCCTGGCACAAGGCGGGCATCATTCGCGCTCATACCACTGGCGGCAATAACACGTGGACCGGCCGCTACGTCACCTCCATCATCATCAACGGCAGGCTCGCGCCCATGAACCTCGCGTTCTGGTTTGCCGGTTATACCGATGTCACCAATATCAATGCCTCTGGTATGGACATCTCGCAGGTCCTCATGTCTCCCACCGGCACGCTTTCCAGCACCTTTGCCGGAGACACGGCCCTTGCCACGCTCAACCTCACCGGCTGGAACTGGACTGCCTCCACGCCTCACGACCTCATGCTCGCCAATCTGCCCGCTATCAGCTCGATTACCCTCGACAGGGTTGCCGTGCTTGAGGGGACGGGCTTTGGCAATGGAGCCGATGGAGTCACTCCGCTTTCCTCCCGCGTGACCACCGCCGGCCACTGGACCATGGATTCCAACAGCGCCGATACCCCCTGGTTTGATTGCACCCAGCAGCTCATCGCCCGCTATGGTGCCGATAAGAGCGCGACCTTCAACTTTGGTGCTGAGTCGGGCGTGACCAAGACTTTGATGCAGATCATCTCCACCACCCACACCTATACGTGGGCCTCTGGTGTGCGCGGGCGCTTCCCGAGCAACCTCTACGCCTGGTGGACCTTCGTCAACGGCGTGCTTACCATTGGCGTCGAGCAAAACGCCCCCGATAAGACCGTTTCCGAATATGACGGCACGATGCAGTACATGCTGGCGGATGGCACCCTGGCCCCAACGAGCGATTTGACCTTGCCGTGGCTTGCGCCCATCAACGGCAAGACCAAGATCACCTCCGTTGCCACCCAAAACAGCATCGCTCCGCTCAACATGACCGGATGGTTTGCGGGGCTCTCAAACCTCAAGACCTTTGACGGCACGGGCCTCAACCCCGCCTATTGCACGAGCTTGCACAGGCTCTTCTATAACGACGTTAACCTCACGACCATTAACAACATCACCGACTGGGGTGTGAGCAGGGTTACGGACTTCGCCTATTCCTTCTCCGAGCTGCGCTCCCTCACCACCCTTACGGCAATTGCCGGATGGACGGTCAATGCGGCACGCACCTTCGAGGGCATGTTCGCAAACGACATCAGGCTCTCTCGCCTGCATCTGGCGGTTGACGATTCGCACTGGTACATGCCGTCCGATGCAGTCTTCACCAACATGTTCAAGAACCTTCAGGACCTTATCTACCTCAAGGTTTCCAACGGTGTCGTGCTCAACGGCCCGGCCAAGGACTCGGGCTTCGACAACACGCTCGCCGACCACCTTCCCAAGAATGGTACCTGGGCCGAGCTCGTTGACGAGGAGCACGAGTACGAGAACCTCGCCGATTCGCTCATCGGTAACACGGGAGACCTTGCAGCCCGTTATCCCGAGACCCACAACAACTACTACACCGTCACCTACAAGTTCCTCGAAGGCTATATGCGCGGCCGTTTCGAGAACACGAACGTCTGGTGGGAGTACAACAAGGGACAGCTTTCCGTTGGCGTTGATGACCCCACGCTTTCCGTCGAGGTTACCGAATACGAGGCTGCCGATGGTTCCGTGACCATGCCCTGGCGCTCGCTCATCACCGATCCGAACAACGACCCCGACACGCGCGTGACCTCCTTTGTCTCTTCGCCGGAGCTCGGCACCATCGCACCGCATACGCTCGAGAGCTGGTTCAAGGGCTACACGCAGCTCACTAAGTTTGATGGCCGTGGCCTGGACCTTTCGCTGGTCACGTCCATGGAGAGCACCTTCGATGGCTGCACCGCGCTCGTGAACGTCACGTGGCCCACCGACTCTGCCACGACCGAGAAGCTCATCTCGCTGCGCAACCTCTATAACGGTGCCATCAACATGACGAGCGTCACCGGCATGGGGGAGTGGAACACCACCAACGTGACCAGCTTTGATAACGCCTTTGCCGGTCTTGGCAAGATTACCGAGCTTGACATCCATAGCTGGGTGATGGAAAACGGCACCCATGCCAACCTGCTGCAAAACTGCAAGGGCCTGCGCAAACTCATCCTGGGCGAGGGCGTGCGCTTGGGTGATGCTGGCTTTACCAACAGTCTGCCCGGCCTCGACGCAAATGACGGCATGTGGGTCTATACCAACGACGAAGGTGACGAAATCTGGTTCGATTGCACCACGCGACTCTCCGATCGCTATTCTGGAAGCGATCAAGGCCGCGCACCACCTACTGGCACGATCACGTATATATGGGATGATACGCGCCTGGGCGGCCGTTTCCCGAGCAACCAAAACGCCTGGTGGTACTACGTCAAGGCCACGAAGGCATTGCACATGGGAGCAGACGGCGGCGCGGATGCAGACAAGTCCATCAACATCGCGGACTCGACTGCAGCAAACTTGCCCTGGAGGCAACCCGCAGCAGATGGCACTCCCATCGTTGCCAACTACACCACCTCAATCTTGACGGTTCACACCACGGGTGGCCTCGCCCCCAAGTCTCTCGGCGGCTGGTTTGATGGCCATACGGGCCTCACCAACTTTGACGGTGCTGGACTCGATACCAAAGATGTCACGAGCTTCGCCTCGACATTCCGAAACAACACGGCACTCACCACCATCGCTGGAACCGCCACGTGGAACACTCCCGTTCTCGCGAACGTGTCGAGCATGTTCCAGAACTGCAGCGTGCTCGTTACGTTGCCGTCCATGGCAAACTGGGACGTTTCCAAGGTCACTACCTTCGAATGCATGTTCGATGGGGTCAACCAGCTGCAGTACGTCACCGGTACAGGCAGTTGGGACACGAGCTCCGCAACCAACTTCAACTACATGTTCCGCGGCATGCGCAAGCTGCTCAAGGTTGACATGGGCAACTGGACCATCGACGCCACGGATACCGTCGTCCAGATGTTCTATCGTGACGAGTATCTGGATGAGGTCACCTTTGGTCCTGGCTACGATGCCTATTGCAACGATGGCAACGGCATCGATCAGCCTACCCGCACCCTGACCTATCAGCTTGCTTCGAACGGTCAGCAGCGCGAGGGTGACCAAAAGTTCGGTAACCCCGGCTACTATAATAGCTACGATCACACCTGGACCTATGGCAACGGTAAGACGAGCTCCATTTCCGTGACCTTCAATAACGGTATCCACACCGAGCGTGGTTACGACTGGGTTTCCGTATGGGATTCCAACGGCAAGTATTATCTAAGCCGCTGGTCAGGTGGTACGGACAGCGTCTGGACCTATACAACCACCGCGCAGTATATGTACGTGCGCTTCCACAGTGATGGTAGCTACACGAGCTCCGGTTGGAATGCCACCGTCGTGCTCACCATGACTGGCATCTGGAAGAACCCTGCGCCTGATCCCTATTGGATTGGCAGCTGGGACGAGATCAACAAATCCAATCGAGAGCGCCCGGGTATTGGCCCTGCAGAGATGGCGGGTACCTATCAGTGGAAGCTCAACGAGGTGGGCGGCCGCTTCAACTCAAACCTCAAGGCGTGGTGGGAATACCATCGCGATACCAAGGTGCTCGACCTGCACGGCCCGCGCGACAACTACAAGGACAAGATCGTTACCGAGACCGCAGCTCAGCAGCCCTGGCTCACCTGGCCCAACCTCGACATCAGGGCCATATGCACCCAGGTCACGACGACTGATGGCCTCACCCTGCAAAACCCCGCAAGTTGGTTTGCCGATTACCTCGAGCTTGCCAATATCGACGCGAGCGAGCTGAGGATTTCGCATACGGCCACGAGTCTCGAGAAGATGTTCTTCAAGACGACTGCGAGCGCCAAGCTCACCACGCTTACCGGCCTCGAAAACTGGGATGTTTCGGCCATCACGTCCATCGCATCGATCTTCGAGGGCAATACCGCATTGCCCCTCAGCGGCATCTCGGGTTGGAACACATCCTCCGTGACAAACTTCTCGGGCGCCTTTGCCCATAACCAGGCGCTCGCCAACCTCACGCAGGTCATGGATTGGGACACTTCTGCTGCCACGAACATGGTTCGCATGTTCTACAACACCAAGATCGTTTCCCTCGATCGTCTCAAGCCGCATACGGCCACCATTGATGGCGTGGAGCGTGATTGCTGGAACGTCTCCAAGGTTACGGACTTCTCCTCGATGTTCGCCTCCTGCCTCGACCTGGTGAATGCCGAAGGCATCGCCACCTGGGTGGTCGCAAACGCAACGCTTGAAAACATGTTCAATGGTGACACGGCACTGCTCGCCGTCGATGTCTCCGGTTGGGACATGATGACCGCGCCTTCGATCACGGGCATGTTCCTCAACAACAAGAGCATCGCCAAGTTGCGCCTTGGCCTCAAGTCCGTCCTCACCAATACGGGCATCACCAACAGCCTTGCCGATCATGGCGTGGCCGATGGCAAGTGGCTACGCGAGGACGGGCGTTGGTACGACAGCTCCAGTAACCTCGCCGCCATCTATCCGCCCGGTGGTCCCAAGTACCAGGTTGTCTACCTCTACACGTGGGACACCATGCCTGGCGGCCGCTTCCAGTACGGCGCTGGCATCGAGAACGCTTGGTGGCGCTACGACAAGACCTCGCATACGCTGCTCATCGGCACTTCGGATATCGAGGCCGAGGAGGACGGCACCTATAACTACGAAATCGAGGACAGGTGGGACGAGCTGCCGTGGGCTTCGATCTTCACTGGCAAGGACATCAAGAGCATCGTCATCACCGGTGGCATCAAGCTCATCAATCCCTCCAAGTGGTTCAAGGACTACACGGCTCTCATCGACTTTGACGGTGCCGGCCTTGACCTGTCCATGGCGACTGATCATTCGATCGAGGGCTTGTTCATGGGTTGCACGTCGCTCGAGACGGTCGCCGGTATTGACGCCTGGGGCGATACGCTGCATTCCATCAAGGACCTCTTCCGTGGCGACGTTAAGCTTACGACGCTTTCCGGCATCGAGTACTGGCTCAACACCACCAATATCACGGATATGTCCGGCGCTTTCTGGAACACGTCTTCGCTGACCGAGCTTTCGTTCCTGCGCAATTGGAACGTCAGCAACGTCACTGACTTCTCCAACATGTTCAACGGTGCCGTTGGCCTTACGTCCCTGAATGACATTCGCGTTTGGGATACTTCAAGCGCCATCAACGTCTCGGGTATGTTTGCCAACACCAAGCTCACGGATGTCGAGCTCACGCCCTGGAACGTCAGCACCGTCCAGAACTTCTCGGGTATGTTCCAGAATTGCGCGGATATGCAGACCCTCAATATTTCCACGTGGAACATGGAGGCTGCCACCAACCTTGCAAATATGTTCACGGGATGCAAGAACCTCGTGACGGTTGTCTTTGGCGAGCACAACGTTCTTGCCGTGACCAATGGCAGCACGACCACCTACACGGGCTTTGACGACACCCTCACCGATCGCAACGCCTACGACGGACGTTGGCAGCTGCGCGGTGGCGTGTGGTATGACGGCACCCAGCGCCTGGCCGAGCGCTACACCCTGGGAAGCCAGCTTGCCGGTACCCTCACCTACGATTGGCAGGAGGACAGCCCCGGCGGCCACTTCATCAAGAATCCGAGCGCCTGGTGGACCTTTGACAAGCCCACGGGCACGCTCACCATCGGTATCGATGCCGGTGCCACGGACCTTACGATTCCCGAGCTGGCAACCGAGCTTCCCTGGCGCCTCTACCAGTACAAGCTGTTCCATGACAACATGAAGGCCGTCGTGTTCCGCAACGATGCCGCACCGCTCAATCCTGCCTCGTGGTTCGAGAGCTACAACTTCATCCAGCGCTTCGAGGGCGGTTCGATGAACCCCGGATTGGCCACTGACTTCTCCAAGATGTTTGCGGGTTGCACGGCGCTGACCGACCTCGTCGGCATCACCAACTGGAACCTCGCAAACGCAACAACGCTTTCGCGAATGTTCTACGATTGCGATTCGCTTGCCTCCTTGGCTGGCATCGCACGTTGGAATGTCTCGAACGTGCAGGATTTCTCGTACATGTTTGCCCAGGCCCTTAACGACAAGGGCCAGGTTGTGGGAACGGGTCTTGTCGACGCATCGGCAATCAAGGGCTGGGATTTTGCCTCTGCCACGACGCTGGCATCGATGTTCCAAAACGATAACCATCTCACAACCGTTGATTTCTCCGGATGGGATGTCGTGAGCGGTGCTCCCAGTCTCGCCAACATGCTTGCCGGTGCCACCTCGCTTTCCAAGATGACGCTTGGTCCCAAGTCCGTGTTGGCTGGTGCCGGACTTGACGCCATTAGTACCCGTACAGATTCCGATGGCCGCTGGTACCTGCCCAACTACACATGGTTTGGCGATTGCACGGATATGAAGGCCCGCTATGGCACGAGCGGAAATACCCTCGGCAATGCACTTGTCTACAATTGGGACGGCACGACGCTTGGTGGCCGATTTGCCAACCAGAACACCTGGTGGACCTACGTCAAGGCAAGCAAGCTTTTGACCATCGGCTCTGACGGTGGTTCAAACAAGACCATTACCGAGACTGCCGACCAGCTCCCCTGGAAGGACATTCCCGGCCTGGCAAACGTCTTGTCCGTCAATACCAACGGCTCTACCATCCTGCAAAACCCCGCCAACTGGTTTGCCAACCATACGGGCCTTACGAGCTTCGATGGCACGGACATGAACGTGACGGGTGCGACCGACCTTTCGGGCATGTTCCAGAATGACCGGGCGCTCACCACCATTACGGGTGTCGATGAGTGGAACACCTCGTCGGCGACCACGTTTGCAAACATGTTCGCAGGTTGCACGAACCTGAAGAACAACGATGCGGTTGCATACTGGGATACGAGCTCCGTCACCGACTTCTCCAGGGTGTTTGCCGGAGATACGGCGCTCGTCTCGCTCAACCTTGCCGGATGGGACATGACCAAGGCCACCACGGTTGCCGGCCTGCTCTCCGGCTGCACCGCTATCAACCAGCTCATGCTCAGCAACACGAGCGTGCTCGAAGGTGCCGGCCTCGACGACACGCTTGCAGGTCGTACCAAGTACGATGGCACCTGGGTACGCGCCGACGGCCTGTGGTTCGACCGCTCCACGCACCTGACCACTCTGTATCCGTTTGGCGGCAACACGCGCGGTGCCGACCGCATCTATACCTGGGACGGCAGCTTCCTGGGCGGTCGTTTCCCGAGCAACGAGCAAGCCTGGTGGAAGTACATCAAAGCCACGCGTACGCTCGACCTGGGTACCGATGGCATCGGCGCGGTCGCCGTGACCGAGCATTACGATGAGTTGCCTTGGCTCGATATCGAGACCGTTGGTTTTGTCACGAACATCACGTCCCATGGTCAGCTGCAGCTCCCCGAGGATGCTTCCTATTGGTTTGCTAGTTCCAAAATCGACCACAGCAATGCTGCCGTCCCCGGTTTCGGAAGCTGGAGCGGTTCTGCAAGCAGCTTTAGCGTGAACGGCAACGCCATTACTATCCATGGCATCAGCGGATGGTCTTTCATGTATGTGCCGGTGAGCTTAGATGCAGGCACCTACTACACCTATTTCAACTACACGATGCCCTCATATGGCACCTTCTTCGAAGTTACGAACAATCTGGATCTTGCACACGCGCATGCTATCCATACGGCAAATCTTGTCTCTCCAAACGCCTACACGTGGCTCAGCGCGACGAGCACCCCTGTGGAGAAGATCGTTGAGTTTACCGTCCCGTCTGCCCGTACGGTATATCTCGTGCTCTACATCGATACGGTAAGCGATGGTGGTAGCACGACGCTCACCATCAATGATTTCATGGTTTGCAAGAATCCAGCCTACTGGCTTGTTACCTCTTTTGACGGCACGGGTCTCGACCCCTCCAATACTAAGAGCCTCGAGGGCTTCTTCGAGGGTGACATTAGGCTCTCCACGGTGCAGGGTACTGCCGCCTGGAACACCGCAAAGGTCGAGAACTTCGCCTACATGTTCAAGGATTGCAAGAGCCTCTCCAACCTGGCTCGCATTGGTACCTGGAATACCTCGAACGCGCGATTCATGACCGGCATGTTCCAAAACTGCATTGCCCTCCAGGACAATAGCGCCCTCACGAGCTGGAACACGGGCCACGTCACCGACTTCACTTCGATGTTCAAGGGCTGCACGGCTCTCACCACGCTCGATGTCTCCGGTTGGAACATGCAGCTCGCCACCGTTTCCGATGGCGAATATCTGGGCATGAAGGACATGATTGCCGGATGCACGGCCATCAACACCATCATCGCTTCCGGCAACTCGGTCCTCATGGGCAGCGGATTGGGCGATACCCTTGCCGGCCGTGCTCGCTGGGACGGTGTCTGGGAGATTCCCGATGGCTCCTGGTACGACTGCTCGGATCGCCTGGCGGGACGCTATCCGCGCCGTAGCTCGTTTACCGACAAGATCACCTATCGCTGGAACTCCAGCGTCCGTGGTGGTCGTTTCACGCCCGACGGCTCCAAGTGGTGGAGACTTACCGACGAGGACGGCAACGGTAGCTTCGAGACCCTGACCATCGGCATCAACGAGTCCGACGAGTCCCTCAGGAACCCCAACGTCGAGACGCTTGCCGCGGAGCTTCCCTGGCTGCTGGTCTACAATTCCGATCCCGCGATTTCCGCCGCCCGTGCAAAGACCACCATAACCTCGCTCAAGACCTGGACCTTTGACGTCAACCGCCCGTTGGTCGTGCAGAATCCCAGCTCCTGGTTCGAGGGCTACACCGCGCTGCATGATATCGAGGCCAGTGGCATGGACGTTGGCTCGGCTACCGACTTGAGCAAGATGTTCAAGGACTGCACCAGCCTCGTCAATATCAGCGGCATGCAAAAGTGGAGTGTCGTCCAGGTAACCAACTTCGCCTCCATGTTCGAGAACTGCTCGAGTCTCGGCGCTCTCGACATCTCCGGATGGCACATGATTTCGGCCCAGTCGACCGATGCGCTCAAGAACATGCTCTCTGGCTGCAGCTCCATCGCCTCGCTTACCGTGGCCGGCGATGTCGCGCTCGTCGGAAGCGGTCTTGACGACACGCTCGCGAGTCGCGCACGCACCCAGGGCATGTGGGAGCTTGCCGATGGAACCTGGTTCGATTGCTCCGAGCGCCTGAGCATGCGCTATCCGCTCTGGCCACGCTCGGCATCTGACGAGGTTTTTGACGATACGCTCACGTACATCTGGAATGGCGATGTTCTTGGCGGCCGCTTCGAGCCTAACGACGTGAGCTGGTGGAAGCTCACCGACGAGGACGATAACGGCAGCTTCGAGACGCTTACCTTGGGTACCGACCGCTCCAACTCGGTGAACTTCGTCGCGGCCGACCTTCCTTGGCTTGCGGCGCGCCCCACGGTCAAGTCCGAGCTGACCACCGTCAACACGGTGACGGCATCCAGCCTGGGCGGTCTCAACGTCACCTTCCCCGAGGCGTGGTTTGCCGACTACGTCAAACTCACCGACTTCGATGCCACCAACATGGACGTCAACAACGCCACATCGCTCAAGGATATGTTCAAGGGCGACGTACTGTTGGCAAACCTCGTGGGTACCGATAGCTGGCATACCGACAAAGTTACGGACTTCTCGGGCATGTTCTCGGGCAACGCCGCTCTCAACCAGGAGAGCCTGAATCGTCTTGCCGTCTGGAACGTTTCCCAGGCAACGACCATGGCCTCCATGTTCGAGGGCTGTGCCTCCATTACCGACCTCACGCCGCTAGCTGACTGGGACGTCTCCAAGGTCACCGACCTTTCGGCCATGTTCAAGGGTGCCTCGAGTATCGTTGACCAGATGCCGATAGGGAAGTGGGATACGAGCTCCGTCACCACCTTTGCCGAGATGTTCCGCAACTGCACCTCTCTCAGGGATCTTGACCTGTCCACGTGGCAGATGGTTGGCAAGAACGTGACTGACATGCTTGCCGGATGCCGCTCGCTCTACCACATCAAGACAGGTCCCACCACGGTTCTCGAGGGCACTGGGCTTGCCAATTTGGTCGATCACGGCCAGGAGAAGGGCACCTGGTTCAACGAGGACAGGACCTGGTATGACGGCTCCGCCATTCTTGCCGCGCACTATCCGGCCGGCGGAAACATGCACGCCAATGATGACTACTACTTCTACGCCATCATCCAGGGCCGTTTTGACAGCAACAACAACGTCTGGTGGCGCTACGATATGTCCGAGCACACCCTGACACTGGGCCTCGAGAAGCCTAACGAGTCCAACGAGGTCCAGGAGCTTTTCAACCAGCTTCCGTGGGGCAGCCTCGCACCGCCAGATATGCCCAAGGGCAAAGACATCACCTCCATGATCGAGAAGGTGTTCGTCGATGGCGACGACATCGTTATCAGGGTCATGAACCCCTCGAAGTGGTTCCAGAACTACGTTGCTCTGACTAACATCGAGGCCGAACAATTTGACATCTCGGGTGCTACCGACATTTCCGGGATGTTCCAGGGCGACTACAAACTCCAGTCGCTCGACCTCTCCAAATGGGATCTCACCAAACCGGGTCTCAACATCCAGAACCTCCTCGATGTCAACCCGCTTCCGTCGGTTACCGACCACGAGCGTGGCGACATCGCTCTCAACGAACTCATCCTGAGTCCCACCACCATTCTTGAGGGTACGGGATTCGAGACCATCGCATCTCACGTGGACTTTGCCGGTCAGTGGCTGAGCTCCGCCGATGCGAACTTCCGCGGCACCAACGCCGACCTGCTGGCCAAGTACATGAAGAACGGCAGCAAGCCTGCCGGCGTCATCACCTACACCTGGGAACTCCATAACAGCGCGGACCAGAACCCTGACTTCTGGTGGCGCTACTTTGCCGAGGAGACCGTCTACAACGGCGTGACCTACCAGCCTGGCACGCTCATCATGGGTGTCGCCGATCTTGATAACAACGGCACTGTCAGCAATAGGGTTACCATCACGCCTGGCCAGGAGCCCTGGCTGCCGTGGCTGCCTTCCGTCGCGCGCAGCTCGGTGCTGCATGTTGTCACCGTCATCGACGATGCCACCGGCACCAAGATCAACCCCGTCAACCTCGCGAGCTGGTTTGCCGGCTACACGAGCCTCGTCACCTTTGACGGTACCGGCATGGATACCAAGAACACCCTGAGCTTCGAGAGCCTCTTCGAAGGCGACTCCAAGCTCGAGGAAGTGGACATCGCCGGCTGGGATATGCGCGAGACGACCTTTGGCTCTTCCGGAACGGACAACGAGGGCAACGACATTCCCATCCTCACCGGATATGCGAACATGTTCAAGGGTTGCACCTCCCTCAAGAAGATCGTCGTGGGTGCCAACTCCGCGCTGCAGGGTACGGGATTTGACAGCATCACCGGCCGTGACCCGGATTCCGGCATGTGGCGCACCGATGCCTCCGAGGGCAACACGCTCTTTGACCACACCTGGTTCGAGACGAGTGCTGGCCTCGCGACGCGCTTTGACACCGCCGGTCATGGCAGCACCTACGGCACGCGCGTCGAGTTCATATGGACGCCGGGCAAGGGCGGTCACTTCGTCGGCAATGCCGATGCCTGGTGGGCCTACGATTCCGAGGCGAACACGCTCTACCTGGGTAGCGTCAATGGCAAGCAAACCGTGACCTGTGATGCCTATAACCATCCGTGGAAGGGCATCATCGATACAACCAAGATCGAGACAGTCATCACCTGTGGCCAACTTGCTCCGACCTCGATGGTGGGATGGTTTGGCTCGGGTGATGCCTATGCATACGATCTTGTCGATGGTGGCCGCTATCGCATCAAAGCCCAGAATCACTCTTCGGGTACGTATATTCCCAACTGGGGCGCGGGCCTTACGACGAACGGCAATTCCCCTTACGTCTTCTGGGATATCGAACTCGCTGGGCAGAACAGCCTGGGCAAGTATTATCGTCTGCGCAATGTCGGTACTGGCGCCTACCTCGATTACTACGGAAACACGTTCTACATCCGCAACTTCTCGACGTCCGGCTGGAACCGTTCCGTCATCATCCCGACTTCGGATACGGGCCTCGCCCTCGACAGACCAAGCAATAGCTGGACCGCCGCACCGCGCTGGTGGCGAGGCGCAACGCAGCTCTTCACTTGGATGACGGATAGCGAGACTGCAAACTATGAGAATGCCTGGGCCTTTGACTGGAGCTTCGAGCACATTACCGGCGGCTTCTCGAGCCTCAAGGAATTCGATGCGACTGGTCTGGACTTCAGGGATTGCACGAGTACTGCTGGCATGTTCGTGGGCAACACGACGCTCGAGAAGCTCACCCTCAACCAATATAACTACCTCACCAACTCCGGCCTCAAGGCCCACCAGGGTGTTCTCGGTGCCTGGATTAACGTCACCGCCGATGATCCCGACTGGTGGGGCACCACCTCCAACCTCGTAAACCGCTATCCGGAAGGCTTCGGCGGCGTCGGTAATGACTCGACCAACAACATCGGCAAGCAGACCTACATCTGGCAGACCGAGCACGTCGGCGGCCGCTTCCCCAGCAACGACGCCGCCTGGTGGCGCTACTTCGTCGGCGAGACCGAATACAAGGGCACCACCTATCCGGCTGGCACGCTGCTGCTTGGCGTCGATAACGTCGAGACCTCCACCACCAAGAGCATCGACGTGACCGAAACCGGTCCCTACATGCCCTGGAAGGAAGTGCTCGGTGCTGGTTCCATCGTCCATGTGGCCACGAGCATGCAGACCGGATCGCGCCTGCATCCGACGTCGCTTGCCTCCTGGTTCGAGAACTCCGATGGGTACTACACTGGCCTCGTGGACGTTGACCTGAGCAACCTGCTTGTTGACGCCAACACGACAAGCTTCGAGAAGCTCTTCTACAAGTCGCCGGTCGTTTCCGTGAACATCTCCGGCGGATCGGTCGCAAACGTTCAGACCGCATCTCCCTGGCAGATGAGCGAGTCAGCAAATCGCACCAATATGTTTGGCGAGGCAAATAGCCTCGTGGAGCTCACCCTTGGCATGGGCAACATCATCACCAACACGGGCATCGAGGACATCGTCAAAAGGCGCATGAATGCCACCGACGTGGATAACGTGGCCGCCCGCTGGCGCATCGAGGAGCTTGACGGCCACCATGCCTTCCGCGATTTCAAGATCGGCGATTACTACGTGACCCTCGGCAATGACAACGATCCTGGTATCGTCACGCTGTACGGCAAGAACAGCACGTCCTTCGAAGGCAACTCCAACACCTGGGGCGTCATCCGTTGGCACTGGTACCCGGGCACCATCGTCCGCTTCCACAACAACAAGGAGTCGCTGCCCAGCGGCTTGAACATCACGGGCAACATGGCTGACGCCTTCGTGCCCTATGACTTCGAGTGGGCGATTCCAAATCCGTCCGACCAGAGCGGCGATGGGTCCACCACCGACGGATTCCAGCTCGAGAACTACCGCCTCATCTGGTGGAACACGCTGGCATCTCCCACCAAGAACAACCCCGGCCATGAGTTCAAGGCGGGCGAGAAGATTATGCCCACCGCGACCCATCCGGTCTTTGGCCATGAGTACACCGACCTCTACGCCCAGTGGGCACCCATCCGTTACAGCACCCTTCAGTTCGTGGCCAATGACGCCCATGGCGGCGCTGCCGACATCAACGGCGACGCAGGCGACGACGTCGTTATTCCCGATTACAACGAGGGCCTGAGCGATACCGACCACTACTACATGCTCGGCTACGATATCGCGGGCTGGTACACGCAACCCAGCCTTGATTTGCCGGGCACCCGCTACAATGCCGGTGACATCTATCGTCTGCGCTGGGATGACGTCCCCGACATGGGCATTGATGTCGACGTCAGGGAGGTCGTGGACGATTACGGCAAGGTCACCTACCGTGCCTTCCAGACGCTCTACGCCATCTGGGAACCCCATGGCGGCTTCGTCCTGAACTACAACCTCGGTGGTGGATCGCCTGCTGTCGAGGACAGGACCGATATCCTGTGGACCGACACGGATCTGCTTCCGGCCATCACTCCCGTCCGCGACGGCTATGAGTTCCTCGGCTGGTACTACGTCTTCAACGATGCAGGCGACCGTGCCGAGGCCACGTCCGAGACGCCGTTCCACACCATTGCCCGTGACATCGATGACAATACGAAGGTTCCCACGCTCTACGCGATGTGGAAGCCCGGTAAGATCGAGATTACCTACGAGGCCGACGGTAACGGCACCGTTTCCTCGACCACCACCTCCGATGATGGCAAGACCGCATCCGAAATCGTCGACCTTGACATCGACGCGACCGGTCGCCTCGACATCAAGGGTGCCATCGCCACGCCTGCTCCCGGCTACCACTTTGACCGCTGGACCAACTCCATCGATAGTTCCCTGGCTCGCCGCGATGTTCTCGATGCCGACACCATCTTCGGCGTCATCAACGACAACGGCACCTTCCATCCGGCCACCTTCACCGCGCACTTCGCTCCCAACACTTACACGGTCAAGTACTACGAGAACGGCGGCTTTGGCGCCCTTGCCGATGATCGCGCCACCTATGGCGTCTACCTGCAGCTCGCCGTCGGCGGCACCCTCGACGGCATCTTCCGCGATGGCTACCGCTTCACTGGTTGGAACACCAAGGCCGATGGCACCGGCACCCAGTACGGACCCGGTGCACGCGTCAACGACTTCGAGGGCAGCAACGGAAGCATCATCACGCTCTACGCCCAGTGGGCCGAGCTCCAGACGACCATCGTCTTCACCGCCGCACCCGTGGCCGGTGGCGTCGAGCCCGTTACCGACACCATTCCCGATGGCATGACCGACGTGTCCTGGCGTGGCGACGTCGCGACCGATAACCTCATCGAGCTCGTCGACAGCCAGGGCAAGGTGGTTGCCAGCTGGACGCGCACGCAGCTTGGCTGGACGCTCTCGATTATGCGCGTGAGCGGTGCCGCCACTGCCGCAGCCGCAGCCCTGCGCGGTTACCAGTTCGTCGAGTGGATCGATGCCTCGACGGGCAAGGTCGTTTCCACCGACGCCCGCTTCACCCCGATGCGCGCCGACGGTGTGGCCTGTTGGCCCGCCACGCTCTCCTTCATCGCGACCTTCAGGCCCAATACCTTCAACATCGCCTTTGACGTCAACGCTGATACGGGCAAGGACGCGCCCGGCTCCATAACGGCGACCTATGGCACGCAGCTGCGTCTGCCCACCGTCGCCGGCAACTCACAGACGGGTACGCCCGCCATGACGCGTCCCGGTTACAAGTTCGTGGGATGGAACACCGCGGCTGATGGATCGGGTGACACGTTCCTGGATGCCGAGCTCCTGCTGGGCGCTGCTATCAACAAGCTCGTCGATGGTGTCGATCCCATTCAGGACGCGACGGTCACCCTGTTTGCGCAGTGGGAGCCGCTCAAGTACCTGGTGAGCTTCCGCCCCGGCGCCGATGACGCCACCGGATCGATGGACGACCTGCAGCTCACCTATGGCGTCTCGGGCAAGCTCCCCGCCAACGTCCTCGCGCGCCCCGGCTACGACTTCAAGGGCTGGGCCACCACGCCCAATGCCGCGGCGGCGGAATACGACGATGAGGCGACGGTCTTCAACCTCGTCGATGACGGCCGTACCTTCACGTTGTTCGCGGTGTGGTCGGCCCGCCTCTACAACGTGAACTTCAACACCTCGGATGCCTCTCACGGTAACGTCTCCTCCGGCGCTCCCGTCCAGGTCTACTACGGGCAGCATCTGACTGGCGCGCAGGTTCCCGCTGTCACGCCCACCGCTCCCTATGAGTTCTCGCACTGGACCTACGTGATTCAGCTGCCCGATGGTGGCACCATCACAGGTATCGCCAAGAGCCCCACCGAGGTCACCATCCTGGGTATCACCACCTTCACGGCCCAGTGGAAGAATGACCAGGTCTTCAACATCCGCTACTACCAGGGCGATCACGGTGTCTTCCCCGATATCTCCGGTAAGACCTACTGGATTGGCGTGGCCAAGGATTCGCCCTTCCCGCTGTTTGCCAATGGCGCCGAAGTCGATGCCGACCTTCTCGATGACATCAACTCCAATGCCCGTAACTTCGGTCTTCCCAAGACGAGCCCCGGCTGGAAGTTCGTCGGCTGGGAGTGGACCATCGGTGGCGTCACCTATACCACCGTCGACGGCAAGGACGAGCTGCCCACCACCGTGACCTGTACCATGAGCCTCACGGCCATCTTCAGGCTCTCGGGCCAGGTGCTCTCCTTCGACGCCAACGGCGGTACCGTCACGGCGGCGGGTGCCACCTCCATGAGCGCCACGCGTTACCTCACCGGTGCCGATGCCAAGCTTCCCGAGGCCGATGCGGTCGTGCGCGATGGTTATGTCTTCACCGGTTGGGGCATGACCAAGGACGGTGCCGCCATCTACGCGCCGGGCCAGGTCATCCAGATGTTCATCGAGAACACCACGTTGTACGCGATCTGGGAGGCCAACACCTACACGCTGGCCTTCGATACCCAGGGTGGTTCGGCCATCGCGGCGCTCACCGGCGTGCACTTCACCGACACCAACCTGCTTGACGGCATCGCCGACCCGACCAAGCCGGGCTACCGCTTCCGCGGTTGGTACAACGGCACCTCCGAGGCCGATACCGAAATTGACGAGAACACCATCTTCGCCTCGCTCGTGAGCTCTTCGGCTGCCGGCAGCGTTGGCACCATCTACGCTCGCTGGGAGGAAGTACCCGGTTCGATCACCTACACGGCTGTCACCGTCGATGCCACGACGGGCGAGCGTACGCCGACAAAGGGCGGTTACGTGAGCGTGCGCGAGGAGCACCTGCCGGCCGTGAGCGGCACCCCCGTCGGGTCGTCGGCCTACGTGCTCACCGGCTACACCTTCGTGCGCTGGATTGACGAGTGGGGCAACACGGTAAGCTGGGACGCCACCTTCGTTCCCACCAAGGGCATCTACGATCCCACCAAGGGCATCTACGCCATCTGGGAGACTCCCACCAAGTACTACGCGGTGTTCACCGCGCAGGACTTTACCGTCGTCTTCGACGTCAATGGTGGCACGGGTTCGCTTGATGACATGATCTTCACCTATGACACCTCCCGCACGCTGCCCACCGCAGAGCAGGGCGGCATCACGCGCGTTGGCTATGACTTTGCCGGTTGGACCACCGGCGCCGATGGCTCCGGTCAGCTCATCGCCGACGGTGCCACGGTCAAGAACCTCGCCGGTGCCGAGGGTGGCACGGTCATCCTCTACGCCTACTGGACCGTCCACGCCTTCAAGCTCACGCTTTCGGCCAATGGCGGCACGGCCAATGCCGCTGTTGCCGACGGCACCTACGACTATGACGGCAACACCATCATCTACAGCCTCTACGCCGGTACCACTCAGCACCTCGCCGCCGCCAACGCCTTTGTCCGTCCGGGCTACGTGCTCGATGGCTGGGCCGAGACCGCAGGAGGCACGGTGCGTTGGAATCCGTCGGCGACATTCACGATGCCCACGGGTGATACCACGCTCTACGCGCACTGGTCGCCCATCACCTACACGGTGAGCTTTGCCCCCGGCGCTTCCGACGCCATGGGCACGATGCCCGCCTCCGTGTTCACCTATGATGTGCCGCGCGCGCTGCCCAAGAACGCCTACGCCCTCAATGGCTACGTCTTTGACGGCTGGCGTGATGCTTCGGGCAACAAGTACGCCGACATGGCCACCATCGTGAACCTCTCCACGCAAGCTGGCAGCGACTTCGTGCTCTACGCCACTTGGGCGCCGCGCGTCTATGCGGTGAGCTTCGTCTCCTCCGAGCCCAACCGCGGCACCGTCACCTACACGCCGCGCCAGGTTGCCACGGGCGGCACCGTCGATATGAAGCTCGTGCACACCAGGCCCAACACGGCCGGTGGCTGGCAGCTGCGCGTGTGGACCTACACCATGACCTTCGATGACACCACCTTCATCACCGGCGAGACTCCCGATCCCGCGCAGATCCCCATCCGCGGTACCACGGTCTTCACGGCTCAGTGGGCAAGCATCATCGCCGTCTCCTACCTGCCGGGCGAGCACGGCTCCTGGGATTACGGCGCCGAGGGTACCCTCTACGAGGGCCTCAACCACGGCGATCAGGCGCCGCACTTCGGCTTCACCGCCGCTGTCGGCGGCAACAAGATTCCGTCGCTCTTCGCTGCCGATGGCAGTCCTCTAGGCGAGACGGCTGCCGATGGCGTCACCTGGGAGTTCGCTTACTGGATTGGCCCCGATGGCAACAGGTACAGGATCGTCGCCGACATGGTCGTGAGCTACGAGAGCGGACGCCCCGTGACCATCACCGGTCCGTTCTCGTTCACCGCGCACTGGAAGCGCAGCGCCACGGTTGACCTCCAGCTCGAGGGTGGCCTGTGGACGAGCGAGACGCCGGTCACCAGCTACACGGTCACCAAGAACACCTCGCCGCTGGAAGATGTCGAGCACATCACCCTGCCGGGCCTGGCAGACGTCACGCGCGATGGCTGGCGCTTCGATGGCTGGGCGCTCACTCCGGGCGGTACGGTGCTCTACGCTCCGGGAGCCACCATCACGGCTCCGGATGTCAACATGACGCTCCACGCGCGCTGGACCGCGCGTCTCTACACCGTTGCCTACGAGACCGGCGACGGCACCTACATCCGCACGCGCACAGACGTGACCTGGGATTCCACTGACGTCGTCCCGGCACCGGCTACCCGCGTCGGCTACGTCTTCCTCGGCTGGCACACGGATGCCACCATCGACGAGGAAAACTGGCGCGAGGATCAGCTTGGTCGAGGCCTTGCCTTTGCGGCTATCGCCAAGCTTCTTGGTGCCGATGACACCATCACGCGCGTGACGCTCTACGCTTGGTTCACCCCCGAGCGTGCCGAGCTCCACTATGCGGTGGGCACCGGCAGCGGCTCGGTCAGCCGTGACTTCGAGGTCGTCAACGCTGGTGACGGCAAACCCATGGGCTCGACCGCGACGGCTGCTCCTGGCTACGTCTTCGAGGGCTGGTATGACGCTCGCGGCAATCTCGCGCCCCATGGCCGCGATGCCGCCTTCGCGCCCATCAAGGACGCCGATGATGTCTGGTTCACGGGCACCACCTGGTATGCGCGCTTTGCGCCCATCACCTACACCATCGCCTTCGAGGGCAACGGTGCCGACCCCTCTTCGCCGGGCATGCAGGACATGACCGCTTCCTACGAGGTTCCCGCGGCGCTTGCCATCGTCGGCGTGAAGTTCACGAGGGAAGCCTACGTCTTTGACGGATGGAACACTGCAGCCGATGGTACGGGCACGGCCTATGCCGACGGTGCCACGGTCGTCAACCTCGCCACCGTCCAGGATGCCGTCGTCAGGCTCTACGCGCAGTGGCGCGTCGTGGGCTACACCATCACCTACGACCGCAACAACGACGTGCGCGGCTCGGTCACCTCGCCTCCCAACGGGGCGCTGCACAAGGTTGACGAGCCCTTCATGCTGGCCACTGCAGCCGACACCGTCGAGATGTGGCGTCTTGGCTACGTCTTCGACGGCTGGTGCGATGCCGCGCATCGCGATGACGCGGCGGTGCAGTACGCCTTTGGCACCGAGGTCACCCTCGAGCAGCTCTGCGGCGACGAGGAGCCGCGTGACTTCGTCCTCTACGCGCATTGGACGCCCATCACTTACACCGTCTCGTTCCACGGCAATGTGTGGGACGCCTACTACACGGGTGATGACTCCACTCCGCAGACCGTGACCGTGAAGTACGGCGAGCAGGTCTCGCTGGCCAACCGCTTCACTCGCGCCGGCAACCACTGGATTGGCTGGACCGTCGAGGGCACTAACCTCTTCACCCAGACGAGTTCCCAGGGCTACATCTCCAACCTCGCCACCCTCGAGGGCGCCGTCGTTCACTTCTACGCCCAGTGGGAGGAAGAGCGCGTCAACGTCGTCTTCGCGAGCGAGAACGGCACGAGGGGTGTCGTCGATGGCGAGGATAGCCAGGCGGTCTGGTACGGCAAGTACGCCGAGTACGATAAGGTCGTCACGGCTCCCGGCAGGGGCTGGTACCTGGTCGGTTGGGATGTCACCTACGTGACTGGCAACAACGAGACCATCACCCAGACCGGCCTGAGCGTTGATGCCCCGGCCACCTTCCAGATCCTTGGCCCCACCACCTTCCTTGCCCGCTGGAAGGAAGCCATCATCGTCAACTACCTGCCTGGCGAGCATGCGGCAGACGGCGCCTTCCCCGACCCGGCGGTCGAGAACGAGACGATCTTCACGCACGTCGCGCCCTTGGGCAAGTTCCCCGCCTATGCCAACAGCATCGGCGCCCTGCCCGAAGGTGCGGTGGATGGCGATGGCACGAGCTGGTACTTTGCCGGCTGGCGCATCCAGTGGTTCGAGCGCGGGGCAAGCGGCGTCATCCTTCAGACGCGTGACGTCCTCCAGGTCGACCTCTCCAAGGTCGCCGACCTGACCGTCGAACTGCCCGGCCGCGATCCGGACGACCCCAAGGTCTACGACATCAACGTCGTGGCCCTGTGGGCCGAGGCGGACTACTACGTCACCTTCAACGCCAACGAGCCCGATCCCACCGACCCGGCCACGGGCACCATGCCTCCCAAGCAGGGCTTCCTGTTTAACTCGCAGATCGCGCTTACCGATAACGCCTACGTGGTGAACGGCTACACCTTTACCGGGTGGAACACCAAGGCCGATGGTACGGGCACGGCCTATGCCGACGGTGCGGTTACCGGTATCGCCGATATCAATGGCGCTTCCTGGGTCACCACCGTCCCCAAGCCGACTCTCCAGCTCTTTGCCCAGTGGGCACCCAAGACCTACACGGTCACCGTCGATCTGCGCGATGGCGCTCCCGGCACGCTCTCTGCCGGCACCACCGGCGACAAGGACTTCGTCGCCAAGACGATTACCTCCGGCACCATGACCCACGTGGTCTACACCGCGACCGAGACCTACGGCCAGGGCGTCGCCTCGGCCATCGGACTTGTCGTCAACAAGGGCTATCGCCTGGCTGGCTGGGATTGGACTGCCGTCAAGGATGACGGCACCACGGTCAACGGCAGCGTCACCGTGGATGATGGCGATGCCAACTTTGGCCTGTCCAAGCTCATCGTGGCGGGTACCGTCACCGCATACGCCGTCTTCGAGCAGCTCTCGTTCGTGAGCTACCTGCCCGGCGACCATGGCAACTGGACGGCCACGACCACCACGGGCGATACGGGCGCCTTCTTCGATGACATCAGGATCGGAAGCTCGGTACCCACCTTTGCAACCGGCAATGACGGCCTGCTCGTCGACGTTCCCGGCTTGGGCAAGCAGCCCGGCGCCGATGACGATTCCAACTGGCTGTTCAACGGCTGGCGTGGAAGCGATGGCAAGGTTTATCCCGATTACGTCATCCCGACCGAGGTGCTCGTCACCGCTGGCGGTGTGACCTTCACCGCCCTGTGGGTCGGCAAGGACCAGACGCTCACGCTCAATCCCAATGGCGGCGCCTTCACCAACGGCATGTCCGGCATCATCACGCAGATCGCCAAGACCGATGTCGTCCTGCCTGGCACGACCGACATCGAGCTCATCGGCTGGATCCTTGACGGCTGGTCGCTGTCGGCTGGCGGCTCGATCCTCTACGCGCCGGGTGCCACCATCAAGATGCCCACGGCTCCGACGACCCTGTTTGCCCACTGGAAGCAGGACTACGTCGAGGTCTCCTACGAGGTCAAGTCCGATGGCACCAATTACTTTGGTCACATCACCGGCCCTGCCGGCGCTGGCAATGGCATCGTGTGGGTCGAGCAGACGGTTCATGATCCGCGCGGCACCTACGTGCCGGCCTTTGCCGATTCCACCTACGATAAGCTCGTCAACATCAAGGGCACCCAGTCGCTTTCCGCCGTTACCGGCGACGCGCTCGATCCGGCCAACCTCTCCAACATGCTCTACGCTGGTCCGTTCACCCTCACCGCCAACGCCTTTGATGGCTATCGCTTCGTGCGCTGGGTGGACGAGAACGGCAACGAGGTTTCCACCAGCGCCTCGCTGCTCGTCGGTCGCGATCTTGCAAGCGGTCGCTACGAGGCCCATACCTACTACGCGGTCTTTGCCGAGCTCGAGAGCGTCACCATTGACTACACCGTCTCCAACAGTAACGTCGTCTGGGTCGACTTCGCGACCGAGGCCGTGCCGCCCGTTTCCGGCAATCCCAAGACCAATGTCGCCCATGTCTCCGCTGGCTACGTGATTGAGGGCTGGTACGACGCGGCTGGCAACAAGGTGGCAAGCGGTGACAGCTTCACGCCGAGCCGCGGTGCCGATGGCATGTACGCCGCCGCTACCTACACCGTGCGCGTCATCCCCAAGACCGACACGCCGTTCGTCATCGAGTACTGGCTGCAGGACGCCAACGGCGTCTTCAGCAAGGATGCGAGCGCTACCATCAATGCGACCGGTTCCACCGACCTCGTGCTCACGATCACCGGTGACACGAGCGACGGCGGTGCCATCTCCGGTGTTCCCGCCGATGGCGTCATCACGCTGCCTTCCGGCATTACGATCATCCCCGTCTTTGCCGGCCACAGCTTCAGCGCCTCGGCCTCCACGCTCACGGGCACCATCGCCGCTGACGGCAGCCTCGCGCTCAAGCTCTTCTACACCAACAACGCGCTCACCAACCCGACCATCATCTACAACGCGGGTACCGGCGGTTCCGTCACGCTTGGCAGCGAGCAGATCGACATTACCGTGAGCCCGATTCCCAGCCCCATGGGCTCCACTCCCGTCGCGGCACCTGGATACCAGTTCAGCCACTGGCAGATTGGCGATGATCCCGATAACCAGACCAAGCCCGGCGACTCCTCGCTCTTCATCCCGTCCGTGCCCGATGGGGGTTGGGTCGAGAAGACCGTCTACGCCTTTACGGCGATCTTCATCGAGCTTCCCGAGATCACCATCAACTACGTGGCGGGCACGGGTGGCACCGTCTCCATCTCCACCGAGAACACGAGGCCTGCCACGGGCACCCCGGCAGGTTCGCTTGCCACCGCCAACCCCGGCTACGCCTTCGATCACTGGGAAGATGCCGATGGCAACGTCGTCATGTACGATGCGACCAACAAGGCACCCGCGCACCTTGTCCCGCCGCGCAGCGCTGACGGCGTCTTTGTCGCGACCACCTACAAGGCAATCTTCGTCGCGCTGCCCATCGACTACACGATTCAGCATTACAAGGTCGATCGTTACGGGAACGTAACCCTCGTCAAGACCGATACCGGTTCGGACTACGCGGGTACCATCGTCAACGCCGTGCCCATCGACACGACCACCAACGCGCTGTGGGCTGGCTACACCTACGCACCGGGTCATAGCGGCGAGGTCGCCACCGGTGTCGTCATGGTCGACCCGGCGCTCGTCCTCAAGCTCTACTACACTGCCAACTCCGATACGCCCTATGTCGTCTATCGCTACCAGCTTGACGGTAACGGCGTGTTCACCCAGCTCACCAGCGAGAACTATACCGGCTACACCGATGACCTGGTCAGCACGACGCCCAACGTGCCCGCTGGCTACCAGCTCGTTCCCGATGGTACGGGCGCTTCCGGCACCATGGCCGGCCTGCCGACGACGTTCACCACCAAGCTCTCCGGCATCGTCACCGGTGACGGCAAGCTGGTTCTCGTCCACGTCTTCCAGGCCATCCAGGTTCAGTACGTCGTCAATTACTGGAAGATTCCGGGTTCTGCCCTCGGCCAGAGCGACCCCCTGTCGTACAAGGCCCCCGCGGCGCCGAGCCAGACCTTCTATGACTTCACGGGTGTGAGGGTCACGGCTGTGGCACCTTCCATCCCCGGCTACACGTACATTCTGCCGAGTGCGCATCGCGAGATGTATCCCAGCGTCGATACCGGTGTGGTGCTTGGCAACGGCACGCTCGTCCTCAACCTCTACTACGAAGCCGACTACCACACGCTCACGCTCGTTCCCGATACGGGAGCCGGTGCGGGCAACTGGGCGCCGGGCTACTCGGCGTTTGGCTCGACGCTGCTGCGCAGCGAGACCGAGACCACGCTGCCCACCACTAACCACCTGCGCAACCCCGGCTACACCTTCACGGGCTGGGCCACCGAAAACGGCGGTGCCGTCGTTCACGCTCCCGGTGCCACCATCGCCATCGGCACTGACGACATCACGCTCTACGCCGTCTGGGTTGCCAATACCGACACGCCCTATACCATCGAGCGCTACCAGCTCAACGCCGATGGCACCATCACCAAGCTGCCTAACCTCACGGGCACGGGTACTACCGGCGAGTCCGTCACGACCGTCCCGGTTGCTCCCGATGGCTATCAGGTTCCCACCACCCACTACATCACCGGCCTGTGGGACGGCGACCCCAACTACGTGATCAACGAGCGTCTTACCGACATCATCAGCGGCGACGGCAAGATGGTTCTCGTCCACGTCTTCGTCCCCGTGTCCGGTAACTACGTCGTGAAGATCTACAAGGTCGATGGCATGGGCAACGCCATCCAGGTCGATGTCGCGGGCAACGAGCTTGCCGCTGGCGACGCGCTGCTCGAGGGCTACAAGCATGCCGGTGCCGTCGGATCCAACGTCGTCGTCGATGCCACGGGTGCCAGCGCCACCGCCGGTTACATCTACCATGCCTACGCTTCCAACCCGCCTGCCGGCTATAGCTACCTGGGTGATGGCGTGAGCTTCACCGTCAACGGACAGACCTACCTGACCATCGCTTCCGGCGTGATCGGCAACCAGACTCTCGAGCTCGTCATCTACTTCGAGCCCAACACCTACGAGCTCACCTACGTCACCGGCGATCCCACCGATCCGGATGCGGGCAAGTGGGTTGGTGCGGGCGACTCCTCGCCGGCCACGCAGTTTGGCTACGAACTCAACCTGCCCAAGAACGAGACGCTCGCCGTCGTCACGCGCACGGGCTATGAGCTGCTTGGTTGGACCACCGTCGAGACGTATTCCGTGCGTGCCGACGGCACCATCGTCACGGCGGGCACCGATGGCCTCGACGTCAAGGAAATCGTGAACGCCCGCGGCCAGGAGGCCCTCGATGTCATCACCTGGCTCGGCACGCTGGCCGCCGGCAACTACTACGCCGCAGGCGACCTCTTCAAGATGCCGGCCCGCGACGTGAATCTCTACGCCGTGTGGACGCCGACGCTCACCAACTACTTCGTCAACCGCTACAGCGTGGCCCGCGATGGTTCGATTACCCTCATCGATTCGGTGAATCGCACCGCGCCGACGCATACCACCGCAACGGCTACCGATGCCGACAAGGTCATCACCGGTCAGTTCTACCGTGCTCCGGGTAGCACGGCTCCTGCCAGCATCGAATCGGCCCTCGTCACGCCCGATGGCCTTGCCACCATCCAGCTCTACTTCGATGTCACCGCCGACACCGAGTACACGGTCGAGTTCCTGCGCTACACGGGTACCGGTCTCATCGAGCCCATCAACGCCTTCAAGGCCAACGCGACGAGCGTCGGCGGTACGGACGTCTACGACGAGACCATCGCCGCCGATCCGGATGGCGTCGCCACCAATGTGCTGCTGTTCAAGGGCTATGCGAACACGCGTATCTACGTTGACCAGCCTGGTACCGACACGGCACTCGTCTACTACAACGACTGCCTTGCCAAGATCGCGGCCGATGCCATCACCGGCTATGCCTATAACGCCACCTTCAGTGTCGTCATCGATGGCAAGACGTATACCTCGACGCCGACCGGCATCATCGGTGCAGGCGGTGCGCTCAAGCTCACGCTCGTCTTCGATGCGCAGCAAAACGACCTCATCTACGACGTCAACGCCGCCGGCGACGAGGCCAAGGGCAACGCCGGCTGGGTCATTGCCGACCAGTCGCCCAAGCCCGCCCCGCGCACCGGTACGACGGTGACGCTGCCTGATGCGACCACGCTCTACCGCTTTGGCTATGTCTTTGGCGGATGGAATACCCAGGCCGACGGCCTTGGCACCACATATGCTCCCGGCGCCAGCTTCGTCACCGGCAACGCAGCTCAGACGCTCTACGCCGTCTGGACGCCGGGCGATGCCGATTACTTCATCGACTACTACAAGGTGCGCGGTGACGGCACCATCGAGTTCTACGACTCCACGGTCTTCACGGCCACCACCGGCGAAACCGTCACGGTGACCGATGACCAGAGGGAACACAACGTCCCGACGGGCTATCGTTACGTTGCCTCGATCGAGGTTGGTGGCACTCCCTACACGAGCGATACTTCCGGTGTCGTTAAGGGCTGGTCCGGCAACAGGGCGGGAGACACCACCGGTGCGCTGCACCTCAGGCTCTACTACGAGCCCACCAACAGCACCGAGTATCGCGTCATTCGCTGGGCTGCCACCGGTGACGGCAAGCTCGTCGCCGTTGACGAGAACGGCAACCTCAACTTCGCCATCGCGCTCGAACCCACCGAGGACGGTAGGCTCGTCCAGCGCGATGCCGACGGCAACCCGGTTGCATGGCTCAACGCGGACGGCACCCAGTACGTCATCACGACCGTCGAGCATCGTCAGGTTCTCGATGAGAACGGCGACGCCGTCCAGCAGCCCGCCCGCGACGAGAACGGCAACATCATCTACAAGGATGGCCAGATGGTGATGGAGGACGTCTACGAAGACGTGACCATCCATACGGTCCAATATCGCTACTGGTCCATCGCCGCCAACGGTGCGGTCCTGCCCATGGATGCGGCCGGTGCCATTGACACGACCTTCGGCATCAACTCCATCGATGGCAATGGCTGCATCGTCTCCACCGTGGATGGGGTCATCTACCACCTGCCGGCCTTTGCCACGCCGTATCTCATTCTGCATGCCAACGGCAAGGCCGATGCCATGGCAAATGCTGCCGCCACCCCTGAGGAGGTCGCGTCCAGCCCCAACACCAATGCCAACGACAACGTTGCCATTCCCGGCTTCGAATTCCTGCCCCATGGCAACATGACCCGCCTGGGTGACGCCGCCGAGACCAAGGTCACGACCGTGGCCCAGGGCTCCATTGCTGCCGACAACAGCCTCGTGCTCACGCTCTACTACTACGCGGTTCGCTCGCAGCTCACCTTCGACCCCGGCACGGGTGCCGATGGCAGCATCGTGGGCAGCTGGCACAACGACGTCGATCCGTCTGCCATGTACATGCCCAATGAGACCGTGACGCTTCCCACGGGCACCAACCTGCGCCGTCCCGGCTACACCCTGGCCGGTTGGACCACGGTTGGCTTCTACACGGGCACCGATGCCGGTTCCTTTGCCGAAGGCGTCGACGGTGACAGCCGCGTCGGCGTTGCCGGTGGCCAGACGGCCATCGACCTGCAGACGTGGCTGGCATCGCTGGGCGGCAAGTTCTTCACCACGACCTTCACGATGCCGCGCGGCGCCACCACGCTCTATCCGGTGTGGCTGCCCCGCAACGACACCAAGTACACGGTCGAGTACTACAAGCATCGCGGTGACGGCACCGTGGTCCTCGACAGCACCATCGAGTACGTGGGCATGACCGATACGCTTGCCAAGGCGGGCCTGGTCTCCACGGGCATCATCGACGGTGTCCCGGCCGATGACGTGAACCGCTTCGGCATCACGTTCTACCAGCTGGCCGACACGGTCACCGACAAGGACGGCAAGGTCTACAACGCCATCGCCTCCCTCAACATCAACGCTGACGGCACCACGGTTCTCAAGCTCTACTACGAGGCGCAGATGATCGACTACAAGGTCCAGTGGTTAAAGTTCACGGGCAACGAGACCTTCGTGCTTGCCAAGGAGGAGACGCATCAGGGTCTGGTCGATGGCCCGGTCGAGGTAAGCAGCGCCGACCTTGCCGTCACCTTCGATGGTTATCTGCGCAAGGACGACTTCAACCTGAGGGGCCAGAGGTCGCTCTACAAGACCGACATCGCCTCCGATGGCTCCACGATCCTCAAGATCTTCTATGAGGCACAGGACGTCACGCTCAACCTCGACCTCGGCAGCTTTGGCGCCTGGTCCGGCCAGGAGCACAATGCCGACAAGTACAAGGCCGACCGCACGGTCAAGCTCTCCACGCTTGTCGAGCGTCCGGGCTACGACTTCGTGGGCTGGGCTTCCATCCCCGATGGCAAGGACACGAAGGGCACCGCCTCGATCACGCTCGCCGATGCGCTGCTGGCCGCCCTGGCCGGTGCCGACCCGACGCACGTCGATGCCAACGGCAACCTGCTCTTCAGCTATAACGGCAGTGACATCACGCTCATCCTCGCGAGCGGCGATTGCAACTACACCATCGGCGCCGTCAACGTCACGCTCTACGCGGTCTGGAAGGCACGCAGCGATAGCGTCTACACCGTCGAGCATTATCGTGTCACTGGTGACAACACCCTCAAGGAGGTCATCACCGAGACCCTCCACGGCATCACCGATGATCCGTACACCGCCATCTCGTACAACACGACGACGGGTGACCCGCGCTACAACGCCAGCTTCACCGGCTACGCCTACAAGTCCGGCTTCAGCGCGGCAATTGGGGGACAGACCCTTTCCGAGATCCTCACGGGCACTGTCCTTGCCGACGGCACTCTCGTCCTGAAGCTCTACTACGAGCCCACGGCCCAGAGCATCACGCTCAATACGGGCAAGGGTACCTGGAACGGCACCGAAAGCTTCTACGGCGCCACCTGGAATGCCGATAAGACGCAGGGCGTCGACAACACCATCCCGACCGAGAAGACGCTCACCGTCCCGAGCCGCAGCTTCGCGAACCGTGACGGCTACACGCTTGCCGGTTGGACGACGATCACGACCTATGACATCATCAACGGCCAGATCACCGCTGGCAGCCGCTACAACATCGCCGATGCGACGGGTCAGCGCTCGCGCGACATCGTCGCCTGGCTCGAGAGCCTCAATGCGGCCCTCGCCGCCAATCCCAGTGCCGGCGGAACCGACCCCAATGGCGGTAGGCAGTACTTCGCCTGCGGCACCTCCTTCGTGCTGCCGCCCAACGGCGCCGTGCTCATCGCCGTGTGGCAGGCCAACACCAACACGGCCTACACGGTCGAGCACATCAAGCTCGTGAACGACGGCACGACCATCACCGAGAAGATCGAGCTCACCGAGAACCTCACCGGCATCACCGGCGAGACGGTCACGGGCACCGCGCAGACCTATCCCGGCTACACCTTCGTGGCAAACGGCCAGACTGCCTATCCCGGCCAGTCCTACGTGACCATCGCCCAGGGTGTCATCGCCGGCAATGGCAGCCTCGTGCTCAAGCTCTACTACACGGCCAACACCAACACCACGTACACGGTCGAGCGCTGGATTGCCAGCGCCGACGGCAAGCTGCTCACCAAGGTTGACGTGAAGACCCTGACGGGCACGACCGACACCTCCGTCACGCCCGCCTCTTCCGACCCGCTGGGTTACACGCTCGACAACTCCTTCGTCCCCTCGACGATCTCGGGTGCGGGAGATTGGCCCAATGCGGCCATCCCGACCGCCGTTATCGCCGGTGACGGCTCGACGAAGATCATCCAGTTCTACATCCCCATCGATGTGCTCTACACCGTCGAGTTCTATCGCTACACCGGTGATGGCAAGGTCCTGCCCTTCAACGGCTTCGAGGCCGCTGCCGGCAAGGATTACGCCGAGTTCATCGCCGGAAGCAGTGTCCCCGTCTGGATTGACGGCACGAGCACCGGCACCGCCACCAACAAGGTGAAGGGTTGGGGCAAGACCTCCTCGACGCTTTCCGTTGACCGTCCTGCTGGTATCAGCGCCTCGGCCGGCTTCACCTACGCGCACCTCAACCTCTCGGCTGCCGAGAATCCCAACTTCATCGGCTACACCTACGACGAGACCTTCGAGCAGGTCATCAACGGTGTGACTTACAAGACCATCGCCCAGGGCACCATCCTTGCCGATGGTAGCCTGCTCCTCAAGCTCTTCTACGTGGCCGATACGCTCAACCTCGTCTACAACACCGGTAGCGAGGCAACGACGGTCACCTTCCAGAAGAACCACAGCTCCGAATCCACGTTCACGCTGCCGATCGACGCCAACGAGGGCTCGATCGTGGAGCGCGACGGCTACACGCTCGTCGGTTGGACCGTGGCAAGCCACTACACGGGTACCGATGCCGCCAGCTTCGCACTCGTGGGTGCCGACGCTGCCGGCGCCAAGGCCATCAGCGACGCCAAGGGCTACGAGGCCCAGCGCCTCGCCGCCTGGCTTGGCACGTTGGGGACAGACCCTGATTTTGCGGCGCATTGGGGACAGACCCTCAATGCCGACATCGCCAACCACATGGGCAAGACCTTCTACAGCCAGGGCGCGTCCTTCAAGATCGGCGTTCTGTCGATGACGCTGTACGCCGTCTGGACTCCCACGGGCACCACCGAGTACACGGCTGATATCTACAAGGTCAAGGGCGACGGCACCATGGAGCTCGTCGGCACCAAGACCTACAACAACGGCGTGGCCGACGAGGACACCGATACGCTCGCGCAGCGTCCGGCCCAGAGCGGCACGAGCGGCGAGACCTACGACGGCTCGCTCACCACCGAATTCGGCCTTGCCGGCTATCGCTGGATTCTTTCCACCGAGGAGGCCCTGAGCTTCAGCGGCATGCCCACCAACACGATCGCGCACGCCATCGTCAATGCGGACGGCACTACCAAGCTCGTGTTCATCTTCAGGGCCGTCGAGGTCGACTACGGCGTGAATCGCTACCGTGTCGACGGTGACGGCAACATCATCCTCGTCGATGTAAACGGTAACGATGTCAAGGTCGGCGACCAGCTCGTCATCATCAACGGCAGCAACCTGACGCCGGAGCAGATCGCCGCGGCCGAGGCTGCCGCGCGCATCCCGTACAAGGGCCTCACCGATGCCAACGTCAACGTCACCGCATCCGAGAGCGACATGGACGGCCACACGGGCCAGTACTTCAAGAACGGTTGGTACTACACCATCGATAACGTCAATAACGTGTACCCGACCACCGCGCTCGACGGCTCCACGATCTTTGCCTACACTTATGACGGAACCTACGCTGGCACCATCACCACCGGCGTCATCTCCGGCAACGGCAGCCTCGTGCTCAAGCTCTTCTACACGCCGGGCAACTTCACGCTCGCGCTCGAGCCCTCGCAGGGCACCTGGTCCGACACCCTCTTCAACAACGCCCAGACGCAGGAGGGCACGCTCGCCAGCAAGACCGACACCTGGTATCGCCACTTCGGCGCCGACGCCACGATCACGCTTCCCACGGCCACCGAGCTGACCCGCGAGGGTTACACGCTCGTGGGCTGGATGGTCGGCAACGATTTCGAGCATGCGATGCGCTTTGACGAGCTCGGTCCGACGATCACGTACACCATGCCCATCGGCGAGGTCGTTCTCAGGCCGCTGTGGCAGGGCCTCGAGACTGCCTATACCGTCTATCACGTGAAGGTGCGCGGCGACGGCACGCTCGAGTACTACATCGGCTCCACCAAGGTTGCCGATGGCGTGGGCGAGATCGTCCGCGGCACGACGGGCCTGACCGCCCAGATTACCGCCAATAGCTATGTTGGCTACGAGGCCATCGCCGACCTGCAGTCCTACACCTACACCGCCGCCGACGGCACGACCAAGACGGTCACGACGGCCGCCAACGTGCTCATCGAGTGGGGCGGCGCCTTCGACGGCACCAACAAGGGTGTGACCAGGGTCTACATCTACTACAAGCCGCTCGTCGTGAAGTACACGGTCGAGCACTGGGCCATTTCCGGCGACGGCACGCTCTACGCGATCGACGCGAGCGGCAACCTCGTGCGCGGCGCCGATGGCGTGCTCGTGAGCAGCCCGACCGGCATCCGCGTCGAGTACACCGACGGCACGGTGCTCTCCGACTCGCACATCTACGTCATGGGGTCCGTCCCCGCCGATGCGGTCGCGGGTACGTACACGACCTACAATCCCTGGACCATCGCGGGTTACGAGTACGCGCTGGGCAGCATCTCCGCCATCAACGGCAAGGGCCCGTGGACGGACGGCATGCTCGCCAGCGGTATCTACGTTGCACCTGACGGCACGCTCGTCCTCAAGCTCTACTACGTCGCCAAGAACCTGACCCTCACCTACGATCCGGGTTCCCACGGCACCATCTCCGCTGGTGGCAATGGGGGGACAGACCCCGGAATTTCAGCCGACGTCACCCATCGTGCCGACCACACCTTCAAGCTGCCCAACGCCGCTGATGGCGAGAAGCTCACCGTGAGCCGACCGGGCTACGTGCTCAAGGGCTGGACGACGATCGCCAGCTACGGCGTTGATGCTGACGGCAACATCGTCTCGGCGGATGATCCCACGGCCGTCACGGTCAAGAGCATCGCCGACGCCCTGGGCGCCGAGGCCGAGGCCGTCATTGCCTGGCTCGGCACGTTGGGGACAGACCCCTCCGGTCGCCCGCTCTACTACCTCAACGGCGCGAGCTACCTCATGCCCGTTACCGACAAGACGCTCTACGCGGTCTGGACGCCGCGCAGCGACATCGTCTACTACGTCGAGCATTGGCTCATCACCGGTGACGGCACCTTCTCGCCGCTCAATCCCGACGGCACCGTGCGTCGCGATAGCAACGGTGCCCTCATCACCGGCACGCCCAACACGAGCGCCGACGCCTCCGACACCACCAACGCCGCCTGGCGCGTCACCTACAACAACGGCAAGTCCGACTTCGTCTTCGACCTCGACACCATCGGTGGCTACATGCGCACCATTGCCGGCTACACCTATCTGCTCAACAACGCGAGCTTCACGATCGAGGGGGCCACGGGCACGACCTACGCCGTGAAGACCATCAACGCTGACGGCAAGACGGTCTTCTATCTGTTCTACCGCGCCAACGAGAACACCATTCGCTTCGAGACCGGCTCGCTCGGCACCATCACCGACGGTACGCTCGATGCGACCGAGAACACCAACTTCATCACGCAGAAGCACTACACCGACGACAGCTTCGACCTGGCCGACGTTCCCGCGCCCACGCGCCCGGGCTACGACTTCCTCGGCTGGACCATCGCCGACAAGAAGGGGACAGACCTCATAAATGACGCGATGGGTTACACGGCCCAGCAGATCGTCACCTGGCTCGAGGGCCAGAACACCGGCAAGGGCACCTACCTCAAGGTCTACTTCAAGGATGGCACCAACTTCATCTACCTCACGCCGACCGGCGACATCACCCTGCGCGCCGTGTGGACGCCCAAACTCATCGACTACACGGTCAACCGCTGGAAGCTCACCGGCCATGGTGACAAGGTCGAGCTCGATACGGTGACCTACCAGGGTTATGCCGATACCGAGGTGCGCTTCGACGCCGCCAAGACCGAGTACAAGGACGGCATCACCTATCTCAACATCGCCGTTCCCGAGGGCTATCGCTTCCTGGCTGCCGGCGCGAGCGAGACCTACACCGGCACCAGCAACATCGCCCAGACGGTTTCGACCAGCGCGTATGGCAACATTAGCCCCGACGGCACGGCGAGGTTCACGCTCTGGTACCTCCCGAAGAGCTTCGACCTCAAGCTTGACCTCGGCAACATGGGCACGTGGATCAACACGAGCGGCACCAACAGCGGCAGCGTCAAGACCATCAGCTACGACACCGAGTCGCAACACGTGATGTTCGGTTACCTGGCTGCGAGCCGCCCGGGCTACACGCTCATGGGCTGGTCGACCAATCCGGCTACGGCGACTGCCAAGGGCCAGGCCTCGCAGGACTTCTGGGATGCGCTCATCGGTTCTGGCGCCGACCCGAGCTGGATTCGCGTTACGACGCTCATCAGGGCCGACAAGACGGGCACCTCGCTTGCGGGTTACACCTACGCTTACGTCGAGAACACCTTCGAGGACCTCCTCAAGATCTTCACGATGGGAAGTAGGGGACAGACCCTTTACGCCATCTGGCGCGCCAACGATGACACGGTCTACTCCGTCGATCACGTGCGCTGGGAGGGCAACACCACCGCCAAGACCACCATCACCGAGACCTTCCGCGGCATGACCGACAAGGAGTACACGGCGCTGCCGTTCAACACGACGGCGGGTGACGCACGCTACAACGGCGACTTCACCGGCTACGGCTACGATGGCACGACGCCGAAGCCCAGCACCGCCACGAAGGCCATCGCGCCCGACGGCACCATGCGCATCACGCTCAACTACTTCGCGCAGAAGCTCCAGCTGCAGCTCGAGACGAGCGGTGGCACGTGGAACTCCGGTTTCACCTGGAACCCCGAGCATCTCACCGAGTCGAACTTCAACCTGCCGACCAATGCCAACATCAGCCGCCCGGGCTACACGCTCGTGGGCTGGTCGACCACCAACCCCGATGCCGGTCTGGGTGACCACATCAAGGGCCTCGCCTCGCAGGTGAAGGCAGGTCAGCTGGCCGCCATCACCGGCAACGACACAGCCAATGGTGGCGCCAACTGGATCACCGTCGCCACGACCGCCGACGGCAAGACCTACGTCTTCGTCACCCCGGGCTACAAGATGCCAACAAGGGGACAGACCCTCTATGCCGTCTGGTATGCGAATAACAACACGAGGTACACGGTCGAGCGCTGGGCTGTCTCCGGCGATGGTGTCCGTTATGCTCTCAAGGCCGACGGCACGCTCGAGCGCGACGCCAACGGCATGCTCGTCAGCAGCACGACTGCCGATGCCACCCATCGTATCGAGTACATCGGCACGACCGACGAAGAGGCTTGGGCCGATGCCATCGACGGCTCCATCGTCTATCGCACCAACGAGTCCGGACTGAGCATCACGGGTTACGTCTACGTCACGAACGGCAACACGATTACCGCCAAGAACGGCGTTGTGGCAATTGGGGGACAGACCCTTACGACCCAGTCGCGCGCGATCATCGCCGGCGACGGCTCCACCAAGCTCGTGCTGTACTTCGCGCCCGAGCAGTTCACCATCACGTACTACATCGGCGATGCGAGCATCCCCAACTTGAGCGCCACGCCCACGCCGGTCAAGCTCTACGCCGACCAGAGCTACACGCTGCCCACCACGGAGGTCACGCGTAGCGGCTACACGCTCAAGGGCTGGACGAACAGTCAGTACGTGACCAGCGTCGATGCCGCCACGATCATTTCGAACCTCAAGGGCATCAAGTCGCAGAACGCCTTCACGGCTGTAAGCGCCCTCACGGGTCGCGACGCCATCACCGGCAAGGTCTTCACCGCCGTGGTAAATGGGGGACAGACCCTCTATTACATGCCGACGGGTGACGTGACGCTGTATGCCACCTGGCGCGCAAATGACGACACCGAGTACCTTGTCGAGCGCTGGGTCGTCTCCGGCGATGGCACGCGCTACGCGGTCACCTCCGACGGCAAGCTCGTGCGAGATGCCAACGGTAGGCTCGTGACGAGCGCGACCGCCGACGCGGGCCATGTCGTGAAGCATGTCGGCATCACCGATGAGGAGGCCTGGGCCGATGCCGCCGAGGCCGGCAAGAGCTACCGCAACGATGACTCCGCGCTCAGCTTCGCCGGCTACGCCTTCGCCGCCGACGGCACCGCCATCACCGCCAAGGACGGCGTCACGAGCTTCGTGACCGACGCTCGCGCCATCATCACCGGCGACGGCAAGACGGTGCTCGTGCTGTACTTCAAGCCGCTGCTCAATACCATCACCTTCAACTTCGGTAGCGGCACGAGCACGGGCGCTCCCGCGACGATGCAGGTCTACACCGACCAGACCGTCGAGCTGTCCTCCGCCGCCGATCGCACGGGCTATGAGCTGGCCGGCTGGTCCAATGTCCCGACCTACAGCGTGAAGGTCGATGGCACCGCCACGGCCACCACCGTCAATGTCGGCACCTCCACGGGCCTCGCCTCGCAGGCAGCGGCTGATGCGGCCAAGGCCAACACCAAGCGCACCTCCGACAAGGGCGCCGCATTCACCGCGGTGGTGATAGGGGGACAGACCCTCTATCTCGCCCCGACCGATGCGAGCATCACGCTCTACGCTACCTGGCGTGCCAAGTCCGACACCGTCTTCTACGTCGACCGCTACAAGATCACCGGCGACGGCGTCCTCGTGCCGATTGACGCTGCCGGCAATGACCTCGCCGCTGTCGATCCGCTGCGCTTCACCGGCGTCACCGACGAGCTCGCGACTGCCGGTGCCACGGCCGGTCCCAAGCCCTGGAACACCAACGCCTACGGTGCTCTGGCCGGCTACTACACCATCGCCAACGGCAAGAGCGACAGCGTCCCCAAGAAGGACGGCTCTGGCGTGACCGGCGCAACGGTCAAGAGCGAGTGGCGTATCGCGGGCGACGGCACCATGCACCTCGTCGTCTACTACTTCCCGCTCAAGGATCGCGTGCTCGACCTCAACGTCGGCGACGGCACCTGGGAGCCGGGCAAGGAGTCGCAGTACTCCGGCAAGCAACACTCCACCGAGTCCAGCTTCACGCTGCCCACCAATGCAGACGTGAAGCGTCCGGGCTACACGCTCGTGGGCTGGGCCATCGACAAGAACGGTCTCATGGCTGCCGGCAAGGACACCGCCAAGGGCGCAGCCTCGCAGCAGTCCTACCTCACGCTGGCTGCCGGCAAGACCGGCTACATCGCCAATGGCGGTGCCGAGTGGACTGCCGTGATTTCCGGCTACGACCCGGCGACCTTCACGTTCACCTTCATCGACGCCGATAAGGTCATCTACATCATGCCCACCAACGCCAAGGTCATGCTGCGCGCGGTGTGGCGCGCCAACGACAACACGCCGTACTACGTGACGCGTTGGGGTGTCGACGGTGATGGCGACTTCTTCCCGTTCAAGCAGGATGGCACCGTCGACATGATTGGCGATGCGACGATCAACCACAAGGACGACCCGCAGTGGATTCGCGATAACTACGTCGTCCACTACGGCATCACCGACGAGGTGGCTTGGGCCGATCTCGACGTCTCCGGCGTCAGCTACCGCAACGGTGACAATATCGAGATTCCCGGTTACCGTTACCTCGTTCCGGGTGACCCGGCGTTCGACTCCATCGGTGGCGGCGTCGACACGGTTGCCCGTGCGGTCATCACGGCTGACGGCAAGATGCTCCTCACGCTGTACTACAACTCCAAGGACAATATCGAATATCAGGTCTACCATGTGCGCGTCACGGGTGATGGCACGGTGAAGAATCTCATCTACCAGGAGTTCATGCGCAAGAACAACGCCGAGGTGGTCGCCGATAACCTCGACAGGAACGGTCTCAACGACAGCCGCTTCGAGGGTTATGAGTACGTAGAGCATATCGTCATCAACGGCGTGCCCTATAGCTCGCACATCAAGGGCAACGTCCACGAGGGCCTCATCCTCTACCGCTACTACAAGGCCATCTACGACGAGGGCGATGATGGCATCAAACTCATCCTGAACCCCGGTGCGGGCACCTGGGTTTCCACTGGCGAGTCCACGCCGACCATGATCGATGGCTCTGGCGAGTGGTCGCGCGATCCGTACGCGACCGAGACCACGATTCGCCTGCCGGGCGCCGACCAGCTCTACCGCCCCGGCTACGAGTTCGTCGGCTGGTCCGACCTGCCCGACGGCTCGGTCATCAAGGGTAGCGCGTCGTGGCCCATCGCCGACCATCTCGCGAGCGTCGATCCGAATACTGGCCAGTACACCGATGTGCTGCGCGCCTTCCTCATGAGCATGTACGGCGAGCGTGCGGACAGTGCCGAGAACAGGGCGATCGAGGTCGAGGGCGACAATCCGACCTACAAGTACCTCGACCACATCTTCGTGCTGCCCGATGGCTCCTTCATCATCCCGACGCGCTCCATGACGCTGCATGCGATCTGGCGTGCGCGTAACGACACGAAGTACACGGTCAGCCACTGGTGGGTTGACCAGTACGGCGTGGCGCACGAGATCGAGGACAGCAGGCAGGACCTCGTGGGCATCACCGACGAAAACGTGTATTCGACCAAGCTCGAGGACGGTCACGAGGCTATCGACGGCTATACCTACGTGAAGGAATACGAGGGTGCGATCGTGCTCGTGCGCGACAAGGACGGCAATGCCGTTCAGGATACGGACGAGAACGGCAACCTGCTGTTCGATGCCGATGGCTTGCCCGTCTTCAAGTACGTGTATCAGCCTGCCATCGATATTCTCGGCACGCTGCTTGCCCGTGGCATCGAGTCCGACAACCTCGCTGGTGATGGCAGCACGCATCTGCGCTTCTACTACGTCGCCAACAACAACACGAAGTACTACGTCGAGCGCTGGGTGATTACCGGTGACGGCACGCTCGTGCCGCTCAAGGCCGATGGAACGGTGCCGCATGATGCGAATGGCAACCTTCTCGTCTATGACGAGAAGTGGGCCGAGAGCCAGCGCCTCGTCTACGTCGGCTTCACCGGCGAGATTGCGTGGGCGGACGGCGTTGATGCGAGTGTGACCTATCGTCATCTCGACAACATCCCGGTCCTTGGCTACACCTACCTGCCCCACGGCCAGAGCGTGACAATTGGGGGACGGACCTTTACGACCCAGGCGCGCGCGGTAATCGCCGGCGATGGCTCGACGGTGCTGGTCCTCTACTATGTCTTCGACGAGGCGACCCTCACCATCGATCCCTCCAACGGCCTCTGGATTAGCCCCGGTGGCAAGGAGGGGACAGACCCCGCATTGTCAGCTGGCAATGAGGGGACAGACCCCGATGCGCCGCGCAAGACGCTCGAAGAGCTCATCGCCGAGCAGATCGCCGCTGCCACCAAGGCGCTCTACGCCGCTGGCGGTAACGTCGCCCTGGACGATCCGCGCCGCCTCCCCATCACGGTGAAGTACGGCACTGATGCGCAGATTATGCTCCCGACTGCCGATCAGCTTCTGCGCAACGGCTACATCCTCATCGGCTTTGTGGATGGCAACGGCAGGCAGTATGCACCGGGCTACATCTTCACGATGCCCGGCTCGAGCATCAGGCTCATGGCCCTGTGGGCGCCTATCACCTACATCATCAGCTTCGACAAGAACGATGACGTCGCGACTGGCACCGCGTCCGACCAGCGCTATGAGTACGCTTCGACTGGCACGCGTCTCGACGACGTGGCCTTCGAGCGCCGCAACGCCAAGCTGCTGGGTTGGGCGTTCTCGCCGGATGCGGTCGTTCCCGACTTCGCCGCCGGCCAGCTCATGGAGGCTTTGCTCGAGAACGGCGTGCTTGGTCTTGTGAGGGGCGGCACCATCGACGATCCTACGGCGGCGATGTACCTGCTCGCGGCGATGGTTGGTAACGGTAACACCGCCATCAAGCTGTATGCGATCTGGGATATCGAGCGTCACGTGGCTGGTCTCGAGGGATTCGAGCCCGAGGTTGACGATTTCGGCCACTTTGTCACCGAAGGTGAGTACCCAGGCGGCAAAATCACGATTAATTCGGACGGCATTGAACCCGGTTTCACGCTTTCGCCCGATAACGTGCTGATTGAACTCAATCCTGATTACTACATCAAGGGTTGGAACGTGATACGCGATGGGGTAACAACCTACATCGAGGGTGCCGATGCAATCTTCTCGGTGATGATGGATGGTGACGTGGTCTTTGCGCCGGTCTTCGGTAACTATGCTGAGGAAGAGGCCGAGAAACGAGCGCGTTATCAGGCGCAGCTTGCCGCATACGGCGTGCCCAGGACCGGCGATGATGCTGTATCTGGCATGGCACTTGAAGCTGCGATTGCCTTGCTCTCGCTTCTAATGCTGGCATTACTGTTCCGTCGCCGCAAGTCCGCGAACGAGAAGTGAGTTACGTCCTGGCAACCAGGGGACAGACCCTCGGTTGCCAAGGCGTCTGACAATCCGCAGATGGCAATTAGGGGACAGACCCTCGGTTGCCAGACCCTCGGTTGCCACGCATTCTTCCCCGCCCTGTGCCGCCATCAAGCGATGCTATAATTGCCTGAACAGATTGACCTTCGAAAGGTACCAAACGCATGAATAACGAACCAATGTACAACGCGTTCATCAAGAATCGCGAGCAAGCAGGCAATCAGTCGTCAAAATCCAACAGCAAACGCAAGAATGACCGCGTTAAACCAGACGATCTTCCCGATTTCGTTTTTGATGTCGATGATCCGAGCGAGAGTGATGCAAACAGCTTTGTCCAAGGTCCGGTAGTCGGCGTTGACAGAACGCTGGGGAACTATTCGGATCTTTTCAGACACGAGACCGAGGACGACACTCTCGACGATTGTGATGACGCTCTCACCAGTGAGCCGTTTGAGTTCGAAGATGGATGCGTGAGCTTGCCCCATCCAGACGTTTTCAATTCGTATCCTCCCGAGGTCCAGCGCAAGATCATGGAGTGGACCGATCGTGACATTCGTGCTCGTCGTGATGACGAATCGCGCCGTCAGGATGCGATTTTGCGTGCCAATATTGCACGAGACAAGACGAGGATGGCTGTCCCGGTCGTCATCATTATCATGTCTATCCTTTGTGCAGCGATTACGGGTTTATACACGAAGAACGCGCTTTTTGTGATTGCGTTTCTCGTTGTCGCCCTTGTGGTCATCATTGCGCTTTTTGTGAGTCGTTACGAGCAGAGCAGACGCGGACATTCTTATTCGCAGTATCCGAAGGTGTAGAAGGATTGCCGTTGGTTACGATTTAGAAGCCCCGGTCAGGGGCTTCTTTTTTATGGTGCTCCAGCCGAAGGGTTGACAGCTTGCTCACTGGGAGGCCCATCAGGGATCTGTCCCCCTTTCGCCAGGCCTATCAGGGGTCTGTCCCCTTTTCGCCACTCGTGGATTGCTGCCAACTGAAGGTCTGTCCCCATCCTCCCATCCTTTCACCATCTCCTGACCGATTCTTCTCGGAAATCACTCCGGGTTTGCTCTCCTTAAAGTCCGGAATCGTTCAGATTCTCGGGGTGGTTTGCTCGGATACACATGATTTATCGTTCTCGTTGTGGATAAGACCGACTAGAAAGGAGGTGAAGCATGCCACGGCGACCGCGCAAACATTCATCAACCGGGTATTACCACATCACAAATCGTGGCGTTGGCAAGGCCCGCGTTTTCAATGAGGGCTGTGATCATGCGTTTTTCTTGGAGTGCTTGCGGCTCGCCCAGCAAATCTGCAGTTTCAAGGTTCTCGCATACTGTGTGATGACCACTCATTTTCACATCGTTATCAAGTGCAATGGCCCTATCCCGCCTTCTCTTTTCCAGAGCGTCGGCGCGCGTTTCTCGGCTTATTATCACAAGCGGCATAAATGTGCTGGTCAGATATTTCAAGGTCGTTTTCGCAGCGAGGCAATTGAGACAGAGGCGCATCTTTTGTCGGCAATCCGATACGTCTGGCGCAACCCCGTCAAGGCTCGACTCTGCGTTCGTTTGACCGATTATCCGTGGAGCAGCTATAACTACCTGGGGAAATCGGACGATCTTGTCGATAATGAGCTCCTATGCAGTTTCATGAGCGCGGACGAATGGCGCGATTTCGCCCAACAAGAAGCAAGCGTACGTCACCTCGAGCCGTTCCCCAGGCGCTTGTCAGATGAAGCCGCTCGAAAAATAATTCGCCGAAGGTGCGATTATCTCACTGGTGCTTCGGCGGCCATGCTCAAAGTTCAAAAGTGCCCCTTTGCACTTGCAACCTGTCTCGATGCGGGGATGACCATAGCGCAGCTCGCCAGGATCCTAAGAATTGCCTCAACGACCATGCACCGTGCATTCAAGAAGTGGGGTGCGCAGCCCCCGCCCCTTTGCACCGTCGAAGCGGCAACCAGTCCGTGAGCGACCAAGCCCGGGATTGTTCGTCCAGCTTTCTGGAAGATTTGGTACCCTGTCGAATAAACATAATGATTCACCTTTCGAGAGGATAATCAAATGAGCCAGGATATGATAAGTGTCGATGAGGCGCGTCAAAGGACGATTGAGCTCGCGGGTAACGCTCGTTTTAGAACGCCAGTCGAAGAGGTCGATTTGTTTGCTGCTGTTGGGCGAGTCGCTGCCGCTGATCTCATAAGTGATATCGACGTTGCGCCTTTCGATAATACAGCAATGGACGGATTTGCCGTAGTCGCATCGTCTCTCAAGGACGCGAGCGAAGAAGTCCCTGTCGAGCTTGAGATTGTGGACTGGGTCGGTGCAGGCGTCGTGAGTGAGATCATCCTCAAACCCGGAGAGGCAATTCGCATCATGACGGGCGGCATTATGCCGCAGGGCGCCGATGCGGTGGTCAAGATTGAGGACACGACCTTCACCGGTGACGGTGGAGTGGGCGAGCGCGTACGCATAGTCGCTCCTGTAACCAAGACGAATGTGCGCAAAGCGGGCGAGGAGGCCAAAGCGGGCGATGTTGTTGTCCGCAAAGGCGAGGTGATTCGCGCCGCAACCATAGGCCTGCTCGCGAGCACCGGGAACACAGTCGTTCCCGTATACGCTCGCCCCAAGGTTGGCGTTATTAGCATCGGCACGGAACTCGTCGCTCCTTCGGTAAAGCCCGAGCCAGGCAAGATTCGCGATGCGAACGCATACGTGTTGGGCGCATATGCGCTCGAGCTTGGCTGCGAGGTGAATCTGTATCCGATTGTCAGGGATGACGAGGCCGCCATCCGCGCTTTGTTCGAGCAAGCAATCGATGAATGCGATTTTGTCGTTTCGAGCGGTGGCGCGAGCAACGGCGATTTTGACTACGCCATCGAAACCGTTCGCGATCTGGGGGAGGTCGTTTTTGATTGTGTGAGTTTGCGACCGGGTAAAGCACAAGCATTTGGTTGTGTAGGCGATACGCTTGTCGAAGTTCTCTCGGGCAATCCCGCAGCTGCCGCAGTGGGTTTTCAGCTTTTCGGCCGACCGGCACTACGCGCCATGCAAGGCTACGCAGAGCTTGATCGTCCCGTTAGCGACGCCGTTCTTGCGCAACCGACGCGCAAGAAGGAAGCTCGCGCTTTCTACCAGCGCGGTCATCTTGAAGTTGGGGAGAACGGCGAGTTGCTTGCATGTCAGGAAGAGAAGCAGTCATCTGCCCTCTTGTCGGAGATGAATCGCAGCACCGTGCTCATAGAGCTCCCGCAGGGTACGGGAACATTCGAGGTTGGAACACCCGTCAAGTGCCTTCACCTGGACATAGATGAAGGCGTAGTCATCTAGTTTCGTGTGGAACATCGCCAGCAAAAGCCGCTTCTATCGCGAAGCGGCTTCCTTTTGCGTGTAAATGGTAATTGGGGGACAGACCCTGCTGTATCGATTTTCGCACGTAAGCGGAAAAGAGGGGACGGACCCTCTCGCACGGATCTTCACACAAGCTCCCCCCAGGTATAATCGTTTCGCCAGCATCATTATGAGGAGCCAGATGCCCGCCCAAACTCCTGATGAAAAATACAGCGATCTACTCGACCATCTGCAATCATTCGAGAGCATTGCGGTTGCGTTCTCCGGTGGCGTGGATTCTTCTCTGCTCCTGCACGCCGCACGCGAAGCGCTCGGCGAAAGGGCAGTCGCAATTACGGCTCAATCGCGTCTTTTTCCGCAACGAGAGCTCGACGAAGCTTCTGCATTTTGCAGGGACCGAAGTATTTTGCAGCTAGTCGTCAACACAAATGAGCTTGAGGATGATGCGTTCCGGCAGAATCCGTCCAATCGCTGCTATCTCTGCAAGACGGGCCTGCTGCGCGCCGTTGTTCAAACGGCAAATGCGCGCGGAATCGAGACAGTTATCGAAGGATCAAATATCGACGATGAGGATGATTATCGTCCTGGGGCTCGGGCGATAGCCGAGCAGGGGGCGATAAGTCCTCTGAAGGAGGTTGGTCTCTCGAAGGACGAGATACGCGTTCTTTCACGCGAGAAGGGCCTTCCTACCTGGAACAAGCAGTCATTCGCATGTCTTGCTTCACGCTTTGCATTTGGGGATTTCATTAGTGATGAGCGTTTGGCCGCAGTTGATGAGGCGGAGCAATGTCTGCTTGATAGGGGATTTCGGCAGGTCCGTGTGCGTTTTCACGGGGAGATTGCACGTATCGAGGTGCTGCCAAGTGATTTAGCGCGTCTTGTCGAGCCGGATGTTCGTGAGGATGTAACCCAAAAACTCAAAGCGCTAGGGTTTAAGCATGTGACACTTGACCTCGATGGATATAGGACAGGCAGCATGAATGCGATGAGCGAATGACAAAAAGGGGACGACAAAGAGGGGACGACAAAGAGGGGACAGACCCTCGATTTCCCTCGATTTTCTGCATTACCGTTCCTTGCCGGGGTTCTTGTTGCCGTTCTTGCCATTGGCTGTCGCCCCTCGTAGTCAATGCCCTATACTTGCTATCACAACCACTACTACAGTATATAAGGAGAATTCATGAGCGAATCACGCGCCGGATGGTATCCGGATCCTTCGGGCGATCAATCAAGGCTTCGGTATTGGGATGGAAGCCAGTGGACCAACGATTATGCTGACAGCCCCGCAAGCTCCCAAGCATCGGTCGGGCAAGATGCCTCACCCTCTGAGGAGATAGCGTATCAAGCGCAGATTGTTGACAATTGTCAGGTCACGTATGACATGTCATCGCAGGATTCCACATTGCGGCTCATCGCTTTCGTCTTCTGCATCATCTCAACTGTGACAGCCGGATGGATGTTTATCCCTCTTGCTTGGATGATTCCCATGACCGTGTGCGCTTGGGGAATCTACAAAGGCAAAAGGCCGAATACCGTGGCATTTGGCGTATGTACACTGATCTTTGTGAGCCTTGTGGGAGGCATTTTGCTGCTCGTCTCCAAGAAGGACGCCTAGTTCGTATTGACGCAAGAAGAAATGAGGAGAAGGGGGCGGGAAGAAGGGGACAGACCCTCGATTTCCGACCCTCGATTTCCGCCCTCGCCTCCCTGCCCCTTCATCTCCCAGCGCATGTAATCCCGCTGCGTAACAAAATGGGGACAGACCCCGCATTCCCCGCACGTTCTATTCAGTTCGGCATATAGTGTGTGCGTACGCCATATTATGGCCAACGAATCCCGCGCGCAGCATCGCACGGGATAGGAGCGGAAGTGGGTTTACCTCATGAAGATCAGCAAGATCAAGAAAGCCGATGGCAAGACCATTCTCGAGGTCACAGCAAGTGCCGATGACGTCAACAAGGCGTTTGCTCTCGCGGAGCTCGACTTTGCCAACTCCATGGGGATAAACCCCACGCCAGACAAAACCCTCGCGCAAATCGCCGAGGAAAAGATGGGCATCAAGAATCTCGATTCCATTATCGAGGCTAATGCCGTTGAGGCGCTCGCGCCCTTCGCAATTGACCAAAGCGGTATCGCCCCCGCGTTTCCTCCCCATCCCACGCCGAGCACGGCTCTCAAGCGTAACCAGGAATTCTCATTCACCATGGAAGTGACTCCCAAGCCCGACTATGAGCTCACCTCCTACGACCCCGTTGAGATCACTCTTCCCGAATTCACCATCAACGAGGCCGAGGTTGATGCGCAGATCCAGCAGCTTGCCGAGCGCAACACCACATACACCACTGCCGACCCCAAGCCGCTTGAGAAAGGCGACGCATGCCTCGTGGCGATAAAGTGCTACGAAGACGGCAAGGAGCTCACCGGCCTTACCACCGATGGGCGCACGTACGTTGCGGGCGAAGGCTACATGCCTGCCGATTTCGACGCGCACATCTTTGGCATGGAGCCGGGCGAAACGCGCAAGTTCGTCTTCGAGGGCCCGAGCGTCGATGAGGATTACAACGAGTTCACGCAAAAGTTTGATTGCGAAGTCACGCTTAAGGAAATCCAGAAGCCCGTTGTTCCCACCATCGACGATGCGTGGCTCAGCACGAATCTCCCCATGTACAAGAGTCTGGATGACCTGCGCACCGAGATTCGCGGCAACATCGAGCGCCGTGATCGCGAGCAGTACGAAGCGTATAAACGCCAGGTGGCCGCCAGCGTGCTGGGTGAGCGTTTCGAGGGTAAGATTGCCGACGAGGTGTACGAAAACGCGCGTGACAACCTCATGAGGAACATCCGCATTGGCTTGCAGCAGCAGGGCATGTCCTGGGAGGATTACGTGAGCCAAAACGGCGGCGACCAGCAGATAAACATGATGCTCATGCTACAAACGCGCGAGATGGTCGTTCAGGGATATGCGCTTGATGCGGTCTTCCGCCATGAGAACCTTGGATTGTCCGAGGATGATATCGACGAGGCGTGCCACATGATGGCACCCAACGCCAACCCCAAGCAGGTTCGGCAGCAGATAGAAAACGAGGGAAAGAACTTCGCCTTGCGTGAGTCCGCCGAGCGTCTCAAGGCGAACAAATGGGTTGCCGATCACGCAAAAGTTACCGTTCAGGAGGCACCGCAGGCATAGCTCAACTGCGATATTTAGTCTGACTCGACGCCGAGGGAATGTTTCCCTCGGCGTTTTCTTTTGCCGCGGGAGCAAGAGGGGGACGGCAAGGGAAGAAGGGGACAGACCCTCTTTTGTCAGCGAGATGGAAAAAAGGGGACAGACCCTTAATTGGACCCCAATTGATCGATTCTTAAATGGCTGCGGCGCTATCGCGCACGCAAAAAGGCATCGAAGAGACCGGTGGGCAGGGGAGGTCGTCTTCGATGCCTTCGTGCTCGGCAGAGGACTGGAAGGGGGATGGAGGGTCTAATCCTCAAGTTCGAGGAGCTTGACCCAGTACACAATGTCCTTGCCAGCGAGGGGGTGATTGAAGTCGATAGTAGCGACTTGATTTTCAACGCTTACCACCTTGGCCGGAATCGGCTCGATATTGCGCGGGGAAGTCCACCCAATGTACTCGCCGACAGGCAGGTTCTCGCCGTTGGGAACTTTGTAGGTGGGGAAGTGCTGCACGGCGCTCTCGTCGTACTCGCCATAAGCGTCAGCTGCCGCGAGCTCGACAGTGCGTTCTTCGCCCGGTTCCATCTCGAGCAAGGCGTCTTCAAGGGCTTTCATGACCTGCCGCCTGCCGAGGATTATCTCGTGGGGGGGGGTGCCTTCGCAATCGTCGAAAACCTCGCCATTGGGAAAACTGCCCCGATACAGAAAACGCGCAGTCTGTCCTTTGTGTGCCATGCCAGTCCTTTCGTCATGTGGGAGGTGCCGAGGGCGCCTCCGCTGCTCACCCGAGCTGGCCGATTAGTGCCAACGCTGAGAGGTGAGGAAAAATCCCTCGACGGGTTTGATCTCACTGTCGTCGTCAACAAGATCAGCAGCGAGCTCTTCGGCGTTGTTGCAGATCGCGCTCACGGGAGCTTCGATCTCGTCGACCTCTACAGTCTCTTCGGTAATCTTCTCGTCAGCCATGGTTTCCTCTCCTCTTCGTCGAATGCAAGGTTGCCAGACCTCGGCGGTTACGCCCTCATAACCCATGCGAGGGCAACTCGTATGAAATTCTGGCGTCCATCAGATAGTAGTTCCCAGCTTGCCGCATGCATATCGTATGAAAGGTATGAGATTAGGCATGGACTATCAAACTCCCCGCTCGATGGCCTGTCGTAAGTCAAGGCGATAGGGTGTGTACCAATAGCGAGCAAATAGCGAGCAAATAGAGGGTCTGTCCCCCAATTGCCAGTTCTGGCGAGGAAGGGTCTGTCCCCCAATTGCCAGATGAATATGCAGGAGGAGATTCGTGAACCAGAACATTGATGGTAATACTGGTACCGTCACAAACAACGGCGAGCCACAAGGTATCCGCAGATACCAGAATCCCGTGCTCGTGGGCATCATTTTGCTCATCTCGGGGATATCAGTGGCGATGATTCAGTACAAGGTTCCCACCATCATGACAAACCTCATGGGGATTTTCAGGATGGACGCGGCGACTGCCTCCTGGCTCATGTCGATTTTCACGCTCGTGAGTATCTTTGTTGCGTTGCCGGCTGGCGCGCTCGCGCAGCGCTTCGGCGCAAGACGCATGCTCGTCATCGCGTGCGGCATCGCCGTTCTCGGTTCGCTTATTGGCCTCTTTTCCGAAACGAGTCCGATGCTTATTGCCTCGCGTGCGGTTGAAGGTGCCGCTCTCACGATTCTCACAACTTGCGGGCCGATTATCGTTCAGCAGAATGTGAGCCCCGACAAAGTTGGCACCTCAATGGGAATCTGGGGCATCTGGGGATGTCTGGGATCAACTGTCGCCGCCGTGCTCACGCCGACCGTTTTTGGCATGTGGGGTTTCGATGGTCTCTGGATTGCATTTGCCGTGGTCAGCGCTGTTGCAGCTGTTCTCGTACTGATCTTTATTCGCAAACCGCGAGCCGGTTCTGCGGCAGTCGAGGGTCTGTCCCCCGATTCCCGCGAATCGCAAGAAACTGGTATGCCAGGGTCTGTCCCCATCGTGCCAGTGAAGCCTCGCTATCGTGATATCTTCTCGAAGGACATGTTCCTGTTCTTTGGCGCGTTCGTTGTTTACAACATCTGCATGCTCGCGATTCTCGCGTTTGTGCCGACAATTCTGCAGATGCAGGGGTTCGACCCAACGCTCTCGGGCATCATCAGCACGGCCCCCATGCTGCTCTCGATCATATCCTCGCCGCTCTTTGGAGTGATCTCTGACAGAATCGGGCGCAACAAACCACTGCTCATCATTGCCATGTTCGTCATGGGTCCCTGCACCTTTTTGCTTTACACGCAAACAGGTCCGCTACTCTGGGTGGGCGTCTTTGCGATGGGCCTGCTTGGGATGGGTGGCATCGGTCAGTACCTTTCGGGGTTTACGAAGTTGCTACCGAGCCCGGAGCTTGCGTCTGTGGGCATGGGCGTTCTTGTGACCTTTCAGGGCGTTGGCCAGTTTCTCGGCACATTCTTCGTGCAGATGCTGCTCGGTCCACAGCTGACCGAGTGGTGGTTTGCTGGCATAGTGCTCATGTTCCTTGGATTTGCGGGAACGGCCCTTATCGCCATCTGCAAGCTTCGTTGATAAGAAGGGGACAGACCCTCGCACTCCGGGAATAAGGGGACAGACCCTTCTGTAATGACGCCTCGTGTTTCGTTGCGTGGCAATAAGGGGACAGACCCTTCCGCATCGTCCTCTCGAACCCTTGCTACCTGCGCTTTCATTCCGCATATCACATGCGTCATACTTTTTATACGATGGTGCCGCATGCCTGCAGACGATATATTTATCCTGCAAGTTGGGTTTATGTCCGCGCATCATGCATGTTATGTCTCCCCGCGGTTGTAGGGAGTCAACTCATCATGCATGGGCCATATCCACCATCGAACGCCACTCTCTCGGGGGGGGGGCACTCGTAGCATGTGCGTCGTGCTATGCGAGTCAAGGGGGCGTGCCATGAGCGAAGCGACAACGGATCAGGAGACTGGTCCAACTACCGAGCGCAAGCCTATCGGCGGAAACGAGGCTGATTTCGAAGCCGTCCTTATCGACGGCATCCTGGGTTTCAGCCTGTCAATTGGCAATGCGATTCTATTGCTTGTCGGGGCCGTCTCGCATGTTGGCTCCTTTTTCGATGCGGCCCTCATGCTCGTTATATCGGCACTCGTTGCCGCTCTATTCTTCAAGGCCGTGCAGCTCAGGACGGATACCATTTCCGCGCATCTGCCCCGAGTGGTATATGTGTGTCTCCATGCGCTCTGCTTTCTCACATCCATTATCGGGATGTTCCTGGGGCTTCAATACGTCACAGCGGTTGCTGCCGTGCTCGGCCTGGCCGACACTCTTATACTTTACGGACGTTTTCTTGCGGCGCTTGCCCGCAAGGCGCTCATGCTCGTTGTCGATACGGCGTTTCTGTATCCGGGTATTCTGATGATGATCATCGTCAATGTGCCCGTTCCCTATGATGCCGTCATTTTGTCGGCCTTGGTGCTCGTCACCATAGTGGTTGCGTTGCTTTTCATACGGCGAAGCTACGATTTCGGCGAGTTCATCAGCGCCGCCGATTCCAAGGCTCGCAGTATCAAAGTCAAGGGAAACGTCCACACGCTGTTTCTCGTCGGTTTCATGATTGGCGCGTTCCTGCTCTTCATCCCACTGCCCTTTACCCTACAGGTGTCGAATGTGGCGCTCGGTCTTGCCTTTACGCTTGCTGGTGTTGGTTCGCTGCTTATGCGCCAGATAAACGAGCGGGATACGAAAGATGCGCTGCGCAAGACCATGGGGCTTGCCTCCCTTGTGATGCTTTTGCCGCTGGCTCTCGTCTCTGGCGAGATCAGGCTTGTGCTTCTGACCTGCTATAGCTGCTACGTCATCCTTGAGACGATCACCATTCTTGACGCGATTATCGAAACCGTGCGCTTTAATCTCATCGCCGCCATGTGGCTCATCAGCAAGGAGTGCTCGGTGTTTTTCTGCGGCATCGCCGTGGGCGCGGCGATATTCGCGCTATTTCCTTGGATTGCCCAGATGCTTGGTCCCGAATATGGCCTGCTTGTTCTTTGTATCGTGGCGGCTGCGCTTTGCGCATGGTTGCAGATCAAGGTCAACTACCAGATTTACCCCTTTGCCTCCTTTATCGAGGAGGATGTTGACGAGGAGGTAAGCGCCCATATCGAGCGCAATGGACGTCGCAAGGCGCAGTGGCATCAAAAGGTCGATGCTGTGTGTGAGCAGTATCACCTCTCGCCGCGCGAACGAGAGATTCTGCCCATCCTGCTGAGGGGTCGTGATGCCAAGTACATCATGGACACCTTCTACATTTCGCAGTCTACGGCCAAGACGCACATCTATAACATCTATCGCAAGTTCGGCATCCACTCGCGCCAGGAGTTGCTCGACTTTGTCGAGGATATCGAGTTCATGGATTTTGCGATGCCCGATGATTCCGCTGAACAGGAAGACGCTGCTCGGCAATAAGGGGACAGACCCTTTGGCGCCGAACGGCCGCGTGGCAATGGGGGGACAGACCCCTACGGATCGCACGGACCGACCCCCCACGTCCTCACATGCCCCAACAGGGTCTGTCCCCCTATTGTCACACAACAGGGTCTGTCCCCCTATCACCATCGCCCCTTGGCGCACTCGCTCCTCAAAACCATCATGCGCCAGCCCTCATACCTGAGGTTCCATATCCTGAACGGGGCATTTGGAGACCAATCACAAAATTTCCACATTTGCGACCAATTCTCGACCTCAAATAATCCTCGGACAATAAACCCCAAGGACACGTGCGTTTATACGCACGCGCCCCACACCCGAGTTGTGCGGCTCGGGGCGCTGGCGCTTCAAAAATGACGCCAGCTGGGGAGGGAATGTGTTATCGAGGAAAGAGGAGGAGTTATGTCAGAAACATCACTTGATAAGTCAAAGTGCATAGACGGCAGCTATGGTTGGGTAGTCGTGCTGTTCACCATGTTGGTGGGCTTCGTTCCGGGCTCCAACATGGCCAAGGCGATTTCGCTCGCACCAATTGTCTGCATGAACTTCCAGATCAACGAGGCAACCTTCGGCCTGATCGTCGCGTCCTTCTACATCATGGGCTTCATCATGGCGTTCCCCACCACGGGCCTCGTGAACAAGCTCGGCATGAAGGGGTCCGTCGCCATCGCCGTCGGCTGCGGCGTCGTCGGCTCCATCATGGGTGCGACGGCCGGAACCAACATGACGGTGTTCGTCATAAGCCGCGTCGTCGAGGGCGCGTCGTTCGGCATCATGGGCGTCGTGGGCGCTTCGTCAATCGGCCCGTGGTTCTCGCCGAGGAAGCGTTCGCTTCCGCTGTCCATCTGGTCGATGTGGGTTGCCGTCTGCATGTGCGTCTGCCCGCTTCTCTTCGGCTGGCTCAACGAGTCCATGGGCGTCGACATGGCGGGCATCTGGTGGGGCACCGCCGTCTATGATCTTGTCGTCGGCGTCTTGTTCATCCTGTTCTACCGCAGGCCGCTCGATCTCGACCAGGTCGAAAACGCGGAGGATCCCACGGGCACCAAGAAGGCGAGCATCACGCGTGCCCTCAAGAGCCCGATGCTGTGGGCGCTGGCCCTCATCTTCCTGTTCGACGAAGCCGCCTTCATGGCGATCAACGGCTTCATCGTCCAGTACCTCACCACGCAGCTCGATGCGTCACTCGTTCTGGCAAACGCCATCTTCTCGTTGTTCGGCTTGATGGGTGCTCTCACGCCCCCCATTTCCGGCTGGATTACCCAGAAGTGGAACAACCATCGCTGGGTCCTGCTCGTTGGCCTGATCGTCGCCGTCATCTACACCGCCCTGGTCTTCCAGCTTAAAGACCCGATGCTGTACTACCCGCTGTCCATCCTTGCCGGTATCGTCGGCGGCGCTGTCCCGTCCATCCTGTGGCAGTTCACGCCCAACACCGTCGAGGACGCCGATATCCCCGCGGCAAACGCATTCATGGCGTTTACGCAGAACATCGGCATGACCATTGGCGCGCTCATCATCGGCAACGCCATCGTCATGTGGGGTTGGAGCATGGGCTCGCTCATCGGCATGGTGCCCCTGTACATCATCTGCCTCATCATCTACTTCGCCTTTGGCGTCCAGAAGAAGCTCAAGCTTCAGTAGTTTCAAGCACGCGAGATGCGTCGTCTTTCGAGACGGCGCATCCTTTCGTGCGTTCTTTGCCCTTCGAGCATCGCGAAAGAAAGCTCGAATTGAATCGTGCAAACCCCTGGTCACAAGCGTCTGTGAACGCAATATCAGACGCGAAGTACGAGGGTATTTCGCAAGGGGGTCCACGATTTCCGCACCTGTGTACGATTCTCAACTCACGCACCTGAGCCTTAGTTTGTACCCGTCGCAATTCCCCAGCGACATCGGAATGTTTCGAGAGCGAATTTCTCGAGTTGACATGAGCTACTTGGCTCAATGGGACGGCTTCCTCGCACAGCGGTTCTTCCGCGGAAGGACGTCCCGTCTCTTTTGAAAGGAGAGGCGCGTATGTGTTTCAGGCCCGCAAGTTTCGAGTCCGAGGGTGATAACCCGTATTTCGTTCCCGGCGATCCCGAAGACGCCGCCGCACCTGGAGCTCCCGGAGCCCCCGGCGCTCCCGGTGCGCCCGCTGCCTCCGGTGCACCCGGAGCCCCCGGCGCACCTGCTGCCCCCGGTGCTCCTGCCGCCCCGGGCCAGTCGTCCTAGGTAGACGCATGCCGGCTTTTGTCGGCACAGGCGTCATCGGTCGATGACCGAATCACAGGTACGAAGTGGCAATGCTGGTTGAGAGAGAAGAGGAAAGGAAAGAGCATGAAGATTTTCAAAGGTCAGGGCACTGCCGATCTTGGCAAGCCATGGCGCTTCGAAGAAGACGGCCTCACCGTCACCCGCGGTTGCGCTTGGTCTCCTCCGGGATGCCATCCGACCGGATGCGGCATCAAGACCTACGTGAACTCCAATGGTGAGCTCGTGCGCGTCGAGGGCGATGAGAACCACCCCATCACCAACGGCCGTCTCTGTGTCCGCTGCCTGACCATCCGCGACTACGTCTACAATCCGGATCGCGTCCTGTACCCCATGAAGCGCGCCCGCGAGGACCGCGGCAAGAACAAGTGGGAGCGCATCACCTGGGACGAGGCATATGACACCATCGCCGAGAAGGTGAAGTACTTCAAGGACAAGTATGGTGCCGAGTCCATCCTGGTCATGGGTGGTACCGGTCGCGAGGGTGGCCCCATGCTTCCCGCGTATGCGCATGCATGCCTGGGTACTCCCAACGCCTGCTACACGCAGTCCGGCTATTCCTGCTACATCCCGCGTGTCGCGGGCACGACCTACGTCATGGGCGCGACCTATCCCGAAATGGACTACGCCGGTGGTCTGCTCGGCCGCTATGACGATCCGATGTTCAAGCTTCCCGAGCTCATCGTGTTCTGGGGCAAGGAGCCCCTTCCGTCCAACGGTGACGGCCTCTTCGGCCACGCCGCCATCGACATGATGCGCCGCGGCTCCAAGCTCATGAGCATCGACCCACGCGTCAACTGGGTCTCCACGCGTGCCGACTGGCACCTGCGCCTGCGTCCCGGCACCGACGCCGCCCTCGGCATGGCCATGCTCAACGTCATCATCGAGGAGGACCTCTACGACCACGACTTCGTCGAGAAGTGGTGCTACGGCTTCGAGCAGCTCGCCGAGCGCGTCAAGGAGATGCCCGCCGAGAAGGCAGCTGAGATCTGCGGTCTCGATGCGAACCAGATTCGCGAGGCCGCCCGCGTCTACGCCGCGGCCAAGCCCGCGCAGATCGCCTGGGGCCTGGCCATCGACCAGAAGTCCAACGGCGTTCAGGCCGGTCACTGCATCATGGCTCTCGAGGCCATCACCGGAAACATCGACGTGCCCGGTGGCCAGCTCATCGGCGACGTCAACGACGGCCTCGAGCTCGGCTTCGGCTGGAACAACCTCGGTCCCGAGCTCCAGAGCAAGATTCTCGGTATCAAGGAGTATCCGGCATATGTCGGCCTCGTCCTCAACGCGCAGTGCGACATGGTGCTTGATGCGCTCGAGGCGGGCGACGATGCCAAGTACTACCCGTTCAAGATGGGCGTCTTCGAGGACACGAACTTCCTTGCCGGCACTTGCGCCGCCCAGCCCAAGCGTTGGCATGATGCGATGGTCAAGAACCTCGAGTGGTGCTTCGGCATCGACGTGTGGATGACCCCGACGATCCAGGCAACCTGCGAGATCTTCCTCCCGCTGTCCTCGACCGTCGAGCATGACACCGTCGTGTACACGCACTATGGCGCATCGCCGATCATGGCCGGTGCCGTCAACAAGTCCATCACGGTGGGCGACTGCAAGGGCGACTGCGAGATCTTCTACGAGCTCGGCCTGCGCTGCATGCCCATCAACTTCGAGAAGTACAAGGACTACTACGACTTCCTGGCTGACTACCGTCTCGCGTACAAGAAGTCCTTCGAGCAGCTGCGCGAGGAGGTCGTCCACCAGAAGACCGAGATGTGCGGCTACTACAAGTACGAGTCCGGTCGCCTGCGTCCCGATGGTATGCCCGGCTTCAACACGCCGACCGGCCGCGTCGAGCTCTACTCGACGATGTTCAGGCAGTTCGGCGAGGATCCGCTGCCGTATTACGAGGAGCCGCAGCTCTCGCCTGTGTCCACGCCCGAGAAGATGGAGGAGTATCCCTTCGTCCTCACGACGGGCGCTCGCACGTACTGCTACTTCCATTCCGAGGGCAAGCAGATTCCGTACCTGCGCGAGATGAATCCCGATCCGCTGATCGAGATCAACCCCGAGGATGCGCTCAAGTACGGCATCGCCGACGGCCAGTGGGTCGAGGTTGCCAGCCCGTTTGGCAAGTGCGTCCTGAAGGCGAAGGTCTCCCAGATCGTGAAGCCTGGCGTCGTGCATGCGCAGCATGGCTTCTGGTTCCCGGAGAAGGATCCCGAGGAGCCCAGCCTGTACGAGGTGTGGCGTTCCAACATCAACGAGCTCATCCCTCACTTCATGGTTGGCAAGCTCGGATTCGGCGCGCCGTTCAAGTGCCTCATCTGCAGCGTGAAGCCGGTGTCGGAGAACTACGACACCGACATGATGGAGGTTTGGGACCACTTCGGAAAGTTGGTGATCTAGATGACGGCCTACGGTCTGCTTATCGATTACGAGTTCTGCACGGGCTGCCAGTCTTGCGAGGTCGCGTGCAAGGAGATTCACAACATCCCCGTGGGGCAGTGGGGCATTCGCGTTCTCGATGATGGCCCCTGGGAGTGCTCGGATGGCAAGTTCAACTGGAACAAGATTCCGACCCCGACCCGCCTGTGCGACCTCTGCGTCGAGCGCACGGACAAGGGCCAGCAGCCCTTCTGCGTGCATCACTGCCTCGCAGGTGTCATGCAGTGGGGCACGGTCGAGGATCTGGCCAAGGAGCTCGAGGAGAAGCCCAACCAGGTGCTCTTCGTGCCCAAGCCCTACCAGTACTAGCAGGTAGACGGCATCTCGATGCACGAGGTGCGACGGTGGTGCTCGGGGGACAGACCTTCGAGCACCGCAGGTGGCGATAGGGGGACAGACCCCTTCGGATCACCGCAGGTGGCAACAAGGGGGCAGACCCTTGATTGTCACCGCAAGGCGAGTGAGGACGGGATTTCGATGGATCAGCAGGCTCTGATGCAGCAAACCGAAGACAGATGCGACAACTACGCGATGCTGTCGCGCCTGTTCAGAAGCGAGCTCGATCGCGAGCTTGTTGGCGATCTCATCGACAGCCCGGCCGTCGAGTCGACGGGCAACGCGCTCTTCGATTCGGGCTATGCGCGCCTGCGTTCGTACCTGGATGCCGTCGATGATCTTGATCGTGCCAAGTCGGCTCTTGCCATCGACTATTGCCTGGCGTTCCTCGGCTACGGCGTTGATCCCGAGAAGGCGGACGAGGCTGGCAGAAACGCCGCCTATCCGTACGAGTCAATTTATCGTACGGGCGCCAAATCGCTCGGGGGAGACCACTGCGCCGAGGTTTCCGACGTGTTCCGTTCCTGCATGTTCAGCCCCACGCGCGATCGCCTCATTGCCGAGGACCACATCGCATGCGAGCTCGAGTTCATGCAGTACATGGCCAACAGCGAGCTTGTCGCCCTGCGCGATGACGAGCATTCGGTCGTGCGCGGGACGCAAGAGAAGGAGCTCGAGTTTCTGGAGAACCACTTGCTTTCGTGGGTGGAGAGCTTCAGGAACGCGGTGGAGCAGTTTGCCGAGACGGACTTCTACCTCGGTTTGCTCGAGATGACGCAAGGCTGGCTCGAGCTTGATGCGGAGTATCTGCGCACGCAGTGCGCGAGCGGGGAGGAGGATGCGCAATGACGCAGGATCACGGTCCGGACGGTCGTGACTGGAACATGCGCGAGGTCGAGTACGACCTCGGCGTTGCCGGTCCTGGCCAGAGCATCGTCATCACCATCACCCGATCCGTCGCAGTCAAGATCATGGATCACGAGAATTACGAGCTGTACAAGACGGATGAGGATTGCAGCGCCTTTTCGGGCCGGCTTACCTCATCGCCATATCGTTTCAAGCTGCCGCGCGAAGCGCAGTGGCACGTGATCATCAATCCCAACACCTACTCGGGTACCGCGGAGTTCAACGTTCGTCTCATCGAGGACTCCGTACTCGACAGCTGATGGGAGGAAGGGGACAGACCCCGCATCGCACGCATCGCATACGCGATTTTGGTTATTGCGGTGCGGCCAGGAGGAAAGGCCGTGCCGTTAAGAAGGAGAAGGAGAGTGAAGCAATGGAGTTAAGTGATTACAAGGCCGCTCCAGTAGTGAAGCTGGATTCTCTTGCCGACGTCAATGACATCGGCAAGCCCTGGCGCTACGAGGACGGCGACTACACCGTGACTCGTACCTGCCCGTGGTCGCCTCCGGGATGCCATCCGGTAGGCTGCGGTCTCAAGCTCTACGTCAACGAGGACGGCAGGCTCGAGCACGTCGAGGGCGACGAGAACCATCCCGTCACCCAGGGTCGTCTGTGCCCGAGGTGCATCACGCTGAAGGATTACGTCTACAGCCCTGCCCGCATCCTCACCCCGATGAAGCGTGACCGCTCCCAGCGCGGCAACGCGGATGCCTGGGAGGAGTGCTCCTGGGACGAGGCGTTCGCCATCATCAAGGAGAACTACGAGCGCATCGTCGACCAGTACGGTCCCGAGTCCATCATCGGCATGTCCGGTACCGGCCGCGAGGGCGGCACCATGTCGCTGTATCCCACCATGGTGTTCGGCACTCCCAACTACTGCTACATGCAGTCCGGTTACGCTTGTTACACCCCGCGTCTTGCGGCGGCGGCCTACATCACCGGTTCCACCTACTCCGAGTGGGACTACGCCGGCGCCCTGCCCGATCGCTGGGATGACGAGCGCTACACCCTGACCGAGGTTCTGGTCATGTGGGGCAAGGCTCCGCTCGAGTCCAACCCCGACGGCTTCTTCGGCCATGCGGTCGTCGATGCCATGCGTCGCGGCACCCGCCTCATCCAGATCGATCCGCGCGTCAACTGGCTGTCCGCTCGCGCTGACATCTTCATCCAGCTGCGTGCCGGCACGGACACGGCCCTGGCCATGGCCATGCTCGACATCATCATCAAGGAAGACCTCTACGATCACGAGTTCGTCGAGTACTGGTGCTACGGCTTCGAGCAGCTCGCCGAGCGCGTCGCCACGATGCCTCCCGAGAAGGCCGCCGAGATCTGCCAGGTTCCCGTCGAGAAGATCTACGCAGCCGCGCGCATGTACGCGAAGGCCAAGCCGGCCGCCATCATGTGGGGCCTCGCCGTCGACCAGAAGACCGACGGTATGCAGAACAGCCAGTGCATCATCGCGCTGCAGGCCATCACCGGCAACTTCGACCGCCCGGGCGGCCAGCTCGTCCCCGGTGCCGATGCCGGCCACAACGAGCTCGGCTTCGGCTACAAGGAATGCATCCCCGACGAGCTCTTCCAGAAGATGATCGGCATGGACCAGTACCCCGCGTACTGCAACATGATCCTCAACTCGCAGGTCGACCTCATGCTCGAGGCACTCGAGACCGACAAGCCGTATCCCATCCGCATGGGCTTCTACATGGCTTCCAACCCGCTGTCGAATACCTCGATGGAGCCCAAGCGCTGGCATGACGCCCTGTGCAAGTCCCTCGAGTTCTGCATCGGCATCGACCTGTTCATGAACGCCTCCATCCAGGCGACTTGCGACATCTTCCTGCCCATCGCCACCATCGCCGAGCGCGAGGGTACCGTCTTCACGCACTATGCGCCCTGCACGGTTACCGCTGGCTTCATGCACAAGGCCGTCGACTGCGGTGGCCTGCCCTCCGACATGGAACTCGCCTATCGTCTGGGCAAGTACCTGCATCCGGAGCGCTTCTCCAAGTGGGCCAACGAGCACGAGCTCGTCGAGGCCTTCCGTCTGGGTGTCGAGAACCATGGCGAGACCTTCGACGAGGTTTCCAAGTGCGTCGTCGCCCAGGTGCCCATCGAGTACTACAAGTACGAGAAGGGCCTGCTGCGCCAGGACGGCCAGGTTGGCTTTGCCACCCCGACTGGTCGCGTCGAGCTGTGGTCGACCGCGTACAACCAGTTTGGCGAGGATCCGCTGCCGTACTACATCGAGCCGGAGTTCAGCCCGGTCAGCAAGCCGGAGCTTAAGGACGAGTATCCCCTCATCCTCACGACCGGCGCGCGCACCACGGCGTTCTTCCACTCCGAGAATCGCCAGATTCCCTACACGCGCGAGCTCAATCCCGATCCGCTGCTCGAGATCAATCCCAAGACGGCGCAGGAGAAGGGCATCGCCGATGGCCAGTGGGTGCGCGTCTGGAACATGTTTGGCGAGGCTCTCATGAAGGCCAAGGTTTCCGAGGCCGTGGACGAGAAGACCGTGCATGGACAGCACGGCTGGTGGTTCCCCGAGGAGGAAGGCAGCGAGCCGAACCTCTACGGCACCTTCCGCTCGCAGATCAACAACCTGTGCCCCAACGGCCGCATGGGCAAGCTGGGATTCGGCGCTCCCAACAAGTGCCTGATCTGTAATGTCGAGCCCGTGAGCGAGTCGTATGACACCGACATGAATCTCATCTGGGAAAAATTCGGAAAGCTGGTGTAAATATGGCAACCTACGGACTTCTTATTGATTACGAGTACTGCACGAATTGCGGTTCGTGCCAGGTCTCCTGCAAGGAAGAGCATGGCTACCCGGTAGGCAAGACGGGCATTGCCGTTCATGCCGATGGCCCGTGGTACATCGATGATGACAACATCAACTTCAACTACTTCCCCCTGCCGACGGATCTGTGCGACCTGTGCAAGGATCGCACCGAGCGTGGCCGTGAGCCCATCTGCGTGCATCACTGCCTCGCCAACATCCTCTATTACGGCACAGTCGAGGAGCTGTCGAAGAAGCTTGAGGAAAAGCCCAAGCAGATGCTCATCGTTCCGCAGTTCATGCCGCGCGAGGCCAAGGGCGAGTTCGTCCATCAGGAGAACGCGACCGATGCGCACAAGGCAGCGGCCATGGAGGTCACCGGCACTGGTGCTTCGACCTTCGGTGCCCACCGCGCAGACGCCAAGGTTGGCGAGTACGAGGAGGACGCCGTCTAGACGACGATCCGAATCGCAACGGACTGGGACAAATGGACAGGTCGTTTGTCCCAGTTCGATACGCCTGCGGTTTCGAGGGGGCGCCCGAATTATCGGGTCGCCCCCTTGGGGGCTGCTGGGAAGAAGGGGACAGACCCTTATACGCCAGGTGGTGATAGGGGGATAGACCCTCCCCCGATTGGACCCCCGGTTGTCATTTCGGGCGTAGCGCAGCGAAGTCGAGAAATCTTGGAGAGAAGGGGACAGACCCTCGATTGTCTGGAAGGGGAGCACATGGAAGAGAACCGAGTCGGCAAGGTTGCCTACATTCGTTATGAGGGGGGCATCCTCGGCGAACGCCACGTCGACAAGCACCTGGATGAGCCGCTTGCCGTGCGCATTGGTGCGGGCCGCGTGGTCAAGGGCATCGATGACGCCCTTCGCACGATGGAAGTCGGCGAGAGCGCCACTCTCATCATCCCTCCCGAAGAAGGCTATGGAGATGCTGACCCCAAGCAAATCAAGTGGTATCCCCGCTCAATCATTCCGCATGGGTACGAAATCAAGAAAGACACGATGATCATGTGGGAGAGCGCCGATGGACTGGCCAAGCGCCCCGCCATGGTGGTGGACGCGACCGAGGACACGGTGAAGATTGACATGAACCATCCCTACGCGGGCAAGACGCTCGAGTATTGGGTTGAGCTTGTCGACCTTCAATAGGGAGCGGACGCGATGTGCTATCCATGCACGAACTGTGGGCGCTGTGGAAAGTTTGATCCCAGCAGCCCGTTGTACACACCCCCGCCAAGCATTCCCTGTCTGAAATGTGGCGGCACTATCGATGCGGCGACCGGCATTTGCGACAGCTGCGGCGATCAGGCCTTCGTGCCGACAGGCGGCATGATGGCGAGTGCCAACAGCCTGCGTCCCGACGCCGTTGGCAACAAGGGGACAGACCCCTCGTTGTCAAACGACGCCGATGGCAACAAGGGGACAGACCCTTTCGAGGAAGGATCACCTCATGAAACTGTTTAAAGGTCAGGGCACGGCCGACCTCGGCAAGCCGTGGCGCTTCGAGGAGGACGGCCTCACCGTCACCCGCGGTTGTGCGTGGTCTCCTCCGGGATGTCACCCCGTCGGCTGCGGAATCAAGACTTACGTGAACTCAAACGGCGAGCTCGTACGCATCGAAGGTGACGAGAACCACCCGGTCACAGGCGGTCGTCTGTGTGTGCGCTGCCTGACCATGCGCGACTACGTCTACAATCCCGACCGCGTGCTCTACCCGATGAAGCGCGCCCGCGAGGACCGCGGCAAGAACAAGTGGGAGCGCATCACCTGGGATGAAGCCTTCGACACGATTGCCGAGAAGGTCGCTTACTACAAGGAAAACTACGGGGCTGAGTCCATCCTCATGCAAGGCGGCACGGGCCGCGAGGGTGGCCCCATGCTTCCCGCGTACGCTCAAGCTGCACTCGGCACGCCGAACGCCTCGCAGCCCCTGAGCGGATACTCATGTTACATCCCGCGCGTTGCGGGCACGACCTACGTTACCGGCGTGGCATACCCCGAGATGGACTACGCCGGTGGCCTGCCCGGCCGTTACGATGATCCGGCCTTCACGCTGCCGAAGCTCATCGTGTTCTGGGGCAAGGATCCGCTGCCCACTAACGGCGACGGGCTCTTCGGCCACGCCGCCATCGACATGATGCGCCGCGGCTCCAAGCTCATGAGCATCGACCCACGCGTCAACTGGGTCTCGACAAGAGCGGATTGGCACCTGCGCCTGCGCCCCGGCACCGACGCCGCCCTCGGCATGGCCATGCTCAACGTCATCATCTCCGAGGACCTCTACGACCACGACTTCGTCGAGAAGTGGTGCTACGGCTTCGAACAGCTCGCCGAGCGCGTCAAGGAGATGCCCGTCGAGAGGGCGGCGGAGATCACCGGTGTCGATGCTGGCCTCATCGCCGAGGCCGCTCGCGTCTACGCCGCGGCCAAGCCCGCGCAGATCGCCTGGGGCCTTGCCATCGATATGAAGTCAAACGGCATGCAGGCGGGCCATTGCATACTCGCCCTCGAGGCCATTACCGGAAACATCGACGTGCCCGGCGGCCAGCTCGTCGGCGACGTCAACGACGGCCTCGAGCTCGGCTTCGGCTGGAACGAGCTCGGCCTCGAGCTCCAGGGCAAGATCTTGGGCCTCAAGCGCTATCCGGCGATGGTGAGCTTCGTCCTCAACGCGCACTGCGACATGGTGCTCGACACGCTCGAGACGGGCGAGCCCTACCAGTTCAAGATGGCGGGCTTCGAGGACTGCAACGGCCTGGCTGGCACGGATTGCGCTCAGCCCCAGCGCTGGCATGATGCGTACCAGAACCTCGAGTGGTGCTTCGGCATCGACGTGTGGCTCACGCCGACGATCCAGGCGACTTGCGAGCTGTTTCTGCCGCTGTCCTCGACCGTCGAGCACGACAGCGTGGTCTACAGCCATTACGGCGCATCTCCCATCACGATGGGCGCCATCAACAAGTCCATCACGGTGGGCGAGGGCAAGGGCGATGCCGAGATCATGTACGAGATAGGTCGTCGCTGCATGCCCGTCAACTTCGAGCGCTTCAAGAACTTCTACGAGTTCCTCGAGTATTACCGTCTCAACGGCAAGACGACGTTCGAGGAGCTGCGCGAGGAGGTCGTACACCAGAAGACCGAGACGCTGTCCTATCGCAAGTACGAGACGGGCAAGCTGCGCCCCGACGGCATGCCCGGCTTCAACACGCCGACCGGGCGCGTCGAGCTCTACTCGACGATGTTCAGGCAGTTTGGGGTCGATCCGCTGCCCTTCTACGAGGAGCCGCAGCTTTCGCCGGTCTCCACTCCGGAGAAGATGGAGGAGTACCCCTTCGTCCTTACCACGGGCGCTCGTACGTATTGCTACTTCCATTCCGAGGGCAAGCAGATTCCGTACCTGCGTGAGATCAACCCCGATCCGCTCATCGAGATCAATCCGCAAGATGCCCTCGAGCTTGGAATCGCAGACGGCCAGTGGGTGCGCGTGAGCAATCCCTTTGGCTCGTGCGTGCTCAAGGCCAAGGTCACTCAGACGGTGTATCCGGGTCTCGTCATGGCGCAACACGGCTTCTGGTTCCCCGAGGAGGATGGCGAGGAGCCGCATCTCTACGACGTGTGGCGCTCCAACATCAACTTGCTCATGCCTCACTTCTACGTGGGCGAGCTCGGTTTTGGTGCGCCGTATAAGTGCCTGATCTGCAAGGTCGAGCCCATCGAGGAAAGCTACGACACCGACATGCAGGCTATCTGGAATCGCTATAGCCAGCTCGTCGTGCCGGAATAGGGAGGGGGATAGACCTGTCATTTCGAGCGAAGCGGCAATAGGGGGACAGACCCCCAAGCGCCACCGCAGGTGGGAAGAAGGGGACAGACCCCAAACGCCACCGCAGGTGGGAAGAAGGGGACAGACCCCTACATGTCAAAGAAACAGAGAGGAAGGGAAGGAAACGTGACCACGACAGCAAAAATCGATAGCGGTATCGAAGACTTCAAAAACGACCTGGGCAAGCCCTGGCGTTACGAGGAGGACGGCTATACCGTCACGCGCGCCTGCGCCTGGTCGGCGCCGGGCTGCCATCCGGTTGGATGCGGCGTTAAGCTCTACGTGAACAAGGACGGCATCCTCGAAAAGGTCGAGGGCGACGAGAACCAGCCCATCACACAGGGGCGCCTCTGCATGCGCTGCCTGACCCTCACCGACTTCACCTATCATCCGGACCGCGTCATCTACCCGATGAAACGCGCCAAGGAGGATCGCGGCAAGGACAAGTGGGAGCGCATCACCTGGGACGAGGCCTACGACATCATCGAGGAGAACATCCAGGGTCTCAAGGAGAAGTACGGCCCCGAGTCCATCGTCGTCTTCGGTGGCACCGGTCGCGAGGGCGGCCCAATGTGCGGCCCTTACGGCGCGGCCATGATCGGTACGCCCAATGCCTGCTACACGCAGTCCGGTTACGCCTGCTACATCCCGCGCGTTGCCGCTGGCACCTATGTTGCTGGCGTGACCTACCCCGAGATGGACTACGCCGGCGGCTTGCCCGGACGCTATGACGATCCGATGTACAAGATTCCCGAGGTCATGATCACTTGGGGCAAGGAGCCGCTTCCCTCCAACGGCGACGGTTTCTTCGGCCACGCCGTCATCGACGTCATGAAGCGCGGCAGCAAGCTCATCTCGATCGATCCGCGCTCCAATTGGCTCTCCACGCGTGCGGTCTATCACCTGCAGCTGCGCCCTGGTACCGACACGGCTCTTGGCATGGCGATGCTCAACATCATCATCTCCGAGGACCTCTACGATCACGACTTCGTCGACAAATACTGCTACGGCTTCGAGCAGCTCGCCGAGCGCGTGAAGACCATGACTCCCGAGAAGGCGGCCGAGATCTGCGACCTCGACGTTGACGACATCTACGGTGCAACCCGCATGTACGCCTGCGCCGACAATGCCGCAATCCTGTGGGGACTTGCCACCGACCAGAAGGCCAACGGCACTCAGTCAGGTCACACGATCATCGCACTCGAGGCCATCACCGGCAATCTCGACATTCCCGGTGGCCAGCTGCTCGGTGATGTGAGCGACTCGCTCGGCGACCTCGGCTTCGGTTGGAAGGAGCTCGGTCCGGAGCTGCAGAACAAGATCATCGGCCTGTACGAGTATCCTGCCTATGTCGGCATGGTTCTCAACTCGCACGCCGACCTCACGCTCGAGGCCATGGAGACGGGCGAGCCCTACGAGATCCACGGCGGCTTCATCGCGTCGACCAACCTGCTTGCCGGCACCTGCGCCGCCCAGCCCAAGCGCTGGCATGACGCCATGGTCAAGCTCGACTTCGTCTTCGCGGCCGATTGCTGGATCACCCCGACCGTCCAGTGCTGTGCCGACGTCATCCTGCCGCTCGCGACCTACGCCGAGCGCCAGTCCATGGTCGGCACGCACTACGGCGCATCGCCCAACATGCTCGGTGCCGTCGTCGACGCCGTCAAGGTTGGCGAGACCAAGGGTGACCTTGAGATCCAGTACGAGCTTGGCTGCCGCCTCAACCCCGGCACCTACGAGCGATTCAAGGATTTCGAGGATTTCCGTGCCGAGTTCCGCCTCGGTAACCTCGGCATGAGCTACGAGGAACTGCGCGAGAAGGTCGTCGTCCAGCGCAACGTGAGCTACAAGAAGTACGAGACGGGCAAGCTGCGTCCCGACGGCAAGCCCGGCTTCAACACGCCGACCGGTCGCGTCGAGCTCTACTCGACCATGTACAAGCAGTTCAACGAGGATCCGCTGCCATACTACGAGGAGCCGCAGCGCTCTCCGGTGTCGACGCCCGAGCTCATGGAGGAGTATCCCTTCGTGCTCACGACCGGCGCCCGCACCTACGCGTACTTCCATTCCGAGGGAAAGCAGATTCCGCTGCTGCGCGAGATCAATCCCGATCCGTTGCTCGAGATCAATCCCAAGGATGCGGAGAAGCTCGGCATCATCGATGGCGAGTGGGTCAACGTCGAGAACGAGTTCGGCAAATGCGAGCTCAAGGCCAAGGTCACGCCCATCGTGAAGGAAGGCGTCGTGCATGCTCAGCACGGTTGGTGGTTCCCCGAAGAGGACGGAGAGGAGCCGCATCTGTTCGGCGTGTGGCGCTGCAATATCAACGAGCTCGTACCGCATAAGTTCGTGGGCAAGCTCGGTTTTGGCGCGCCGTTCAAGTGCCTGCTCTGCAAAGTCGAGAAGCTGAACAAATAGGAGGGGAAACCATGAGAAACGGACTGCTGATTGACTACGAGTTCTGCACGGGCTGCCAGTCCTGCGAGGTCGCGTGCCAGAAGGAGCATGGGTTCGAGGCTGGCACCTGGGGTATTCGCGTCCTTGACGAGGGCCCCTGGGAGGTCGATGCGAAGACCATGAACTGGAACAAGATTCCCACGCCCACGACGTTGTGCGACCTGTGTGCCGAGCGCGTGCAGAAGGGCAAGCTCCCGAGCTGCGTGCATCACTGCCTTGCGGCTGTCATGAAGTTCGGCCCAATCGACGAGTTGGTGAAGGAGATGGACAAGAAACCCAATCAGGTTATGTTCGTCCCCGGACCGTATATCTGCAAATAGCATCGTGCGTGGGGCCGGGTCTTGTACCCGGCCCCATTGCATCGCCGCAGGTGGCAACAAGGGGACAGACCCCCGGCGTTGTCATTTCGAGCGAAGCGAACGAAGTGAGCGTAGTCGAGAAATCTCGGTTTACGCTCCGCTAGCAGCGACGGGGAAGATTTCTCCACTCCGGCGCTTCGCGCCTCCGGTCGAAATGACAAAAGGAGCTACGGCAACAAGGGGACAGACCCCCGGCGTTGTCATTATAGGAGAGCAACCGAAGGGATGGATATGGCGTCTTTTAACGATTACGAGTACGTGTTTACGCCGCTCAGGGTAGGTAGGCAGGTACTCAAGAACCGCATTATCTTTTCGCCCATGGTTTCTGATTACACGACCGCAAATGGCGAGCCGACGCAAGGTTACATTGACTTTGTCGAGGAGCAGGCCAGGACGGGCGCGGCGCTCATCACGCTGGGAGCGACGCCGGTCAACTGGGACACTGCCCCCGATTATCCTGCCGAGCTGAACGTCACCGAGGATACGCGCATCAATGGCTTGGTGCTGCTGTCCGAGGTTGCGCATCGCCACGGGGCCAAAATTTCCGTCGAACTCGTCCATGCCGGCCGCGGCGTGCATCCCGAGCTCATCCAGAGCGAGTACGGGCTTGCGCCCACGCCGCTGCCCATTCCGGGGCAGTACCCGTATCTCAAGGAGATGGAGTTCCGCGACATGGAGAACATCATCGCGGACTATGTCGATTGCACGGTGCGCCTCAAGAAGGCCCAGTTCGACGGCGTAAACATTCACGCCGCACATGGCAACCTGATTGCGGCGTTCCTTTCGCCGCTCACCAATCACCGAAACGACAACTTCGGCGGCAGTTTCGAGAACCGTTGCCGTTTCCCGTTGATGCTGCTCAAGGCCGTACGCGAAGCCGTCGGTGACGACTTCATCCTTGACATGCGCATCAGCGGCGACGAGATGGTCGATGGCGGCATGGAGGTCGAAGAAGTCATCGAATTCCTCAAGCTCGCGCAGGAATACCTCGACATGGTCAACATCTCGGCCGGCCTCATCGTCGATTGGCGTGCGCAGTTCTTCACGATGCCGCCCTACTACCAGCCGCATTGCCTCAATAGGGAGCTGTCGCGCAAGGTCAAGGAATGCAAGGAAATCACCATTCCCGTCTCCGTCGTCGGCTGCATCACCAATATCGACGAGGCCGAGGACATCATTGCGAGTGGGGCTGCCGATGCGTGCTACATCGCGCGTGCCCTGCTGGCCGACACCGAGATTCTCAAGAAGTCGTATCGCGGCGAGCCCGAGACGGTGCGCCCCTGCCTGCGTTGCCATTCGTGTGCGGCAGGCGGCGGCAACCACATGTCGTGTGCCATTAACCCGCAGCTTGGACGCGGTTATCGTTACTGGGAGATTGTGCCGGCGGCCAAGAGCAAGAAGGTCGTCATCATCGGCGGCGGTCCGGCTGGCATGATGGCGGCGCAAACCGCGATCAGACGCGGTCACGAGGTCGTGCTGTTCGAGAAGTCCGCATCGCTGGGCGGTGCGCTCAACGACATCAACAAGCTACCGTTCAAGAGCGATTTGCTGAAATATACGGAGTGGGACGTCAAGCAGACGATGGAATGTGGTGCTGACGTGCGTCTCAACACCGAGGCGACCCCCGAGCTCATCATGGCCGAGAAGCCCGATGCGCTCATCGTCGCGCTGGGCTCCGTGCCGGTCAATCCGCCCGTTCCCGGTCTCGACCGCGACAACGTGTATGGCGTGCGCGATGTCGATTCCGGACGCAAAAAGGTGAGCGGCAAAGTCGTCGTCTGTGGTGGTGGCGCGAGTGGCTGCGAGTCCGCGCTGGCGCTTGCCATGGAGGGCTGCGAGGTCACGCTCGTCGATCGCGTTCCGCTCGACAGGTTTGCCGCCGGCATGATTCACATCACGCGCGGCATGTTGATGGCGCTGCTTGAGGAATACAAGGTCCGCATTCTCGATGACCGTAACGTCGAGGCCATCGACGATGATGGCGTACACGTGCAGGACAGGGATTGGCGTCGCGAGGTCATTCCCGCCGATTACGTGGTCAACGCCATGGGAATACGCCCCGTCGCGCCCGACCAGTTCCGCGAGCTCATTCCCGAGACGTACGTTGTGGGTGACTGTGCGGACATCGGCACTATCAAGAAGGCGAATCACAGCGGCTTTGACGCAGCACTCGAGGTGTAAGCGCGCAGATGACAACAAGGGGACAGACCCTCCTGCATCATCGCAGTTGGCAAGTAGGGGACAGACCCTCCATTGTCGGGCATGGCAAGTAGGGGACAGACCCTCCCTTGTCATTTCGAGCGAAGCGAAGCGGAGTCGAGAAATCTCGGCAAAAAAGGGACAGACCCCGGAGAGGAACGATCATGGACAAGATTATCATCGAACCTATCACCAGCATGAAGAACGCGTTTTCCGTTGCCGGCCAGAACGTTGTCATCACCGGCGGCAACCGCGGTCTGGGACGCGGCATCGCGCAGGCGTTCGCTGAGTGCGGCGCCAACGTCGCCATCCTGTGTCGAAACGAGGCTTCCGGCAACGAGGCCGCAGAGCAGCTCCGCCTGCTCGGGTCGCGCGCCATCGCCGTGAAGTGCGACGTGGGAGACTTCGATTCGGTACTGAGGGCCAAAGAGGTCGTCGCCAGCGAGTTCGACCATATCGACACGTTGGTGAACAATGCCGGTATCGACGGCAAGCACGGCGTCTTCGACGATGCGCGTCTCGAGGAGTTCAAGCGCGTCATGAACGTCAACCTCGATGGCGTCGCGGCCATGATCCAGGTCTTTGGCCAATGGATGATGGACGAGGGCCGTGGTGGCGAAATCATCAACATCTCGTCGATTGGCGGTCAGGCCATCGGCGACCCGCGCGCACATCCCATGCCTTCATACAACGCTTCGAAGGCCGCCCTCGATCACCTCACGCGTCACCTGGCGATCGTCATGGGCGACTACGGCATTCGCGTCAACTCGATTGCGCCCGGTCCCACGCATTCTGACCTCGATGCGGGTCTTCCGCCGTCGATTACGGAGTTCATCGACGTGACGATGCCGATGCATCGCTTTGGCGAACCGCTCGAGATTGGTGCGTTGGCGGTCTTCCTGGCATCGCCTGCCGCCGCGCAGATCACGGGTGTCGTCGCCAATCACGATGGCGGCACCATGTGCGTCGGCCTGACGTTCTAGTGGCAATAAGGGGACAGACCCTCTCGCATCGCCGCAGGTGGCAAGAAGGGGACAGACCCCCGTTTCCCTCACCTCCCCAGTGCGTGTGAGTTGCAAGGGTCTGTCCCCCTCGCGCCATCGTCGTAGAATTGAGGAGTACATATATGCCGAGTTTCAATAATTTCCCTCACATCTTCACGCCGATTAAGATTCGCAATTTCGAGCTGAAGAATCGTCTGGTTTTTTCGCCGGTCGTCTCGGGTCATGCAGGTGTTGTCGATGGTCAGGTTACCGAGGCGCTCGTGCAGTTTCTCGGCGCCCAGGCTCGCAGTGGCGTCGGCATGGTCACGATCGGCGCATCGCCCGTCGACCAAGGCCGTGCACGTGACTTCTTCGGCAGCCTCTCCGTCTGCAAGGACGAGGACATTCCCGGCCTGCATCGCCTTGTCGAGGAGGTGCATCGCTACGGCGCGGCGATTTCGTGCGAGATCCTGCATGCGGGGCGTATCGCGCAACCCAATGCGCTTGCCGGTCGCAAGGCCTGGGTGCCGTGGCTCACGCCCGATATGGACCCCGAGCTGTTCGAGGAGGCTACCGAGGAGCAGATGAACGAGGTCATCGACCTCTTCTGCAAGGCGGCCGTGCGTCTGCGTGACGCGGGTTTCGACATGGTGCTCATCCACGGCGCGCATGGCAACTTCGTGAGCGCGTTCTTCTCGCCACTCACCAACCAGCGTACGGACGAGTACGGCGGATCCTTCGAGAACCGCATGCGCTTCCCGCTCAAGCTCGTCAAGGCCGTGCGCGAGGCCGTGGGCGATGATATGGCCATCGACTTCCGTATCAGCCAAAACGAATACGTCGAGGGCGGCACCACGCTTGAGGACGTCATCACCTTCCTCAAGGCGGCCGAACCCTATATCGATGATGCGAATCTCTCGGGCGGCTGGATTTTCGACCCGGTCTACGTCAAGTACATGATGCCGGGTTACCCGCAGGAGCTGTGCCTCAACATCCCGCGCACGGCCATCGTCCACGAGCAGCTCGACATCCCCGTGACTTGCGTCGGTAACATCCCCAACATCGAGACTGCCGAGCAGATTCTGGCCGAGGGCAAGGCCGACATCGTCGCCTTCGCGCGCAACATCCTTGCCGATATGGACCTGGTGAACAAGGCGTATCGTGGCGAGGAAGACACTATTCGCCCGTGCCTGCGCTGCATCGAGTGCGCGTCGCGTCCCGCCGTGGGCGGCGGCGTACGCTGCTCGGTCAACCCGCAGCTTGGTCGCGAGCTCTACTATCGCGAAATACGGCCGGCGCTTACCAAAAAGAAAGTGGTCGTCATCGGCGGTGGTCCGGCGGGGATGATGGCGACGCAAACCGCCGTCAAACGCGGCCACGACGTCGTACTCTTTGAGCGTGATGAAGAGCTTGGAGGCCGTCTCAAGGAAGCATCGGTCCTTTTCTGCAAGGAGCCGTACCACAAGCGCTATCTCGCCTGGGACAAGCGTGCAACGCTCGAGAGCGGCGCGGACATCCGGCTGGGTGTGGAAGCAACGCCGGAGCTTGTCATGGCGGAGAATCCCGATGAGGTCATTGTCGCCATTGGTGGCGAGCACATCTGCCCACCCATCCCCGGCGCCAACGGAGACAACGTCATCACGGTGACCGAGGCCGACCTGGGCCTGGCACCCATTGGCAAGCGCGTCGTCATCGTGGGTGGCGGCTTTTCCGCGCTCGAATGCGGCATCCAGCTCACCTACGAAGGTCATGAGGTCACGGCCATCGATGCGCTGCCCGAGGACAAGCTCTGGCGCGAGGTCATGAACGAGCTACGCAGCGGTCTCATCGAACTGCGCGATCGTTATGGCGTACAGCTCGTTGACGAGGCCATGGTGAAGGAGATTCGCGAAGGGTCCGTCGTGTACACACGTGGTGGCGAGGATTTCGAGATTCCAGCCGACACGGTCGTCATGGCATGCGGCTTGCGTCCGAATAAGGAGCTCGTGCAGCAGTTTGTGGAGATGATGCCGCAGGTCACAGTCGTGGGTGATGCGCGCAAGACGGGCAACATCTTCTCGGCGAACATGAGCGCCTTCGATGTGGCGGTAGAACTCTGACAACAAGGGGACAGACCCTTCCGCATCGCCGCATGTGGCAAAAAGGGGACAGACCCCTGCTGGTGCAGGTGGCGATAAGGGGGCAGACCCCTTCTGGAATGGCGGGGACAGGCCCTCGGGTCCGTCCCCGTGGCGCCCGCGCGCAAAAAGCGGCCACCTCTAGGGTCGGGCGACGTCGCGCGCGCAAAAACGGCGCAAGCCTAGGCAGGCGGCGCGGCAAATCCTAGAGAAGCGGCAGATACGCGCACCCGGCCCCCGCAAATCCTAGAGATGGCGGCTTTTTGCGCAAGCAGGCGGCCATTCGCGTATGGGAAGATGGGGATGGAAGATGGGGACAGACCCCCGATTGTGACTCTCGATTGTCGGAATACATCCTGCAGCATTGGCAGAACGTTCCCTCGAGCGGCATGTCGAGCAGCTCGGTTACGGGCATGTCAAGCGTCGCGACGATAAGCTTCGTTATGTCGATATCCGGCGTGGTCTCGCCGGTCTCCCAGTGCGAGATGGCCTGGCTGGTGATGTAGAGACGCTTGGCGAGCTACCGCTTGATCATTCCGTGGGCCTCGCGGTGCTGCTTGATGGATTTACCTATCGGCATGGTGATTCTCTTTGTCGGATGTCCAGGTCATTACAGCATGACTGCGCGCGCGGAGTAAAGAAACGCTCCGCTGCGTCGGGCCGTGTTCGCGAGCAAGACCCGAGGTGCCAAATTGGCATTTCGCTCACAATCGAACGGGCTCGTATCGATGTCATCTCAGCCGTGGTATAGTTGTTCTAGCATCTCGCGCTTGACGCGAGGGCAGCCAAGCGCGCGGGGATGTCCCCGCGCATTTTCTTTATCAGGAGGGTGGGAGTGTCGGGTACTCTGAGTGCGTTTTTTGATGAGTGTGGCCAGGAAAATAAGTCCCAGTCTGACACCAAGTACTACCTCCTCACGGTTGTGCTTCATGACCAGCAAGATTCCATCGACAGCCTCATCACAAACTATGAGACGAACCTGTGCGAGTCGTCGCTGCCTGATGTTCCGTTTCATGCATATGATCTTCAGCATAGGCGCGGCGGATATGCGGGCCTCGAATTCGAAACCCGCAAGAAATTGTTTGCTAGATTCGAAGGGTTTATTCGCAAGTTGCCAGTAACGTACAGGACGTTCATCTATCGTCGTCCCGAATTCAAGACTGCGAAAGCTTTGTCCGAGCGCATGCAGCGCGATTTATCGTCGTTCATTCGAGATCATTACTCCGAGTTCCAGCTGTACGCAACGGTTGCGATTTATTACGATGGTGGTCAAGCCGCTGTCGGTGCCGCCATTCACCGTGCATTTGACGAGACGCTATCGACCAACACCGCCGACTACAAGCGCCTGCGGTACCAAGAACGCCGTCTTGCCCAGGCCGCTGACTACTTCTGCTCGATGGAGCTCGCTGCCCAGCGCTATGCCGACCATGAGGAGACCAATACCTATATCAAGCTCTTTGGTGGTCACCGCTCCTTCAAGGCCAATCACCTCAAGCAGATGCGTAAGAAGCTACATCGCTAACTGGCATCTCCAGCCTAATCACTTGTCCTCTGCGGCATTTCGGAGCAGACTCCTCATTGCCGCTTGCATATTCTCTATTCCCTTCTGCGAATAAAGCGCTATACTCACCTCACGCCATGATTTGCCCGAAGGCCGTCGTGCAGCGGCCCAGGGAACACCCATTGGTTGCACCGGGTGCATCGAGGTGGCGCACGATGCATCGTCTCTCGTAAAGGAGCGTGCAACATGGGCACCGTCAAAGCCGTTTGCACCAGCGCCGTCAAGGGCATCCAGAAATCCGAGCAGCAATACGTAGACCTCATTCCCGACTGGGGAATCGAGGACGACGCACATGCCGGCTCATGGCATCGTCAGGTGAGCCTGCTCGGCTACGAGCGCATCGAGGCCTTCAAGGAACTCGGCGCCGATGTGCAGAACGGCTCGTTCGGCGAGAACATCATCGTCGAGGGCTACGACCTCAAGAGCCTTCCAGTCGGCACGCGCTTCCAATGCGGCGATGGCGTCCTCGAGCTCACGCAGATCGGCAAGCAGTGTCACAAGCACTGCGCGATCTACCACAAGATGGGGGATTGCATCATGCCCCGCGAAGGCGTGTTTTGCCGGGTAATCAAAGGCGGTCGCGTCTGTGCGGGCGACGCCTTCGACATCATTGGCGAGGTACCCGCTGCCTCTTCGTACGACCCCTACGATATCCACGCATCGCGCCCCAAGACCTCATCGGCGGTCGCCTAATTGGTACTAGAATGCACGTATAGATATCGGTAATCACGAATAGGGGAGGAGTATCCCATGCGCGTATACAAAAACGTTTTTGAGCTCATCGGCAACACGCCGCTTGTCGAGCTCACCAACTACGAGAACAACCATGGGCTGGATGCCAAGCTCATTGGCAAGGTGGAGTATTTCGAGCCGGCTGGTTCGATCAAGGATCGCATTGCCAAGGCGATGCTCGACGAAGCCGAGGCAAACGGTCTGCTCGACGCTGATACGGTCATCATCGAGCCCACGAGCGGCAACACCGGTATCGGCCTTGCCGCCATCGCCGCCGCCCGCGGTAACCGCATCATCATCACCATGCCCGACACCATGTCCGTCGAGCGCCGCAAACTCATGCGCTCTTACGGGGCCGAGCTTGTGCTCACGCCCGGTGCGGACGGGATGAAGGGCGCCATCGCCAAGGCCGAGCAGCTTGCCGAGGAGATTCCGAACTCGTTCATTCCGTCGCAGTTCACCAATCCCGCCAACCCGGCCATTCACTATCGCACGACGGGCCCCGAGATCTGGGAGGCCACGGACGGCGAAGTCGACATTCTCGTCGCGGGTGTCGGTACCGGCGGTACGATCAGCGGCACGGGTGCGTATCTGAAGGAGCAGAACCCGAACGTGCGGGTCGTGGCCGTTGAGCCGGCGGGGTCCCCCGTGCTCTCCGGGAGTTGCGCGGGCCCGCACGGCATCCAGGGCATCGGTGCCGGCTTCGTGCCCGAGACGCTCGATACGGATGTGTACGACGAGGTCATCGCCATCACCAATGAAGAGGCCTTCGAGACGGGTCGTGAGCTTGCCGCACATGACGGGCTGCTCGTCGGCATCTCATCGGGTGCCGCTGTGGCCGCTGCGACAAAGCTCGCGCAGCGCCCCGAAAACGCCGGCAAGAACATCGTGGTGATTCTGCCCGATACCGGCGAGCGCTACCTCAGCTCCGCCATGTTCGATTTCGCCGAATAGGCAGGTCGCGGCAAGGCGATACTTCGAAATTGAAAAAAGTGAGAATTAAAAACTAAAAATACTGGGAATTAGGACCTGAAAACACGGGATTCTAGTTGCCTCGCTTATAATGGCGCCCGGAAATCTCGAAGGGGGGAGGGCTTCGTGCGCCTGCGATACCGGTTGATGCAGCTGCTGCGCAGGCACTGGATGCTTGGCACCGCTGCCTTCGTCGCTCTCGTCTCCATGTTCTTCGTTCCGCCTGATGAGGCGTACCTCGGCTACTTCGATTGGAAGACCATCGGCTGCCTGTTCTGCGTGCTGGCCGTCGCGAGCGCCCTGCGAAACGCAGGCGTCTTCGACTGGGCCGCCCGCGCCGCCATCGCGCGTTTTGCGAGTCCGCGCACGCTCGCGATGACCCTTGTGCTCGTCACGGCCGTGTTCTCCATGGCGTTCACCAACGACGTGGCGCTCGTCATCATGCTGCCGCTCTCGGTCGCCGCGCTCGTCGAGTTCGGCCAGCCGCGCCTCGTGCCCGCCGTCTTCGCGTTGCAAGCGATCGCGGCCAACCTCTGCGGCATGGTGACGCCGTTCGGAAACCCGCAGAACATCTACCTCTACTCCTACTATCACGTCGAGCTAGGCGAATTTCTCAGGACGATGGCCCTGCCGTTCGCCCTGTCCGTGGTGGGCATCATCTTCGCAACCTGGCTCATGACGAGGAGAGGCGCTGCCGGGGGCGATGGCGCAACGACGCAGCTGCAACAAGCCATGCCGAACAAGGATGCCGTGGCCCCCGCGACCTCGGCCGTCATGCTCGACCGACGGCGGCTCGCCGTCTACGTGCCGCTCTTCGTCATCGCGCTGCTCGCGGTCTTTCGCGTGATTCCCTTCGGCATTGCTGTCATCATCGTCATCGTGACGCTTCTCATCTTCGATCGCGATGCACTGCTCAAGGTCGACTATCCGTTACTCGCCACGTTCCTTTGCTTCTTCGTCTTCGCGGGAAACATGGCGCACATCCCGGTGCTGGAGGAAGTGCTCCAACCGCTCATGGGACAGTGGGGCTTGCTCACGTCCGCTTTGACCAGCCAGGTCATCAGCAACGTGCCGGCCGCGGTGCTGCTCTCGCACTTTACCGACGCGTGGCAACCGTTGCTCATCGGCGTGAACATCGGGGGAGCGGGCACCTTCGTGGGATCGCTCGCGAGCCTCATCGCGATTCGCCACTTTGCCATCGCACGCACGATGATCCCGCGCCTGCGCGAGCCGGATGCGCCGGACACGGCGTCCTTCCTCCGCCTCTTCGGCATCGTGAACGGCGTGTTCTTTGTCGCGCTACTCGTCATCTGTCAGATTGTGCTGGGCTAATACGGCAAGCTGGTAACAAGGGGACAGACCCCTGAACCCCGGGCTAATACGGCAAGCTGGTAACAAGGGGACAGACCCTCACTCACCGACCCTCGTGCTCTCGCCCATGTTAGTACAACACGCCGATTACCGTCAGTCGTCCACCATCAGCATCACCCTAATAGAAACAATTCGCATTTAGCTAGTTGCATCAATCCAATATATGCTATAGTCCCTTGCGCTGTGTCATTACTCATGAAAGGAAGTCCACATGAAAATGGGCAAGAAGATCGGAGCGCTGGTAGCCGCCCTCGCCATGAGCGCGTTGCTGGCACTGGCCCTCGTCGGCTGCAGCAACTCCGGTAGCCAGGAGAACACCGACTTCATGGAAAAGGGCGATGGCGAGCATCTGGTGTGTGCCGTCACCGGCAAGCTCATCAAGATCGCTCCGGCCATCCTGGCCGACCAGCTCGGCTACTTCGAGGAGGAGGGCTGCGACGTCGAGTTCCAGACCGTCGCCCTGGCAGACGCCATGGCCTCCATGTCCGTGAACAAGCTCGACATCGACTTGTTCGGCATCGTGCCGGCATGCTCCTATGTCTCGCAGGGTACGCCGATCTACGTGTTTGGCGGCACCATCCTCAATGGTTCCGAGTTCATTTCCACGACCGCCTTCGATCGCGAGCTCAAGACCGCCGAGGACTTCCGCGGTCTCAAGATTGCCTGCTCCCGTGAGGAGAGCGGTCAGATTTACCTGAAGGCGTATCTCCAGGACAACGGCCTCGAGCTGGGCAAGGATGTCGAGTTCGAGTACGTCGATAACGCCACAACCGCCCTCGAGGGTCTGCGCTCTGGCCAGTGCGACCTGTTCATCTGCAATAACGCGCAGGGCTACACCTACTCCACCACCATGGACGACATCAAGGTGCCGGCCGTCCCCGCCGACATCACCGGCGATTACCCCTGCTGCCGTCAGAACTGCTCGGACGATGCCTACCACAACAAGTTCCAGTCGCTCGTCGACTTCGAAGTCGCCCTCATCCGCGGCTATGACTATTACCTCAACAACAAGGAAGACGTCATCAAGCGCATGGTCGACTACTCCGCCCAGTCGCCCGATTACGTCGAGGCGGCCCTCTATGGCACCGACGAGTATCGCAACATGATGGATCTCTCGCCCGATCCCCACACCAACGAGATCGTCCAGTACTACAAGGCCATGCTGAGCATCGGCGAAATCGAGGGCGACCCCAACGCCATGGATCAGTACGCCACGAGCGAGGTTTACAAGCGCGCGCTCGACCGCCTGGTTTCGCAGTATCCCGACAACCAGACCTACCAGAAGCTCGCCGCCGACTTCGATATCTACAACAGCTAGGATTGATCGCGGCCTGACCATAAGGATGGCCTCCCAAGGACGGCCCTGCCTCGTGCGGGGCCGTCCTTCCCATACGCATGCGAACCAAGAAGATGGAGGTGACGATGAGCTCGCTCGAAATGATTGACGTGTCCTACGCCTATCCCGACGAGGTGGACAAGTTCAAGACGCGCAAGCACCGTCACGTGAGCGTCGAGGACATACCCGAGGAAGATCTCGTCCTCAAGCATCTGAACCTGCACGTCAAGGACGGCGAGTTCCTGTGCCTGGTCGGGCATTCGGGCTGTGGCAAGTCAACCACGCTGCGCATCCTCGCCGGATTGCAAAAGCCCCTGGGCGGCAAGATCTTCATCGGCGACGAGCCACTCGACGGCCCTGGCATGAATCGCTCCGTCGTTTTCCAGAACTACGCGATCTTTCCTTGGATGAAGGCGAAGCAAAACGTCGAGTTCGGCATTCACCAGGCTGCAGTCGAGCTCGGGCGCGACCTCACGAAGGCGCGCATAGCCGAAATCGCCGACGAGTACCTTGCCAAAGTCAACATGACAAAGGCGGCCGACCTCTACCCCTACCAGCTTTCCGGTGGCATGCAGCAGCGCGTGGCCATTGCCCGCGCGCTTGCCATGGATACCGAAATCCTGCTGTTCGACGAGCCTTTTGGCGCCCTCGACATCAAGACCCGACGTGAGTTGCAGGGCCTTATGGAGGGGCTGTGGATGTCGGACGCGTCGCGCAAGACGGCCATCTTCGTCACCCATGACGTCGAGGAGGCGTTGCTTTTGGCCGACCGCGTCGTGTTCATGAGCGGCGGGCGCTTCATCGACGAGTTCACGCTGGACATCCCACGGCCGCGCGATCCTGAGGCCTTCTTCGAGAGTGACGTGTACAAGGAACGTCGCGCGTATCTCATGGAGCTCTTCTACGCCGCCGAGGAGACCAAGCTCGACCAGGCCGACCGCGAGCGCGTTTACGAGGATGTGATATAGATGCCGAGAAAGATCAAGACGCACCTGGTCATCTCCCACGTGCTGCTGCTCGCCTTGTTGGGGATCATCTTCCTCATGCCCAACACGCGCACCAACGTCGCGCCCGTGACCGGCGAGATCATCGCAATCTGCTGTATTGAGTTCCTCTACCTGCTCGCCCTGGTTCTGGGACGCCGCAAAGACCCCATGCCCGAAGGGTCGTCCGACATCATCTTGATCGTATGGGTGATATTCATCGCCTGGGAGCTGGTCGGACCCAAGCTGGGCATCGCGCACAACGTGCTCATTCCCTCGCCCGAAAACGTGTTCAACGTCTTCGTGGAATATAGCGGGGAGCTTGCCATGAACGTGGTGTCCTCGTTGGAGCTCCTGCTCAGCGGTTATATCCTGGGTACGGTCCTGGGCGTCATCCTGGGCATCATCTGCGGATGGATTCCGCGCCTGCGCGCGATCTTCTATCCCATTGCCAACGTGTTTGCGCCGATTCCGTCGGTCGTGTTCACGCCGTTTCTCGTCATCATCATGCCGACGTATCGCTGGGCGGCCATCATGGTCATCCTCATCGGCGTGTTCTGGCCGCAGTTCCTGAGCATGATCTTGCGCGTGGGCTCGCTGCCGGCGGCGATCGTGGACAACACCCGCGTGCTCATGGTCAATACGACCACGATGATCATGAAGGTCATCATCCCGTATATCATTCCCGACATCCTCAAGGGACTGCGCGTGTCGCTCACCACGGGATTCCTCATGCTCATGTATGCCGAGAGCTTCGGCGCCAAATCCGGCATCGGGTACTGGATCTCCAATGCCAACGTGTTCGCGAACTACGCCAACATCTACGCCGGCATCATCACCTGCGGCATGACGGTCACGGTGCTCAACTACTTCTCGGGCTGGCTGCAGAAGCGGTTCACCACCTGGCATTAGGAGGCTGGCGGTTCCCGGGGGACAGACCCCTTGGTTCCTGGGGGACAGACCCCTAATCGCCGCAGGTGGCAATAAGGGGACAGACCCCCAATCGCCGCAGGTGGCAATAAGGGGACAGACCCCCAATTGTCATTTCGAGCGAGCGAAGCGAGTCGAGAAATCTCCGCACGTGGCGCTCGGGCAATAAGGGGACAGACCCTTGCGCACAATTGCGTACGGGCATACCGTTAGAAGCAAAGAACGAAGGGATCGACATGAACGATAAGGTCAAAGAGCTCATCGACAAAGTCTACGACGAAGGCGTCCGCGGCGCCTCGCAGCCGCGCGACGTCATCATCGGCCTGCTGGAGCTCGACCCCAGCTCCGAAGAAGTCGCCTACCTCAAAGAACGCGCCGCAGCCCTTGCGCACATCGCCACGGGCAACAGTGCCTCCATTTCCGGGGCCATCGGCGTCGATCTGTGCAGCTGTGACATGAACTGCAAGTTCTGCTCCTTCGGCACCGAGTGGGGCCTTATCGAGGAGGACGTCATCTACTCCAAGGAGGAGATTATCGAGCTCGTGCGCGCTTACGTCGAGGCGGGCGTCACCACCATCACCTTGCGCTCGACCGAGTTCTACGACCTGAACGTGCTGTCCGAGTGGCTGGCCGACATCCGCGAGCAAGTGCCGGGAAGCTACCTCATCAACCTCAACGTGGGCGAGATGAGTCCCGCCATGGCCGAGGCGGCCTATCAGGCCGGCGCTACGAGCGCGTACCATGTCATTCGCATGCGCGAGGGCATCGACACGCCGTTTGACGTGGACCTGCGCTGGAAGACCGTCGATGCAATCAGCAACTCGCCGCTGCGCTGGCTTACCTGCATCGAGCCGCTCGGCATCGAGCACACGAACGAGGAGATTGCCGATCGCATCCTCGAGAACCTGGCTCATCATCCCTATGCCATGAGCGTGATGGCACGTGTCAACGTGCCGGGCACGCCGTTCGAGGGAATGGAGCCGATCAGCGAGGAGCGCATGCTGCACCTGCTGGCCACGCTGCGCCTGTGCGTGGGTACCAAGGTGCATAGCTGCGGCATGCATCCAGCGACGCCCGCCGCGCTCTATGCCGGTGGCAGCAACTTCACCGTGGAGCGCGGCGCCAATCCGCGTGACACCACGTTCAACGAGGATGTGTGGCGGGGCTTCACCGTCGAGGAGGCCAAGGCGCTCATCGAGGAGGCTGGCTTCGTCTGCCGCCCCGAAAACCCCGACCCACGCTTTCCCGTTGACGGTAAGCAGTGGTGGAAGGTGGGCGACCCTTCCGATTACATCATGCCCGACCCGACCGAAAACGCCGGTGCCGGCTGCTGCTGCGGAAGACGATCTTAGCTGCGCGGCGTTCTCCGCAAACCTATCAGCTGTAGAAACGGGATGGTCCCTCGTGTACGGGCCATTCCGTTTCCTTGTATATGTCGCGGCATTGTCCCACGTCGAGACCACGCGTGTTCTCCATGCTCACGTCACGTGGCGATGATCCGCGTTCGGCCCAGATGATGTTGGCGCCTCCCTGTACGGTGAGGGGACTCGGTTCATGGGTGCAGTTGCCGGGAATACCGGTACCCGTGGCAAGGGCCACGGCACCCACGTAATCGGCAAGGCGTGTGTAGGGGATGTTGCCGTATTCCGAAAACACCGAATTCGGGATGGTGTTACGACGCATCGCCCCGCTAAATGCCACCTCGTACTCGCGTGCGATCATGACGAGGTCGGCGATTTCGTCGGGGGTATGTTCTGGGCCGATGGGGTCGATGCAGTTGCCGAGCGCCAGACCCGCCTCCTTTGCCGCGCGCATGGTCTTGTGACGGTTCTCGACCGAGCAACGCGTGTAGACGCCCTCGCCAAAGCGTATCACGTGGTAGCAGCCGGTAAAGCCGGTTTTCTTGAGCTCGACGGCGTAGTCGTAATCGAAATCGGGCACGTTTGCCACGAGCGAGATATCGCCGATTTCGCGCTTGACCGCGGCTCCCATCTCGAGGAACTTCTCCTTGTCGTAGGTTTCGGTGGTGACGAGGTAGATGGCGTTGATGCCCGCTTGCGCAAAGTCGCGGGCGTTAGCGACGACTTCCTCTGTCGTAAACTCGTTTCGTCCCCTGAAGATGCGGGCCGATGCGGCAAAGCTGCAGAACTTGCAGTCGTTGGGGCAGGGGGTGGCGTCCAGGCCGATATGGCCGTGTATCTCGGCTTCGCCGTCGCAGAGTTCTTTTGTCAGCCGTCTTCCAGCGATTTGGATGGCGGCCGCCTCGATGGTTCCATGCTCCACGCTGAGCAGGTCAACGACTTCGTCGCGCGTGATGAGCGCTCCGTCGAGCGCGCGATTGATGATGTGCGATATGTGACTGTCCACGTTATCCTCCTTGGTCAGGGGCATTATACACATGCGTCTGGACGCGTGGTCGCGCGCCGGGCGAATGCCGTTCGCCCAAAGACGCTTCCTGTTCCATCTGGCTCATCTATTATATGTATATATCTTATAATAGACGCGTTCACCTTATAGCTCGATGGCTTTGTCTTTCGGGGCGTCCGGGAGCGTGCGTCGCAAGAGGAGTGAATGACGATGACCGGTTCGGACAAGCCCGCGCTCTACGAGCCCAAAACCGACGTGTGGGAGGAGGCGGCGCAGGCCTTCGACGAGGACAGCAAGGCGCGCAAGACCATCACGTACCACAAGGCGCGCACGCACAACTGCGCCCAGGCGGTGCTGTGCTCGTTTGCGGACGAGCTCGGCATGGACGAGGAGGACCTGTACCGGTTGTCCGAGGGCCTGAGCGTGGGCATTGCCGCGAACAAGCGAGTGTGCGGTGCGCTGCTGGCTGCCGATTTGATCATCAGCTACTTCTCGAGCGATCCTGACCTGGACCATTGGTCGACGAAGGAAACGAACGAAGCCGTAAACGCGTTGCATCAGGACTTCATGGATCAACTTGTCACCTTGCTGGGTGAAGACCGCTCGTCCATCATCTGCAAGGAGATCATCCACGAGGACATCCCCCTCGACGTCCCCTGTACCTTCGTGATGGGCGCCGCCGCGCAGGCAGCACAAAACGCGCTGGCAAACCGCGCATAACGCGACAAGCGGCCTTACCGATAATCTCGGGCAATTCTACGAGGGCATCGAGAAAAGGCCGCACCCCTTTTGTCATTTCGAGCGAAGCGGAGTCGAGAAATCTTGAGAGATCTCTCCATTTCGCAGCCTGACGGCTGCTCCAGTCGAGATGACAAACAAGGGTCTGTCCCCCGCATGCCGAAGGGTCCGCATGCCCAAATTTCCCAAGGGTCTGTCCCCCGCATGCCCAGTTTTCCGGTCTCTGCGCCAAAAATCGCCCCTCGGTGACCGCGCGGGGCGGTCAGGACGCGGAGTTTTCGGGCAATATGCGGTCAGCGGGCCCGCATGTTTGGCGCGGGGCGGTCAGGGGCGCCGACTTTTGGGCATGGTGCTTCCGACGTTCGTCCCCGGCTGCCTCTTCGCCGAGTTGACGTTTTGATGCTCTTTCGCACAAAGCGGCAAAAGACCAATACAATAGAGCGCACCAACAAGCCACGCGAAAGGAATCATGGGATGATCGAGCGCTATACGCTGCCCGAAATGGGACACATCTGGTCTCTCGAGAATAAGTTCGACGTTTGGAAGGAGATCGAGGTCCTCGCTTGCGAAGCGCAGGCCGAGCTGGGGCAGTGCGGCATCACCGCCGAGGAGGCCGCGTGGATTCGCGCGCATGCCGATTTCACCGTGCCCGAGATCGACGAGATCGAGAAGGTCACCAACCATGACGTCATCGCCTTCACGACCGTCATGGCGAATTACATCGATGCCGATGTGCCCGAAGGCGAGCCCAAGCCAAGTCGCTGGGTGCACTACGGCATGACGAGCTCCGACCTTGGCGATACTGCGTTGAGCTACCAGGTCACGCAGGCTCTCGACATCATCATCGCCGACGTGAAGCGCCTGGGCGAGACCTGCAAGCGTCGCGCGTTCGAGTTCGAGGACGCCATCTGCGTGGGCCGCACACACGGCATCCATGCCGAGCCCATGACCTTCGGCATGAAGTTCGGCAGCTGGGCCTGGGCCCTCAAGCGCGCCGAGACGCGCCTGCAGCAGGCCCGTGAGGTTGCAGCCACCGGCGCCATCAGCGGAGCGGTGGGCACCTATTCCAACATCGATCCCTTCGTCGAGCAGTACGTCTGCGAGAAGCTCGGCCTCACGCCCGACCCGCTTTCCACGCAGGTCATCGCGCGTGATCGTCATGCGCAGGTCATGTCCGCACTTGCCGTAACCGCCTCCACGCTCGAATCCATCGCCATGCAGATTCGTCTGCTGCAACAGTCCGATGTCATCGAGGCTGAGGAACCCTTCACCAAGGGCCAGAAGGGCTCAAGCGCGATGCCGCACAAACGCAACCCCATCACGGCCGAGCGCGTCTGCGGCCTGGCCCGTGTGGTCAAGGCAAACGCTCAGGTTGCCTTCGACGACGTGGCACTTTGGTACGAGCGCGATATATCGCACTCCGGTGCCGAGCGCGTCGTCCTCGCCGACAGCTTTACCGCACTCGACTACATGTTCTCGAAGATGCAGTGGATGCTCGATGGCCTCAACGTCTACGTGAACAAGAGCCTGCACAACCTGTGGCGCACGCGTGGTCTCATCTTCAGCTCGAAGGTCATCCTCGCTCTCGTCGACACGGGTATGACCCGCGAGGATGCCTACGTTATCGTGCAGCGCAATGCCATGAAGGTGTGGGACGATATCCAGCAAGCCATCGACGGCCCGACTTTCCGCGAGAACCTTGAGGCCGATCCGGATTGTCCGCTCACGGAAGCGCAGCTCGACGCCATCTTCGATCCGGAAAGCTTCCTGGGTCACAAGGACGTCATCTTCGACAAGCTCAAGAGCCTGGAGTTTTAGGAGAGTTATGGAAAATCAAGCGCAGGAGCCGGAGTTTCTCTATCGTACGCACGGCACGTGCTCGCGTGCCATCAAATTCGACCTCGACGATGACTCCAAGGTGCGCAACGTCGAGTTCATCGGCGGTTGCAACGGCAACCTCAAGGGCATCGGCTCGCTCATCGAGGGGATGCCCGCCGATTGGGTCATCGAGCGTTGCGCGGGCACGCAATGTGGTGGCAAGGCGACATCCTGTCCCGATCAACTCTCCCGTGCCCTCACCTGGGCCATCGAGCAACGGCAGGCGTAGATGAGTCACGACGGGGACGCGCTCGCAAACAAGAATCCGCAGCTGTCACGACGTGCGTTCTTGCGCCTGGGCGGCGGCGCGCTTGCCTGCGCGACGGTGCTCGGTGCGCCCGCGGTGTTGACGGGTTGCGGGGGTAATTCGGATAGTGGTACGCCAAGCACGCTCGACGTGTCGACTAACGACGTTGTCACGCTCGATGCCTTTGCCGAAATCGAGGACACAACGGGATACTTCGAGATCAAGGACCTTGCGCAGTACCCCAAGGGGACGATGCTCTATGCATCCGAGGACGTGACGGCGGCAGCGCTGCTTACGGGCGAGACGGCTTCGCCTCTGTCGACCTGCTCGCTCGTCAATCTGGGTACCGGTGCCATGACGCCGGCGCTTGATCGTGCCGTCAATCATGACATGGGCTACAGCATCTTTGCCGTGCGCGCATCCAAAGAGCTGCTCGTCTGGGTCGAAAGCAATTACCTTACCTCGGACTGGATGGTGTACTGTGCCACGATTTCCGATGGCAGGTTAACTGGCCAGCCCGTCAAGCTCGACGAGGGCAATGTCGAATTCGATACGCCCGAGATAGCCGTCATCGGCACGGCGGCGTACTGGATCGTGCAGCCTGCCGAGGGTGGTCCGCGCACGACGGAAAACTCGTACCTGCGCGTTGCCACGGGTGGCTCGCGTTCGTCGGACATGATCACTTCGGAAGGCCGATTCAACGGAGGTCTCTCCGTAAGCGGGCAAGTGCTCACGGCCATGCCGAGGGCCAAGGCGTCGAGCGGCGTGTACTACGAGCTCACGGCGATTGCAGCAGGCTCTGGGTCGGTGGTTGCGTCCCAGGTAATGCCGCACTCGTTTCGCCCGTCAAATGCCATCTACATGAACAACGCCTTCGCGTTCACGATTCCCGCGTCCTACGATTACGGCGGAGGCATCGCAAACGTCGGTACGTATTATCCGATAGCGGGGAATACATGGTTGCGCCTGGCGCGACAGTCACTCACGCCGCCGGGCATCTGCAATGGCTGGCTGTTCGCGAAGTCGAGCTCGCGCACGGTGTTCATCGATACGCAAGAGCAGAAGTACTTCGTCGTCAACGCGCCTGATGGCTGTACGGATTACGGCGACTATTCGGTGTGCACGGGCGAGGTGTCTCGCGTCTACAATTACGCGACCGTCAACAAGTACGAGGGCACCGAAAGGGCGACGCAGGTTGTCTTGCGCTCGATTACGCCCATCCCCGCTGGCCAGACGCCTGCTCCGCCTGCACCGGATCCAGCCGATCCCACGACACAGCCGAGCACGGCCCCCACGGAACCCGTCGAACGATAGGCCCGGTGGCAACAAGGGGACAGACCCTTGTTTGCGAGTGGTGATAAGGGGACAGACCCCTGTTTGTCATCTCGACTGAAGCAGCCGTCAGGCTGCGAAATGGAGAGATCTCTTGGAAACGAAGGGTCTGTCCCCTTCTTGCCACCAGCGCTGACGCAGGCGGTGCGCAATGGTACACTGCGTAGATGGAAGAAAACCGAAAGGAGCCTCATCGTGGACACCGGTTCTGAAGCCCGTCGCATCTTGCTCGTCGAGGACGAGAAAGCCATTCGCGACGCCGTTGCTGCCTATCTTGAACGTGCCGGTTACTGGGTGACGCCGGCTGCAGATGGCCAGGAGGCCGTTGATGCGTTTTCCCTGCATCAGTTCGACCTCGTCATCCTGGACCTCATGCTCCCCAAGCTTCCGGGTGAGAAGGTCTGCCGCATCATTCGCGACACATCTGACGTCCCCATTATCATGCTCACCGCCAAGGGCGAGGTCGAGGATCGCATCGTCGGTCTCGAGCTTGGCGCAGACGACTACCTCATCAAGCCCTTCTCGCCGCGCGAGCTCGTTGCGCGCGTTCGTGCTCTGCTGCGCCGCGCTCACATCGATTCCGAGCCGCAACGCGAGGTGCTCGACTTCGGTGGCCTGACCATCGACCTCAACGGTCACAAGGTTCTTGTCAACGATGAGGAGATCGACCTCACCGCCAGCGAGTTCAAGCTGCTCACGACGCTGTCGCGCTATCCGGGCCGCGTCTATTCGCGCATGGAGCTCGTCGAGAAGGTGCTCGGCTACGACTTCGAGGGTTACGAGCGCACCATCGACAGCCACGTGAAGAACCTCCGCGCCAAGATCGGCGATGACCCGCGCAACCCGCGTTGGATTTACACCGTGCACGGCGTCGGCTATCGCTTCGAGGTGCCCCGAGACGGCGAATCGGCTGGTCAAGAGGCCTAGGCGTCCATGAAGAACAAGCGCAAGACCCGCGAGAAGAAACCTCTCTCGTTTGCAATCTACGTCATGGGAGCGTTTTTGCTCACGGCTGCCATGACGGTGCTCATCACGGCTGCCGCTATCGCGATCGTCTGGAACGTTGGTTACGCCGGCGCGCCAAGTGACGAGGAAATCTTCGCTGCCGTGCTCATTTCCGGGGCCATCGCCCTCGTGCTCTCCATCATTCTTGGTCTCTACTTCGCCATTGGCATCGCACGTCCCGTTGGCCGCATTGCAGACACCGCCTCGGCAATCAAGGAAGGCAACCTCTCCGCTCGTACGGGGCTTGGTGGTGATGACCAGCTCGGTCAACTCGGCCAACGCTTCGATGAGATGGCAGACGCCATCGAGCGTGACCGCGACCTCGAGCGTCAGCTCATCGGCGACGTAGCCCATGAGCTACGCACGCCACTCATGGCCATCCAAGCCACGGTCGAAGCCATCCAGGATGGCGTCTTCGAAGCAGACGAGGAGCATCTCAACACCATCTCGTTCGAGACGCGTCGTCTGGGTCGTCTGGTCGAGGCGCTTTTGCACCTTAACCGTCTCGAGAACGGCACGGCCGAGGTCAAGCGCAATCTCGTCAACCTCAGCAGCGTGGTGAACGGCCTTTCGACGACGCATGAAGCGCTTCTCGAAAGCTCCGGCATCATGTTCTTCACCGATGTCGACCCCAACGTCATGATTATCGGTGACCAGGATCTCATCTCGCAGGCCGTCGCCAACCTGCTCTCCAATGCGGTGCGCTATACCCCTGAGAACGGCATGGTTAGCATCGAGCTCACGCGTGAGAACGGATACGCCAAGATCTCCGTGCGTGATACGGGTGTTGGCATTTCCCAAGAGGATATGAAGAAGGTCTTCTCGCGCTTCTGGCGTGCCGACGTCGCACGTCAGAGCGTCGATGGGGGCTTGGGTATTGGCCTTGCGCTTGTCAAGGAAGTCGTCGACCAACACTTCGGCGACGTCTCCGTTTCCTCCACGCTCGGCGAGGGCAGCACCTTCGTGATGCGCATTCCGCTGGCGCCCGAAGACCACGCCAAGCCCATGCCGTCGGCGCGCAGGAACACTTCGCGCAGGCGCCAGGAGCGTGCCGCGCGCAAGGAGCAGGAGAAGCTTCGCAAGATTGAGGAACGCCAGGTCAAGGCACGTCGTAAGGCGCGCGAGGCAGGTGCCGGCTTGAGTGCGACGCAAGAACTCAAGCTCTTTGGGTTGCGCGTGCCGTTGCCCGCCACAAGACAGCAAGAAGTACGGCAACAAGAAGTACGGCAACAAGAAGTACGGCAACAAGAAGTACATACGAGAAACAAGGAAGATGATACTCATGAGTGAAATGGCAATGCGTCCCGACTCGCAGGGCAAGGTCCGCGATCTGTACGACCTGGGCGACAAGCTCCTCATCGTCGCAACCGACCGCATCTCGGCGTTCGACTACATCCTCAAAGACGAGATTCCCTACAAGGGCGAGGTTCTCACGCGCCTTTCGCTCTTCTGGTTCGACTTGCTCGCGGACATCATTCCCAACCATCTGATTTCCGCGGACGTGGCCGATCTGCCCGAGAAATTCAAACCCTATGCCGAGTGGCTGAACGGCCGCTTCATGCTCGTGCGCAAGGCCGAGATGTTCCCCGTCGAGTGCATCGTGCGTGGTTACCTCGCTGGCAGCGGCCTCAAGGAGTATCGCAAGCAGGGTACCGTTTGCGGTATCGAGCTGCCGGAGGGCCTCATCGAGGCAAGCAAGCTGCCCGAGCCCATCTACACGCCGTCAACCAAGGCCGAGATTGGCGATCATGACGAGAACGTGAGCTATGAGCGCACGGTCGAGATGCTTGGCGAGAAGGACGCGAGCGCTCTGCGCGACGCATCGCTTGCTGTCTACAAGAAGGCAGCTGATTACGCCGCCAAGCATGGCATCATCATCGCCGATACCAAGTTCGAATTCGGCACGATCGATGGCACGCTCACCTTGGCTGATGAGGTGCTTACGCCGGACTCCTCGCGCTTCTGGCCGCAAGATGCCTATGAGCCGGGAAAGAGCCAGGCAAGTTTCGACAAGCAGTTCGTGCGTGATTGGCTCGATGCCAACTGGGACCGCACGGGCGAGCCGCCGCAACTGCCGGCCGATATCATCGAGGCAACCTCGAACAAGTACATCCAGGCTTACGAGCTCATCACGGGCGAGCGTTTCGTTCCCGCGAATCTGTAGCATGCGCTCCACGCGCATGCGCCGCCCGTTGTATCATAGGCATTTACACACTACAGGCATTCGAAAGGCGATTGACGAATGACGCAGCGTAATTTCCAAAACGCACGCAATCAGGGCGATGGCCCCAAGGGCAAGTCAAAGAAATCGGCAAGCTCCGCGAAGCTCAAGTCCAAGGCCGGTGCGTCGGTATACGCTCCATCCAAGGAGGCCAAGGCCAAGCGTGCAAAACAGGAAGCCAAGGCGAGGAAGAACCAGCCGGTCGAGGCAAAGGCGAACGACCCGATCGAGCAACAGCGCCGTCGCGAGCGCGCCATGGTCTCGATGATGCGCGATTTGCCCGAGTACAAGTTCTGGCGTCGCGTCTGGTGGATTGCCATGGGCGCTGCCTTCGTTGTCATCATCCTCACCTGGCTCCCCAACATGCTTATCAGCAGTGGCGTGCTGGGCGAGGACTTCCAGGAGACCGCAAGCTGGATTTCCACCATTGGCTTCATCTTCGCGATAGTCGCCCTCGTCATTGCGTTCTACATCGACCTGCGCAAGATTCGCAAGATTCAGAAGGCGCAGGAGGCAAAGGCCCGCAACCTCACCAAAACCGAGCGTCGCGAACTCGATGATGCCATCGCCGCATCTATTGAGCGTGACCAGCAGCGACGTGCGGAGCGCAAGAGCAAGATGCCTTGGGGCAAGAAGAAGCCGCAGGAGTCCGCCGAAGATAGTCCGAGCGACCAGTAAACAGGAGACGCGATGCTGCTCACCGCGAAATATGTCATTCCCATCACCTCCCCGTACATCGAGGACGGCGCCGTTCTCGTGCGTGATGACAAGATTCTTGACCTGGGGCCTGCATCCCAGCTCAAGGACAAGTACCCCATGGAGGAGGTTCGTGATTTCGGGCTCTCTGCCCTCATGCCCGGCTTCGTCGACTTGCACACGCACCTTGGCTACACGGCACTGCGCGGCATGTTCGGCGACCTGCCCTATGCCGACTGGAAGCGTCACGTGCTGCATACCGAGCCCTTCTTCACCGAGGAGGACTGGATTGATTCGGCGCGCGTTGGCGCGCTCGAAGCCGTCGCCAGCGGTATCACGACGATAGCGGACATCTCCGCATCGGGTGTCACGCGCATCCCCGCCCAGGAGATGGGTCTGCGCGCCCGTGTGTACTACGAGGTGCTGACCACGCAGAAAGAGCACGCCGAGAGCGTCGTGCATGAGGGTCTCGAGAAGATCGAACGCTGGAAGGACGAGTGCGGAAGTGATCTTCTCGACTTCGGTCTTGCCCCCGGCCCCGTGTACGGTTGCCACCCGAGCGTCTTCCAGGCTATCGCCGATGTCGCGATTGAAAAGAACATCCCCGTTGCCATGCATCTTGCGGGAAGCCAGGAGGAGGCGGACTTCATCCGTTACGGCTCCTCGCCGTTTGGCGTCCATGTGAGTGAGCATGAGCAGGGCAAGCTCGCCGCTGCATATCCGCCCTGGCTACCGGCGGGCACCTCGCCGGTGAGCTACGTGAGCAACTGGGGCATCCTCGACGTGCCCGGCATTCTTGCGATTCACTGCGTCCATGTCGATGACCGTGATATCGGCATCCTTCGCGACAAGCAGGTGCGCATCGGCTATTGTCCGCGCATCAACGCCAAGCTTGGCATGGGGTCGATGCCGCTCGAGAAGTTCTGGGCTGCCGGTCTTACCATCGGCTTGGGTACGGATTCTCCGGCTGCTGTCGATACGACCGACATGATTGACGAGATGCGCATCGGCCTCATGATCACGCGCGCGACGAGTTCCGAGCGCTTCGTGCAGGCATCTGCCAAGAACGCCCTGCGCATGGCGACCATCGGCTCGGCGGAAGCCCTGGGCATCGATGACAAGGTTGGGTCGCTTGAGGCAGGCAAGCAGGCCGACATCATCGCCATCGACTTGCACAACTCGCATCAGAACCCCACGACCGACCCGGAGAGCGCCGTCATCTACACGGCCAACCAGGACAACGTCAAGATGACCATGGTCGCCGGTCGCGTTCTCTACGACAACTTCGTCCATGTGTCGGGTTGCGACCGCGATGCGATTATCGATCGAGCGCGCGCCTTGCGCGTACGCATTCGCGAGGAAGTCAGCGACGATGCGCTGCGCAGGTCTCTCATCGAGCACGCGCCGCAGGACAAGCAGGACCGCTACAACAGATAGGGTCGTCATGTCGAACAAGAACAAGTCGTATCAGAAGAACAAGCAGCAAAAGCTCGAGCAGGAGTTGGCAGCTCAGTACCGTCGCGAGCAACGCGACCGGCGTACGCGCCTGCTCAAGACCATCGGCATTACCATTCTCTCGGTGTTGCTGATTATTTCGTTCTGCTTCCCTGCGTTCACGATGCTGTTCTAGTGCCGCCGGGTAAGGGGACAGGAAGCCGGCTTGCTAATTCTGCTGTCTGTCTCTGTAGTGACCGCCGCATTGGATAATCTCGATCTTGCCATTATGTATCCGGTACACGATACGATTGGCTTTATCGATTCGTCTGCTCCACCAACCGGACAAATCGCCTTTCAGAGGTTCAGGCTTCCCGATGCCCTCATATCCGTTTCGATCAATATCGCGTAAGAGCGCGTTGATGCGTTTGAGGGCTTTTTTATCTTGTTCTTGCCAATAAAGGTAGTCTTCCCAGGCATCATCGTCCCAGGACTTATTCATCATCTGACTCCATCAGCTCATGAACTTTGCCGTGGCCCTTTTCCATGCGCTCCTTTGCTTTGAGCAGCCTCTCTTGGTTTGCGCTGCTGTAAAAAGGATCCATGTTATAGGAGACGATTTCAAACGGCAGACGATGTTCGCGCAGGACTGCCTTGGCGAACAGGTTGATTGCAGTTGATGTGTTCATGCCGACATCTGAGCAAAACATCTCAAGTCCTTTCTTAACATCCTCATCCATGCGCACGCTCAGTGTTGTCATTGCCATTAGAATCACACTCCATTCATACAATGTATGAACAGGATAATATGATTGATGGCAATTATCCATATTGCGTAGCCTGATCATTGATGAAATCTCTGCAAAACGAAACCAGGAGCCTCTGCTCTGCCTCCGCCCATGCTTCGTCTTGATGTGGTCGCTCCAGCACGAACGCCGCCTGGTGGCATGAGAGCACTCGTCCCGGCCTTACATTGCGCTCGGAGCGTAGCACGATACCGTTCCGGTCAACGAAGGCGATGTCGAGGGCGTAGCGCATGCCAATGGTGTGCACGCTCTTGCAGGGCACAAGTATGAGCATGCGGTTGCCGTCGCCCCATTCTGCACGCGTGCCGAGCAACCCGCGGGCACGCGCGAAGATGCTGGTGGCGATGACGATGCGCATGTCGCCCAGGCTTGTCATAGGAGCTCCCCGGGCGTGTAAGGGTCGACGGCGATGCTGCACTCGTGTTCGAGCAGCGAGGGCGCGCCCGCGATGGAGAGCGGCCACGGCGCGAATCGAAACGTGCAACGATAGACCGACATGCTTGCCAACGCCGCTCCGGCATCCTCGTAGCTCACCTTTACCGAGGAGCCCTCTTTGGCAAAATCGCTTTCGAGTGCAGCGTGTATGGCCGCGGTACGCGTATCGAGCTCGTATCCGTCCATGGGAGCACTCGCTGCTTGGGCAAGAACGCGTTGGGGAGCGATGTGATCGAAACGTGCGCACTCATCCGCGAAGACGAGCATATCGATGGCGATGACCAGCACGATGAGTATGACGGGCATGACAACGGCAAGTTCGACCGCCATCTGCCCATGTTCGCGACTTCTGTCTTCGCGTGCCTGAAACATGTCGTCAACCTCCCAGCGTTCCAAGGAAGCTGCCAACTGCCTCCCTGACTCGCGCATCGATATCGTTGGGAACGGGCAGATATAGCTTGCCATCGCTGGTGCCGAGGCCTATGTCGGCAAGTGGAATCTCTGCAAGCTCGAGCCCGTGCTCGTCAAGAAGTTCTGCGACTTCGGGGACGGCTTTGATGTCATTGACGAGGGCGTTCATGTCGCCCGTGCTAATCGCTCCGTATATTTGCGCCATGTCCTTCATGCGCGCGAGAACCTGTGCGGCACCACTCGGATCCCGTTCGAGTATGTGGGCCGTATTAACAAGCACCGGTTTGTACGTATCGAGATTCGCTGGCTCGAGGCTTGCCGAGCTGAGCGCATTCTCAAAGGCCGAGACCGCACTATCCGAGAGCGTGGTGCCAATGAGGGGTATGACCCCGAGGACCTTGCGAAAGCCGCCCTTGATCCCCTCCGTCGTGTTCGAATACGCCAGCAGCACGCTTGACCACGCCCCAAAGACTAGCTTGGCCGGCCCGGAGGCGAGACTTTCCTGGGGGATGAGACCCTCGGCGACGCCAGAGATGACACTGCCTTGGTCGCTTGCCGCATCGGGGGCAAGTGTCGCGCCAGAGATTGCGATGCGTGCGGGCAATTCCGACTCGTCACTGACGAAGGGAATCGCGCTTGCTTGCACGGATGGCGCAAGCACTACGCAGATGCAGCCGTATCGTCCGGGCGGCTGGGGGTCGTATCGTTTGACTGCAAGGGAATCGAGCGCCTCCGAAAGCCGCTCGCCAATTGACTCCTTCGCCTCATCAAGCGCTTGCTTTGCCTCTGCGCCATCGGAAAGTGCCTGGGCGTAGTCGCGTGAAGCTTCCACAAACTCTCGGTAGTGATATTCAAACCCGTTGCTTATGGAAGTCGAGGCGCTTGGGACGCGTCCCAAGGTGGTTGCGGAAAACTTGCACGTCGGGCAGCGTTCGACAGTACCGGCATCGATTGCACTCACCGAGGCCTGTCCCGAGCGAGTTCCCTCGGTGCAGGTCGGGCATCTGGCGTATCCGTGCAAATAACGCTTGTCGCCATTGACGGAGACGGGATAGATTGCACTCGTGTAGAGAACGGTTCCCTTGATCTGCTCCGTGTTTCTGGCGAGCTGCACGAGATGTGGTATCTCAGCTCCGCCTCCCCCGAGCTCGACGTATCCTCGCCCCACTTCGTGCTGGGCATAGGCGTAAAACTGCTTGCGGGCGACTGATTCGGCAATTGCCTCAGGTGAGCCCGATGCGGCCTGTCCCGGTTCGGCAGCATAGCGCGCGATGTAGTATGCCCTTGCCCGCTCAAGTCCTACCGAAAAGGTCCAACGGTCAGGTGATGAGATGTAGGGATTGCGCGCCTCCGAAATATCCGAGAGCTTGCCAGCGCGTTCGTACATGCTCATACCGTCATTGCCGCAATCGGCTCGCCACGCGCGCTCCTTGGCGGCATCCTCGCGCTCTTGGGCTTCCTTCTGCCGTGAGCTTGCCTCTTGAATCGCGGGTTCTTTCGATTCGATCTCGGCCGCAGCCTCCTTGACCTTCTCGTCGCCTGGAATTGAGACGTCAATCCCTTGCGAGGGAGATGTGATGGCGATGCCTGCATAAGGGATGCCACTTGCGTCTGCGTTGGCCTGCACGGCTTGGGCGGCGCGTACGGCGCAGACGGCAGGGAGTGCCTTTTGCGCAGCGTCTAGTCCCCTGGCTGCCGACTCGGCAAACTTGTCTCGTGCTTGAAGCACCTTCGATCCCATGCTTGCAATTTCAGTCGCAGCGCCCTGACCGCCGGGGATGAATGCGGCGACAGCCGAGGCGGCATAGACCGTAAGACCAAGCAGCGAAAGCGAAAGGGCGGCGGCATCGACAACTTGGGCAGCGGTCACGAACTCGGCAACAACGTTGTCTGCCGCGAGTGCTCCCGCATCGGCGACATATTGTATTTGCCCTGACTGCGCACCGACACTTATGCCTCTCGCGCAGGTGAATACCAAGGCGCAGACAACGAGGAGCGCAATGGCAGCGGCGGGCGTGGTAAATCCACCCTCTCTGCGCGTGAAGGACAGATGCTTGCTCATTCCCATTTTCCGATCCAATCCGAAGGGTCGTACCCCTGCTCGCCAACCCAGCCGGGGGTAGGCGAGCAGGAAAGCTCCACGTGTTGAATAACGGCACCGTTCTCATCGACAGCGTTTGTGAGTCCAGCGAGGATTCCAAAGAGCGGAAGCGGCTGCACACGGTTCTCGATGCTGGTCTGCGCCGTTCCATCACCCGAGCATGACCAGGTGATATTCCAGCTCTCATCGGCGTGGAAGATCGGGACTTTTGGTATCGCCTCAAGTCGATGCTCGATATAGGCGCGCGTGCTTGCGTCATCGCCCGAACCCGTTGCGACGAGGCGGCAGCCCTCTGCAGCCGCAGCGTTCATGATGCAACGGTTGTAGAGCAGGATAGCTGGTTGCAGCAGCAGGCCGAACACGACGAAGAGGACGGGTAGCAACACGGCCGCCTCGACGGTTGACTGCCCCGATTCAGAACAAGAGCGCATCAAAAATCCCTTCTACGCATCCAAGCGCATGCGAAGCGTTTGCCTGAATGAGAGAGCTCAAGCCACCCGTCGCGATGAAGCGCCAGAGGGCCGCGAGCGCACCCATGAGCGCAATGAACGTAAGTCCGACGATGAGGTATTCGACTGACGCCTGTCCGCTCTCATGCAGTCGTTTGCGCATTACAGACCGTTGATTCCGCTCGAGATTGCATCCCAGAGCTCGCCGATGCGGTCACGAAACGCCGCGATTGCAATCATGGCGATGACGGCAAGCACACCGACTAGGATCGCGTACTCGGTTGTGCCCTGGCCTTTCTCGGGCAACGCCCTGATTCTTGCCGTTGCCCTGATATAGGCACCCAACGCGCGGTTTTTGATCTTTTGCATGACGTTCTCCTTGTTCTCTTCTAGAAACCTGTCTGGACAAATTGGAGAAGCACCGGCCCCATGACCAAAATGAGCATGGCGGGCAGAATGCATATTCCCGTTGGGATGAGAAGCTTGACCGGCGCCTTTGCAATCTGACGCTCAATGGCGGCACGTCTGCGCTGTCGAACATCGGCGGAGAAGCGTCCCAGCATGTCGGCGAGCGGGGATCCGTGGTGGATGGCCTGCAAGGACGTCTCGGAGAAGCGCTTGAGTGCTTTTGATCCGATGCGGGACGAGAGCGCGGCCAGGGCTTCCTTGCGTGAGGCCAACCCGCTCTTCCATTCGAGCCGTGTCTCGCGTAAGTGGCGAGCGAGTGCGTTATCGAATTTGGTGCAGTACAAGTCGAGCGCCGCATCGAAGGACAGGCCGGCACGCACGCCCATGGCGACAATGTCTGCCATCACGTCGACTTGCTCGTCGCAGGCGCTGCGTAACTCGCGTGTCCGTCGTGCGTCGAGCATGGTCGGGGCGCGACGCGAGAGCACATAGGCGAGGGCGATGCAGGGTACGAGCAGCCAAAGAGACGTGGCGTAGGAGATGACGATGCCCGCGCCGCAAAACACCAGAAAGCTCAAGGTGGGATCACGCAGAATGTCTTCGATGCTCACGGCCCGCTGCGGTTGTGCCACAAGCTTGATGCGCGTCCAGGCAAGCCGCACGCAGAGGCATGCGCACGCGCAGGCGAGCAGGCATGCAGAAAGGCGAAGCAGGATGGCAAGCATCTATACCATCTCCTCGAGGTCGACCGTGAAGTCGATGGCAAGCGCACGTCGCACGAGGAGTATGCCCGTCGCTTCGAGTAACATCGCAAGCGCGAAAAGGCATATGCCGAGCGGGGATGCGAGAAAGCCCGTCAGATATCCAGGCGAGAAGACCGAGAGAATGCCGAGCAGCGCAAAGGGCATGAGAGCGACGATGCGACTCGAGAGGCGTCCTTGCGCGGTCTTGGTGCGCAGATCTTCCTTGAGTTCTGCGGCTTGCTGGAGCAGTGTCGAGACGTTTTTGAGTATAGTCGTGAGGCTGCCGCCGGACTGGTGCTGAATCTCCATGGCGACGGCCAGGTACGCGAACTCCGAGCCGCCTGTTCGGGCGCGCAACTTCTCGAGTGCCTCGTCGAAACCCTGGCCAGATTCGAGATCCCAAACCGTGCGCTTGAGTTCGCCGGCGAGGGGCTCATCGCAGTTGTCCGCCGCGTAGCGTAGCGCCATGACGAGCGATGATCCTGAGTCGAGCGCGATGCAGAGCAGGCGCAAAAGCTCGGGCATGCCCTTCTGCAGCCCTTCGGCACGCTTCTTTTCACGGGCCTTTCCCAGGATGGGAGCCAGCAGTCTGGTCGAGGCAATGCGGCTTTTGGCATCCTCGAGCACAAGCCGCCTGTCAACGTGCGCGAGTGGCAGGGCACGCCGCAGATGCGCGAGCAAAGGCACGGCTTTCCGGACGCAGAGGAAGGCCGCGATCATGCTTGCGATTAGCAGCATTGCACTGATTGCACCCATTGTGCCACCTCCTCTTCGCTCGCAACGTTCATGAAGGGAAGCTCCTCGATCCATGCAGGCAAACCGCTCCAGTCGTAGCGCTGCATGCGTCGGTCCCAGTGCACGATTGGCGTGAAACGCTGGCTTTTGCGCGCGGAACCGGTGTCTTTGCCGCGCATGGCAATTTGCGTGATGCGGCGTTTACCGCCCGAGAGACGGTCCTGTTGCACGATGAGGTCGAGTGCCGATGCGACCTGCTCCTCGATGATTTCGATGGGGAGGTCCATACCATAGCGGACCATCATCACGAGACGCGGGATGACTTCGGCAGGCGAGTTGGCATGCAGGGTCGTGAGCGATCCGTCATGCCCCGTATTCATGGCTTGCAGCATATCGAGTGCTTCGGCACCACGACACTCGCCAACGATGATGCGGTCGGGGCGCATGCGCAGTGCATTGGTGACGAGGTCGCGTATGGTGACCATGCCCCGGCCCTCGGCGTTGGCAAGCCGCGCTTCGAGCCGGACGACGTGTGGATGCTGGTCGAACCTGAGCTCGGCGCTGTCTTCGATCGTGATGACGCGCTCCTCGTGGGGGATGAGGCGTGAAAGCGCGTTGAGCAGCGTTGTTTTGCCGCCACCTGTACCGCCCGAGACGGCAATGTTCTTGCGCGCGCGTATGGCCCAGGCAAGCAGCTGCGCCATCTCTGATGTGAGCGCATCCAACCCGACCAGCTCGTCAAGCGTGAAGGAGCGCTTGCGGAACTTGCGAATAGTGAGCGTGCTTCCGCTCATCGAAAGGGGAGGGATGACGACGTTGACGCGATGTCCCTCTGGAAGGCGGGCGTTCACGAGAGGGCACTGCTCGTCGACGCGTCTGCCGAGTGGTGAGACGATGCGGTCGATGACGAGACGCAGCTGCTCTTCGGAATCGTAGTGCTCGTTGCTCTTGCATACGATGCCGTCGCGCTCGAAGAAGACGGAGTGGGGCCCGTTGACCATGATCTCGGTGATTGAGTCATCTTTGAGCATCTTTTCGATGGGGCCCAGGCCGAGCACCATGTCGAGCGTGCGCTCGATGAGGACGGCACGATCGACATCGCCCATGGGTGCGAAATCATGTGCGCTTAGAATCTGCTCGATGCAGACGGCGAGCTCCTGTCGCGCATGCTCGCGTCCCTGGTTTAGGAGCTGCGCGATGCGCTCGCTCGGGACTTCGCGGTACAGCAGCTCGCGTAGGTGCGCATGAGTCTTCTCGGAGACTGCGCCCGGTGCCCCATCTGCCGCAGTTTGCGGGCTTTGCCGTATGTAATCGCCGAGTCTCATGCGAAGAATCGCCTCGTCTTTCTGTGCTCGGCAGGTGAGAACTCGACGCCAACGCGGGGGAGAAGCTTGGCGAGAAGCTGTTCGACATCGGGCACGGGCGCCGCTGCGTCTTCGACGAGCTCCTCGATACGCCTCGCGCCAACGAGGGCTTCGACCGATGCCTTGCCGTCCGCGAGCCTGAAGAGCTCGTCGCAGCCGAGCGAGTCTTCGATGCGCTTTATCTCGCTGCGGGGGATTCCCGAGGCGCGGTTGAAGATGTGTGCGATGCGTGCGAGGGGGATGCCGAGACGCTGACAGAGCTCGAGTGCCTTGATGGCGCCGTACGCCGATGCCCTGCGCTGGTCCATGACGAGCAGTACGAGCTCGGAATTGCACAGGAGTTCGCCCGTGAGCCCCGACCAGAACTGCCCGGTATCGGCGATGATGAGATCATAGTTTGCCCGGGCGTTTTCGACGACGCGGGCCACCGCATCCGATATCTCTTCGGCGACCTCGGGCAAGGCGGGTGCTTTGAAAAGGTCGAGTTGTGCCGAGATGGGCACGGGGATACAGCCCTCGCCCTGTGCGAGCGAGGAGAGCTTGACATCGAGCCCGAGCCAGAAGCCCATGTCGCCGAATTGCAGGTCACCCTCGACGATAGCGGTCTTGATGCCACGTGCTGCTGCCAGGTGGCCGATGATGAGTGCAATCGTGCTCTTGCCAACCCCGCCGCTCGCCGATATGAGCGTGATGAGCGGAGCACGTCGTGTGCCCTGCGCGGAATATGTGCTGGATACCATGTCCCTCATGTCAGTCCTCCTGGTTTGCCGCGCTATTGCCAGGGAGGACGAAGTGGATGGTTCCCTTCGAGGCCGCTGCGAGGAGGTCGCTCACGCTCGAGGGTCTGACGGCGAGCGTGACCCAGGAGATTTGCTTCTCTTTGCTGTCTTCGAGCGTGCTCGTTTCAAGGACGAGGATATGCTCGCCGAGCATCGTGATCTCTCCTGACGAGGCTTCAACGTAGACGTCCACAACCGAACCGGCGCGTATCGCACCACCTACTGCGAGCACGTCATCGGATGCGACGCTTGCAGCTGCCAGGCCGTCTGGCACGGTGATGCGCGATGAGCCATCACCGACACGCTCGAGCAGCACGGGCTCGTTCACGCGAATCTCCGTCTGCGCGACGAGGCCCTGAAGCTCCTCGTAGCTCTGTGCCGCTTGCCCCTGGGGCAGAAAATCGACCAGCCATTCCTGCACGCTCGTGTTGGACTCGTCGATGGTGCCGCCGATGGGAATCGTCTTGTTCGCCACGAGGACTTCGGCACGCTCCCCGCCGTAGCTGCGAATCGCCGACGCACGTGCCATGGACGCCTCGGACTGAATCGTTGCCGTATAGGCAAATACGCAGAGTGCGGCGATAATGCCACATGCTCCTGCGATGAGCGCCTGTTTTCGTTGCTTGGTCATCTCTCCTCCGAAGCCTTCGGTTTTGGAGACATGACTATGCGACGGATGGCACCGAGCCAACCACCCCGACAATCTGTACGTTTTCGGACTAAATCAGGAGCAATCCCGGACTGATTCCAGAGCAACTTCCGAAACCCCGAGGTAGCGGACGCCCTGTCATTTCGAGCGGGGCGAAGCGGAGTCGAGAAATCTCCTCGCTCTATAGATGTCTGATGATGTTACGGAACTCTTCCTCGGCATCGCTCTTGGTTGCGGCGATGATGGTCTCGCCCGGATACAGCACCGTATCGCCCGTGATCATCACGAACTCGTCATCGCGAATGACGGCGATGAGCTGCGTATCGTGCGAGAAGGGGATGTCGGCCACGCGCACGCCGCCCTTGTGGCGCATCTTGGCGGGCAGCTTCGTCTCGACCATCACGATGTCACCCTCGCGCAGCGAGAACACCATGCGCATATCGCCGACGATGGCCTCCTCCTCGACCATGCGCGCAATGAGCTCGGTCGACGAAACGGGCTCGATGCCCACCTCGTGGAAGATACGGCCGTTCTTGGGGTTGTTGACGTTCGCGATGCAGCGCGGCACGTTGAACGCGGTCATGGCGATCTCGCAAGCCACGAGATTCGTCTCGTCATGGCCCATGAGCGCGACGAAGAGGTCGGCGTCATCGACACCGGCGTCGAGCTGCACGGCCGAATCGGTGCCGTCGCCTTCGATGATGAGCACCTCGGGCGGCAGGGTGTCGGCAAGGTGATCGATGGTTTCGCGGTCCTCTTCGATGAGGGTGATGCGGTGGTTTTGCTCAAGCATCATCGAGATGAGGTACTCTGCCGTGGTTGACCCACCGCTAATGACGATGAACATGCGATCAGCTCCTGATAAAGCGCGAAAGACGGCCGAAGTCCTCGCGGGCGACGCAAACGATGGCCACGTCGCCATCATGCAGAATCGTATCCTGCGAGGGGAGGATGGTCTCGTCGTCATGCTCGACGGCGACGACGCGCGCATCGTAGTCCTTTTCAAGCTCACTGCATGACATGGTAGTGTCATCCTCGAGGTTGAAGGCGAAGCGTGCTAGCTCGTAACTGCCGAAGGTGTCGATGTGATGACCATGACCCGACTGGATTTTCGAGAAGATCTCCTCGGCTACGAGTGTTGTTCCGCAGGCGAAGTCAATGCCAAGCTGCGCATAGGTCTTCTCGCGACGCGCCTCGTAGAGACGCGTGATGACATGCGGGACCTCATAGATGCGTCGTGCAACCTCCGCGATCATGAGATTGGCATTATCGTTGCTCGTGACGGCGGCAATGACGTCAGCTTCGTCGATGCCGGCGTCCATGAGGGCGCTCTCGTCGAAGCCGATACCGCGCACGATGCGGCCGTTGAAGTCGCGCCCGAGGTTCTTGAACGAGTCGGCGTTGCGGTCGATGACCGAAACGTTGTGGCCATCTTCGGACAACAGGGTCGCAAGATGGCTTCCGACGCGACCGCAGCCCACGACGATGATGTTCATGACGCGTGCCCCCTCCGTTTACTGCGCGGTGATCACGTCACAGCCCATGTACGGACGCAGCGCTTCGGGAACCGTGATGGTGCCGTCGGCGTTCTGGTAGTTCTCGATGATGGCAGCCATCGTGCGCCCGACGGCCAAGCCGCTGCCGTTGAGCGTGTGGGCAAAGCGCTTCCTGCCGTCCTCGTCGACGTACTTGATGTTGGCACGACGTGCCTGGAAATCACCGCAATTGCTGCAGCTCGAAATCTCCTTGTACGCGCCGTAACTCGGCAACCACACCTCGAGGTCGTAAGTCTGGCGGGCCGAGAAGCCGAGGTCACCCGTGCAAAGGCTGATGACGCGATAGGGAAGGCCCAGCTCCTGCAGGATTTTCTCCGCGCAGGAGGTCATGTTCTCGAGCTCGGCGTCGGATTCGTCCGGCTTGGCGAAGCGTACCATCTCGACCTTGTCGAACTGGTGCACGCGAATGATGCCGCGCGTGTCACGACCGGCGCTGCCCGCCTCCTCGCGGAAGCATGGCGTGTATGCGCAGTAGCGGATGGGCAGTTCCGCGCCGTCGAGCACCTCGTTGGCATGCAGGTTGGTGAGCATGACCTCGGCCGTGGGGATGAGGTAGAGCCCCTCGGTCGTCTTGAAGAGGTCTTCCTCGAACTTGGGCAACTGGCCCGTGCCGGTGAGGGTCTCCTTGTTTGCGAGCGCGGGAACCCACCACTCGGTCGACCCCCACTTGATGTGCTCGTTGAGCATGAAGTTGATGAGCGAGCGCTCGAGGCGGGCACCGGCACCATGCAGTGCGTAGAAGCGCGCGTGGGCGAGCTTCACGCCACGCTCGAAGTCGATGATGCCGAGCTCAGGGCCGAGGTCCCAATGCGCCTTGGCCTCGAAGTCGAACTCGCGCGGCGTGCCCCAGCGGCGTACCTCGGGATTATCGTCCTCGTCATCGCCGATGGGCGTGTTGGGGCCGGGAATGTTGGGAATGGAATAGGTGAGGCCGTTGAGCTCTTCCTCGATAGCCACGAGGGCGCCATCAAGATTGTTGATCTCGTCACCGACGTCGCGCATGCGAATCTTGGCGTTTTCGGCCTCTTCGGCGTTGCCCTCCTTGAGCATGGCGCCAATCTGCTTGGAGACGGTGTTGCGCTCGGCTTTGAGGGACTCGACCTTCTGGATGATTTCGCGGCGTTCTTCATCGAGGCGACGGAACTCGTCGTAATCCCATTTTGCATGGCGATTCTTCAGAGCCTCTTCGATGGCGTCGGGGTTCTCGCGAATGAAGCGAATGTCGAGCATTGTTCCTCCTGTGCGTGCGCGCGTTGTGCCGTTCGAAATGTGTTGCGAGCAAGTATACCTCTCACGGCGCGTTTTGCGGTACCATGCGACCCGTGACTTTTAGCTGGGAGAGAGCATGTTCGACGAATACTTCGCATACTTTGGTTTGACGGGGGGCGTTCTCCTCATCATTGGCGTTGGCCTGCTCCTCTTTCTGCTGATTGCCATCATTCTCGAGCGTCGAACCAAGTTGCTTTTCCCCGAGCGGCATAAGCCCGCGTCAAAGTCAGATGACGATTTTCTGTCCTTTGACGATGACGAGGACGAAGACTAAGTCTACGGGTACACTTAGCCCGATTCGTACGTGACGATCCAAGCAAAGGAGCACGACATGATTAAAAAACGCCTTATCGCATGCTTTATCGCGGCGATCATGTCCTGTACCTGCCTGTTCGCGTTTGCGGCATGCGGGTCGTCAGATGCCAACGAGCTCGTGGGCGAGTGGAAGATCAAGGACACAGAGGTCACGGTCGTCTTCTCGGGGGATAAGTTCAAGCTTGTCGGCAACACCTTTGATTACACGATCGACCCTGGCTCCAAGACCATCACCTACAAGTCAGGCGATGCAACAGGCGAGGCAAAGTACAGCTTCGGCAACAACGACCAGCAGCTCACGCTCGACGAGAGCGATGGAGCGGGTGGTACGAAGACCACCGTGTTCGATAAGGTTTCGAACAATGGCGATGCCGAGCCATCGGCCAATGGCGCGGTGGCCGAGGGTGACGCTGCTGTCGAGTAGGCAGCCACTTTACATGTATTTTACGCATCTCCATTGCCATCAAGCGCTACAATGTTCCAACGCTTGCGAGTGCGTCGCATGGGCTTGGGCGGCATCATGTCCCGAACCTGGTCAGGTCCGGGAGGAAGCAGCCATAAGGGGCCTCTGGTGGGCGCCCAAGTCCATACGGCGCACTTGTTGTGTGAGTTAGGGAGCAATGGAAGTAATACAGTTTTTCATCGACCTACTACGTGATCCGCGTGGATTCATCGCGCAGTGGATCATCGAGCTGGGTCCCGTGTGGGTTTACACGCCGTTGTTCCTCATCATCTTCGTCGAGACGGGCCTGGTCGTCACGCCGTTTCTGCCGGGCGACTCGCTGCTCTTCTGCGCGGGCATTTTCGCGGCCGATGGTGGTGGCCTCAACATCTTCGTGCTCATCATTCTCATGACGATTGCCGCCATCCTGGGCAACACCTCCAACTACTGGATTGGCCGCAAGGTGGGTCAGGCTATCGTGGCAAGTGGTCGCGTCAAGGCGCTCACGCCCGAGCGCATCGAAAAGACGCAGGCCATGCTCGACAAGTATGGTTCGATTGCCGTATTCCTTACGCGCTTTTTCCCGATCATCCGCACTTTTGCGCCGTTTCTGGCAGGCATGGGCGAGATGCACTTCGGGCGTTTCACGCTGTTCAACGTACTCGGCGGTGTCACCTGGGTGTGCCTGTTCACGCTGCTGGGCTACTTCTTCGGCGGCGTGCCCTTTGTCCAGGACCATTTCGAGCTTGTCATCATTGGCATCGTGGTCATCTCGTTTATCCCCACCGTTGCCGGCCTCATCAAGGCCAAGATGAGCGCCGGGAAGAAGAAGGAAGCTGCGGAATAGCGCGGACGTCGAGTAACGCTATGCGCGACGCGCGTGCCCAAACGTCACATATATAGGCTACGGACGGTCGTCGGCGACTGCCATGACGCGCGCCACAACCCGCAGAACTTCCCGTTCCCGTTACGTTTTGCGACCTATGGCCGTTACGGGCCGCCATAACCCGCAAAACTTCCCATTCCCGCCCCTGCTGAAGCAACGTCTCCGGGCAGACGTCTTGCCAGGGCGCCGTTTCTGAGATGAGCCGCGCGCCTTGGAAGATCAGAGATTGCGGAGACCTACTCCTCGCTGTGAGCGCCTCCGTCAAGGGGCTCTTCCTCCACGAGCGTGATGAGCTCTTCGCGTGAGTTGATGCCAAGCTTGCGATATATCTTGTAGACATGCGTTTTCACGGTGTGGGGAGAAATGAAGAGCTTTTCCTGGATGTATGTCGTTCCACGGCCACGGGCAAGCAGGGTAAACACTTCGGCTTCCCGGGTGGAAAGGTCGTACTTTTCCGTTATGACCGCGCATTTTGCTTCCCACGGCATGCGCCCCAAGGCATCCTCGGTTATCGCGGGCGTCGTTCCCTGAGGTTCCCGTTCGTCCTCGAGGTGGTCCTTGTCAAAGTCGATGAACGATACGGACAAGGACAAGGCGATGACCAGGACAAGAGATATGAGCGAAAGTTGGCCGCTATCAAATGCTCCGCTTGACATCGAGATAAAGGCGAGCAGGTAGCCCAGGCCGACGCCGAGAAAGATGGGGCTTTGCCCACGGCCTATAAGATAGAGCGCGCCGACATGGTATTTCTTGGTGAGCAGATAAAGAGCGTCCAAATCGACGATTACGAGGCATACAAAACTCACGAGGATGACGAGCAGGCACAGGGTCTGCAGGCCTCCGTCCACGAAGGGCATCGGGAGCAGTCCGATCACGAGGGCGGGAAAGATCTTTCTCTGCACCGATCCGTGCATCATCTTTTCCCTGTTCTTGCTAAACACGAAAATCATAATGAGGCCACCGATGGTTGCAGCCAGAGCGATTCCCGCAAACGTGAACACATCGTCCAGAGACTGCGAGAGCATGCACAACGCCAGGCCAAAGACGGCTCCGTATAGGCAGTTGAGAACGTCAATCGGCCAGGTGAGCTTATGCCGCTTCAAGGATTCGGCACGGGACACGAACTCTATCGGCGGAACTTCCCCGCGCAAGAAGTACTGTAGCGTCAGACTTGCTGGCGCTGCCAGGCAGACCGCGCAGATGCTAAGCGGAAGCTCGATATTCGACACCATGAAATAGAGTATCGCGCCGATGATTACGGACACGGCGGCGACCCTTGACGAGAACTTCTTCGTGAATCCCTCGAGTATCTCTGACCAGATTGCGAGAAGGCATCCTATCCCAAGCCCCATGATGCCCCAGGCGATGTCATTGACCGGCATCGGGAGCTGCGCTTGCGCGATGATGGCGTAAACGAGGACGCCGCTCGGCACCAGCGGCCCTATGACGGACATCGCGTTCAGGATGCCATTTCCGATTTTGGTGGAGAAATAGTCGCATTTGAACGATGTGGCCAGATTCGCGACGACGAGTCCGAGACAAAGCGCCGCCGGTGTTGGCATGAGAGTGGGAGCGGGAGCGCCAAGAGCCTGCGCGACGGAGTTATTGAGCAGTCCGACTAGCAAGAGCATCCAGAAGAACGAGAACCCGAAGCTGATGTAGAACAGGATGGGGACGTTGCCCTGTTCTCCCTGCTCATACGAAGGTTTAGTACTTTTTTCCATAGTGCTCTTCCAAGTGGTTTCACCCTTTTTCCAGGGTCTTTTCGAGCAAGCATGATTTTAGCCGATTCCCCACGGGAGACCCCGGCTCTATGGTGCATGCCAGCCGAGCCCGCCCCACGAATTCTAACGCCGGCGCAGTGGAACGGGTCTCATCCATCGTATCTGGCTTAGCAAGGCTGGACAAGAGGAGAGGATACGAATATGGAAGACAAAGGATACATGGAAGTTCCGCATGAGAAGCCATGGCAGTACCAGGAAGGGGAGTATACCGTTACACGTGGTAGCGCATGGACGGGACCGGGTTGCCATTTGGGCTGCGGCGTCTTGCTCTACACCGATGCCGACGGCAAGCTCGCCCGTGTCGAGGGAGATCCCGAGAATCCCTACAACGATGGTCGCCTGTGCATACGCTGTCTGGACCTTCCCGAGGTGACCAACCACAAGGACCGCCTGCTCTATCCCATGAAGCGCGCGAAGGAGGACCGCGGAAAGGATAGATGGGAGCGCATGAGCTGGGACGAGGCGATTGATTACGTCTCGGAGCGCCTCATCGAGATTCGAGACAAGTACGGTGCCGAGACGGTGCTTTTCGGGCAGGGAACCGGTCGTGACATCTCGAGTTGGATTACGCGCATCGCGTGGTCATACGGTTCGCCCAACTACTGCTGCTTCGCCCTATCCGGCAATGCGTGCTATCTCCCCCGCGTGGCTGGCATGGCAGCGACTTGCGGTAGTTACACGGTGGCTGACTGCGCCCAGCAGTTCCCGGATCGCTATGACAATCCCAACTGGCAAATGCCCCAGATGATGGTCATCTGGGGAAACTATCCTCTGCGTGCAAATTCGGATGGCTTCTTCGGGCATTGGGTCATCGACCTCATGAAGCGCGGCATGAAGATCATGATGGTCGACCCCCGCGTCACCTGGCTTTCGCTCAAGGCGGAGGAGCATCTACGCTTACGTCCCGGTACCGACGCCGCGCTCGCGCTTGGCATGATGAACGTCATCATCAACGAGGACCTCTACGATCACGATTTCGTCGATCGATGGACCTACGGATTCGATGAGCTCAAGGAGCGCGTGCAGGAATACCCGCCCTCCAAGGTGGCTGAGATTACCTGGGTTCCCGAAGACCAGATTGTCCGCGCCGCGCGCCTGCTTGCCACGAGCAAGCCCTGCGCAATGCAGTGGGGCCTGGCCGTCGACATGGTGAAGGAAGCCCTGCCCGCGGGTCAGGCCATTGTCGGCCTGTTCCAGATCACGGGTAACGTGGACGTTCCCGGCAGCAACATCTTCCCCGTCGAGCTCATCGCGTATTCCGGTGGTTGGGGAGGCGAGCTCTTGAGCGAGGAGCAGAAGGCAAAGCGCATCGGTCTTGATGACTACCCGCTGCTCAAGCTTGGGTTCCAGGTCGCGTCCAACGACTCGCTCCTCGAGACGCTGTTGACTGACAAACCCTACAAGATGCACGCTGCGTGGCTGCAGACCAACAATGCCATCGCCTGCATGGCGGCAAGTCCCAAGCGGGTGCTCGAGGGTCTGCTTCGCCTTGACTTCAATGTCGTTGTCGACCTCTTCATGACACCGACGGCCATGGCGGCGGCCGATGTCGTGCTCCCAGCATGCACCTATCCGGAAAAGGACGGCCTACGTCTTGGTGACGGCTTGCAACGTGGCGAGGTCATCAACAAGGTCACGCAGATCGGAGAGGCCAAATCCGATGCGGAGATCAACCTCCTGATCGGAAAGCGCCTGAATCCCGAGGCGTGGCCCTGGGACAACGTGCCCGACATGCTCTCCTCGATGATCGAGAGCACGGGCATGAGTTTCGAGGAGCTGCGTGAAAAGGCACCGCTCTACCTGCCCTTCGAGTACCGTCGCTACGAGACCGGCAAGCTCCGCTTTGACGGGCAACCCGGCTTCAACACGGCGACGGGTCGCATCGAGCTCTGGTCCACTTTCTACAACCGTTGCGGCCTCGATCCCATGCCGTATTACGACGAGCCGGACCCCTCGCCGCTATCCACCCCCGAGCTCATGAACGAGTATCCGTTCGTGCTCACCACGGGCGCCAGACGCTGGAGCTCGTTCCACTCGGAGCATCGTCAGATCGAGCGCCTGCGCCGCATGAACCCGTGGCCCTATATCGAGGTGCATCCTGACGTTGCGGCTGAATACGGCTTTACTGAAGGAGAGTGGGTCTGGGTGGAAAACCCACTCGGCCGGGCAAAGCGAACCATCAAGATTACGCCGATAGTCGATCCGCGTGTCGTGTCGTGTGATCACGGATGGTGGTTCCCCGAGGCAGACCCCGAGAACCTCTACGACGTCTTTGACGTCAACATCAACAATCTGGTCCCGATGTCATGTGGCAAGAGCGGCTTTGGCGCCAACTACAAGACGTCCATTTGCAAGCTCTACAAGGTCGAGGAAGGTGAATAGAAGATGGCGTACGGAATCATGATCGACACCGAATGGTGTTCGGGATGCCATTCCTGCGAGATGGCATGCCAGATGCACAACGGCCTTCCAATTGGCCAGACCGGAATCCTCGTGCAGGAAATCGGGCCGTGGGAGTACGGCGACGGCAAATGGCAGCTGTCGTATCTGCCCGCGCTCACCTCGCAATGCGCTGGTTGCGCAGAGCGCGTCGCCATGGGAAAGCTGCCGACGTGCGTGCAGCACTGCCAGGCCAAGTGCATGGAGTACGGCACCATCGACGAGCTTGCCCAGAACATCGAAGCCGGCTCGAAGAAGGTCCTGTTCGCGCTCTAGCATCCGTGCCTTTCGCGGCTGATCGGCATGTCTGGGGTTCGGTCGCCGCTCATTCCAGAGGAGCTGCCCCGTCAGTTTTGTCCCTCCCTCTCGGTGGGGCAGCTCCAATAAATCAACTAATCACTTGGGGAGTGATATGTGATGAGAGAAAAGACATCGTTCAAAATTTGCGTTGTCGCGATAGCGATAGCCATTGTGGTGATAACGATCTTCATTCCAAATCCGGAAGGCCTGTCATTTGCCGGAAAGATGCTCATCGGCCTTTTGCTCGCGGCAATTTTGCTATGGATTACCGAAGCGATCCCTATCTTAATCACGGCATGGCTGTTCGCGGCTGCGGTTCCCATCCTGGGGATTCTCACGCCAGGGGAAACGTGGGCAGGAGGCGTGAGTGTCGCGATGGTGCTCTGCCTGTCATGCTTTGCGTTTGCGTTGTTCGTGCAGTATTCGTCGATATCCCTGCGCATTATCGCTCGCGTGCTTAGCTGGGCCAAGAACGATTCGAAAAAGATACTCGCTGGGCTCATGCTTGCGACGGCGCTTCTGTCGGCGGTCATCGATGATCTCGTGCTCGTCCTGATGATGTTGCCCTTTGCCTATAAGATTCTTGACGAGAACAAGACGCCCTGGGGTGGCAAGTCGCCTCTGGCAAAGTCCCTTATTCTCGGCATCGTGTTTGCTTCCTATATCGGCGGTTACCTCACGCCGGTTGGAAGTGTCGTAAACGTTCTCGCCATGGGATTCGCCGAGCAGGCTACGGGTGTCACCATCACGTTTGCCAACTGGATGATTTTGGGCGTCATCGCGAACATCGTGCTGCTGCCGATTACCTGGATCGTGCTCGTCAAGGTCTTCAAGCCCGAGCCGATCAGCGAGGATGCGCTCGTTCGCATCAAGGAGGAGCATCAGGCTCTCCCCGGCTTTACCAAGAACGAAATCTGGGGAATGCTCGTCATCCTCGCCTCCATGATCCTGTGGTTTGCAAGTTCGTGGGTTCCCGCTTTTGACATTGTCGTCGTCGGCCTCGTTGCCCTCGGCCTGCTCTTCCTTCCGCCTTTCAAATGCGTTTCGTTCAAGCAGTATTGCGACGAAAGTCCTTGGCAGGTCGTGATGCTTAACTGGGCCGTGGGCTGTGTCGTTGCCGGCATGATGGCTACGGGTTCGATGGCTTGGCTGGTCGGAGCCATTTTCGGCCCCATGAGCGGTCTTCCGGTAATCATCGTCCTGCTCATCGCGGCCACCTTTGCCTGCATATTCCATAACATCCTACCGGCAGGCGCTGCGGTCGCGGGCCTTATCACGATTCCGATTTGCACCCTGGTCGCAAGCCTCGGCGGAAACGTTACGGCCGCGATCTTCTTGTGCGCTGTCTTCTCGTGTGCCGCATTTCTGCTGCCGCTCGACCTATGCGTATACGTCGCCTATTCGAGTGACCGGAAGTACTTCTCGCCGCTCGACCAGTTCAAGGCGGGCTGGATTCCAAGTGTTGCCGCCATCATTCTTGTTGCCGTGATTATTCCGGCCGTCTGCACCCTCATGGGTCTCGCTTGATGGGGAGCGCGTGATCGGTAATCGCATAGCATGAATTCGAAAGGAGTGAGCAAAGTGGAAGACATCAGCTTCATGAGCGCGTCTGATATCCATCGCAAGATTATGGCCAAGGACCTGTCTCCAGTTGAGGTCATGGATTATTTCATCGATCGTATCGAAAGGCGCAACAGAAGCATCAACGCGCTAGTCGATGTGGATTTCGAGGGCGCGCGTCTCAAGGCGAAGGAGGCCGAGCAAAAGCTCATGGCCGGGGAGGCCCAGGGTGCGTTTTTTGGCATTCCGACCGCGGCCAAAGATTTCACGCCGGTGCTTCCTGGCTGGAAGGGAAGCTGCGGCGGAATCCCCGCCGTCAAGGACATCATAGACGTTTGTCATTCGACCTACACCAAGTCGATGATCGATGCGGGGGCTATCTTCGTCGGAAAGACCAACTCGCCTTCTCTCGCGTTTCGCGGGACGTGCGATAACAAGCTCTATGGTGCCACCAGCACGCCGTTCAAGGTTGGTTTCAACTCTGGCGGCTCATCCGGCGGCTCATCTGCGGCAGTCGCCGATGGGCTCTTGCCCATTGCCGAAGGTACCGATGGTGGAGGCTCCATACGCATTCCCGCTGCCTGGTGTGGCATCGTGGGATACAAGCCATCTCTTGGGCTCGTGTCGAATTCGCCCCGTCCCGATGGCTTTGGAACGAGTCATCCCTTTTGTTTTGACGGCGCGCAGACGCGCACGATCGAGGATGCCGCTCGCGCGCTTACGGAGATGACGTATTACGATCCCCGCGATCCCTTCAGCATCGACTGGGGGCACATCGACTTCACCGAAGCGCTCGACGTATCCATCGAAGGCAAGCGCATTGGCTTCACATCGGACTTCGGCATCTATCCTGTTGATCCCGAGGTTGCGGCCATTGTCGAGAAAGCGGCGAAGCGCTTCGAGGAGGCCGGCGCCATCGTCGAGCCGCTCGATTTCTCACTCAAGGGGCGCTCGCATATCGAGCTTGCCGAGGCATGGTGCCAGCTCGTGTCAATCGTCAATAGCGAATCGATAATGGCGTGGAAGGAGCAGGGTATCGACCTCATCCGCGACTATCCGGAGGATCTGAGCCACGAGCTCATGTACTGGACGATGGATTCGTATGCGCGTGGATATAAGGATCTCATTAGAAACGACACCATAAGGACTGAGGTGTTCGATGCGATGCAAGACGCTTTCGAGCAGTTTGACTTCATCGTTTCACCTACCAACGCTTGCAATCCGCCTGCGAACGACCCCGACAGGGACACGCTCGTGCGTGAGGTCAATGGGCAGAGAGTGGAGCCGCTCATCGGGTGGTGCCTTACGTATTTCTGTAACTTTACGGGCCATCCCGCGATGTCGATTCCCGCGGGCTTCGCGCAGGACGGGTCGCCCGTCGGCATGCAGGTTATAGGTCAGCGTTACAACGACATGGGGGTTTTGTCGATGGGCTCTGCCTTCGAGAAGATCCAGCCATGGATTAACAGCTACGAAGAGAGATTGGAGAAACGTCCCCTGTAGACTATCGGGGGTTCGAATTGGCGTTGGGGTCTGCATCTGGCTATGCGGGCCTCTTCGCCTTTCTCGAGAGCGGAGTGACAATGTGTGGATATGCCTGCTGCAATTGCGGAAGGTGTCGTGGGGAGGCACCGAAGAATCAGCTTGCGCTAGACGACGTGCCGGGCTATTGCACTAAATGCGGCGAGCTCAATGGTCCAAGCGCTACGGTGTGTCGCAAATGCGGCTCATTGCTCGCGCCCGGCGAGGGCAATTCGCGTGATGCGATATAGCGTGAGAGCGATGGGGCCTGACGGCGGGAGGCGTTATGGATATTTGGGAACGTATCAGCGCGTTTGACGCGGATGAGAATCGCTTCGAGCGCGATATGGAAAAATACGGCGTGCCCTTCGAACAAGGGGAGTCCTCGCCGCGCCTCGTGCGTGAGCACTTTAACGATGCCTGTCTGTGCCATTGCGAAAACGGAGGAGCGTCAGTCTGGAGACAATGGATTTCGCGCGCATGCCTAGCTTGTCGGACGGGCAAGAACACGGGATCCGTGTTCGTTGACTTGCGGTGCACCAGGAACTGTTACTTCTGCTTCAACGAAAACCAGCCCCACAAGGATCGCTTTAAAATCCAAAAACGCGATATAGAACTTGAACTCAAGCAGGCGCACAGGGCAGGTGCGCATTACGATTGTCTTGCCATAACGGGCGGTGAGCCCCTTTTAAACAAAGAGCAGGCACTGTCCTTCCTTGGCCTTGCTCGCCGTCTCTATCCCGATGTGCACTTACGCCTCTATACCAACGGCGAACTCGCTGACAAAGCGACGCTTGAGGAACTGAAGGAATGCGGGCTCAATGAAATCAGGTTTAGCGTTAAACCAGATGACGTAGCGGACACTCGTAATCTTGTACTTGCCAATATCGAGCGGGCGGTTTCGCTTATCGATGACGTCGTCATAGAGATGCCGGTGATGCCGGGAACGCTCGATGAAATGAAGGCGCTCATGATGCAAGCCGATGCGATGGGCGTTCGCGGTATGAACTTACTTGAGTTTTGCTTTCCCTTGCACAATGCTGAAGAATTTAGACGTCGAGGGTTCAAGTTGCGCCACCGGTCGCGCAAGTACCCGCATGATTACTGGTATGCGGGAGGTATCCCCGTTGCGGGAAGCGAAAAAGAGGCGCTTGAGCTCCTGCGCTTTGCCGCAGATGAGGGATTGCGCCTTGGCGTGCACTATTGCAGCACCGACAACAGAAACACGGCACAAGTTCATTTCCAGAACAAGGGGTTTTACACCGATGCTTACCTTCGACAGATCTATCCTTGGTACGATTTCGATGAAGACGGCTTCCTGAAGTGCGCAAAGGCCTATGGTGCCGATGCGGAAGAGATCAGGGCGTGGCTTGATTCTGTCGGGCATGTGGTTTACGGCTATGATCCCGATTGCCCTGCTATCGCATTTCCGCGTGCGCTGCTCGATGATATTCGGCAGGCGTTACCGCATGTCGTGGTGGGGGAGAGCGCTGCCATTCTCGAAGAACGCGAAGATGGCTCTCGGATGGTTCGGGAACTGAACGTGCGTAAGCTTGCATAGCATGTCGATGACGCTTTGCATCCGAGTCCGGATCGCTCGTCGGAAAGCCATGACAGAATGCTAAACTGAGGCGCCGCGGGGTTAGAATCTCCGCAAGCTTATCGTTGAACGAAGGCAGGATTCATGGCTCTTTCGCTGTACCGCAAGTATCGTCCCGAGGTGTTTGCCGACGTCGTCGGGCAGGAGCATGTCGAAAAGACGCTCATCAACGCCATCTCGGAGGGCGCAGTCGCCCATGCGTACCTGTTCTGCGGGCCGCGCGGAACAGGCAAGACCACGTCGGCACGCCTGCTCGCCAAGGCGCTTTTGTGCGAGTCGGCCCAAAACGGACAGCCCGATGGCACCTGCCCGCAGTGCCTCGAGATTGCCCAGGGTACGCACCCCGATGTCTTCGAGCTCGATGCCGCAAGTCGCACGGGTGTCGACAACGTGCGCGAGGAGATCATCGGACGCGTGGGGTTTGCCCCGACGCGCGGCCGTTTCAAGGTCTACATCATCGACGAGGTGCATATGCTGTCGACGGCGGCGTTCAACGCGCTGCTCAAGACGCTCGAAGAGCCGCCCGAGCACGTCGTCTTCGTGTTGTGCACGACCGATCCGCATAAGGTCCCCGAAACCATCCAGTCCCGCTGCCAGCGCTTCGACTTCCGCCGCTTCTCCGTCGAGGAGATCGTGGGCTATCTCGAACGCATCAGCAAGGGTGAGGGCTTCGAATACGAGCCCGAGGCGCTCGAGTTCATCGCCGCGAAGTCCGCCGGCGGCATGCGCGATGCCACCACGGCGCTCGAGCAGGTCGGCGTCTATACCGAAGGCAAGATCACGCTTGACGAGGCCACGCGCATGTTCGGCCAAATCGACATTGCGGCGCTCTTCGAGATAACAGGATATATCGCGCGACGCGACACGCCGTCGTGCTTCGTCTGGGTCAACGACCTCGTGGGACGCGGTGTCGATCTCTCGCAGTTCGCCCGTGATCTCGCGGCGCATCTGCGCAACCTTTACGTGACTGCCATCACGGGAGGCGAGAATGGCATCGTCGCCTGCACGGCCGCACAGCTCGAGCGCTACAGGCAGCAGGCGACCGAGTTCGGCGGCGTTGACCGCCTTGCCCGCGCGCTTGACATATGCGGTGCGCTCGTCGCCGAGCTGCGAAACTCGTCGGATGCGCGTTTGAGCGTCGAAATCGCGATGACGCGTCTTACCCGGCCCGATAGCGAGCTCACCCTCGAGGCCCTTGCCGAGCGCATCGAGGCTCTTGAGCTCAGGCCATCGATGGCGGCAGCACCTGTCATTTCGAACGCAGCCGAGAAATCTCAACTAGAGCCCGTCGCGGACAGTGGCATGGGAGATTTCTCCACTCCGTCGCCTTACGGCGACTCCGGTCGAAATGACAGTCCCGTGAGCGATGACCTCCCTCCATGGGAAGGGTCGGAGCCATCCCCGGTCGCCATGGACGAGACGGCACCCTCCACCATCCCGGCCGACACGTCCCCCTCTGTCATTTCGAGCGAAGCGAGCGACAGCGAGCGCAGTCGAGAAATCTCCCCTGCGGCCGACATGTCACCCGAACGCCTACTTGCCGCCTTGCTTTCCGTGGTCAAGCGCGAAGACGCGGCCACGGGCGCGTTGCTTTCGGGCGTTTCGCTATCCACGGAGGATGGGCAGTACCAGCTACTCTTCCCTACGGGCTCTGACTTCCAGATGCGCATCGTGAACGGCCCCGATGCCAAGGCCATCATCAACAAGGCCTTTGCCGAGGTGCTTGGCCATGAGGTGCACTTCAGCTGCCAGATCGGGTCGTTCTCGGGCTTATCTGCCCAACCGGCGCCGCTGACGAGCGAGCCTCCCGTGAGCATTGCCGATGATGTCCCGCCGATAGACGATGGATATTTCGAAAGTCTGGTGGCTGAGCAGCAGGCAACTCCTGTCGATGAGATGCCAGCCGATTTTGCCGACGCCCTCTCCGCATTCGGAGCAGGTGTTAAAGTACAAGAGATAAACGACGAGGAATAAGGAGCCACAATGGCTAAAGGAATGAACCCGCAGGCGATGCTCAAGCAGGCTCAGAAGATGCAGGCCAAGATCCAGGCCGTGCAGGAGGAGGCTGCACGCGAGACGGTCGAGGCAACGGCTGGCGGTGGCATGGTCACTGCGACCGTGTATGGCGACCTGCGTATCAAGAGCATCGAGATCGACCCTGAGGCGCTCGACCCGGAGGACGTCGAGATGCTGCAGGACATGATCGTCGCCGCTGTCAACGAGGGCATCGCCGATGCTCAGGCGATGGTCGAGGAGCGCATGAGCGCCGTCACGGGCGGTATGAACATCCCCGGGCTTTTCTAGCCGCACATGAAGAAGGAAGCTTCCATTCAACATGCGCTCGAGGAGATCGAGCGCATGCCGGGCATTGGCCCCAAGTCCGCGCAGCGCATACTCAACTGGCTCTTGACTAGCGACGATGAGGTTGCGCTTGGCATTGCCGAGGCTATCGTCGACGTCAAGAAGGCCATTCATCTTTGCCCGCGTTGCCATAACTTCGCCGAGGGCGAGCTCTGCGCGATTTGCTCGGACCCGCAGCGCGAGGCTGCGACCATCTGCGTCGTTGCCGAGCCGCGCGACGTCGAGGCCATCGAGCGTACGGGAATCTATCAGGGCCTTTATCACGTGCTTGGCGGCGTCATCAATCCCATGGAAGGCTCGATGCCCGAGGACTTGCACATTGCCGACCTTATGGCGCGCTTGGGCTCCGAGGCTGTCGAGGAAGTGCTCGTCGCCACGAACCCCGATGTCGAGGGCGAGACTACGGCGAGCTACCTGGCCCGCATCATCAAGCCGCTGGGCATTCGCGTGACGCGCTTGGCAAGCGGCCTTCCCGTGGGAGGAGAGCTCGAATACGCCGACGAGGTCACCCTTGGCCGCGCCATCGAATCCCGCCGCGAGCTGTAGGTTCGCCCACATGTCACGTTCCCGTTACCGGGCACTGCATCATGCTGGAGTATAATAGCCGCTTACATTGCAAATCCCTGCGCAGCACGCATGCGCATGCTAAGCGAAAGAGCAACACGTGTCAGATTCAAAGGAATCCGAGGTCTTTCAGCACTTCGGCGCCTATAGCGGTTATGACCAAAGCTACTATAGCCACTTCAACGTCAAGCGCGGTCTGCGCAATGCCGATGGCACGGGTGTCGTGGCTGGCATCACGTCGATATCCAACGTGCATGGCTATCTCACGGACGAGGGCGTGCGCGTGCCCGATGAGGGACGTCTGACCCTGCGCGGTTATGACATCGAGGACCTTGTCGATGCCGCTGCCACCGAGGGCCGCTCGGGTTATGAGGAGCTCGCGTATCTCCTGATAGCGGGCGATCTGCCCAAGCGTGCCGAGCTCGAGCGCTTCAATGCCGCCATCGATGGCTATCGCAATTTGCCGGATGGTTTCGTCAACAACCTCATCATGAACTACCCGTCCGAGAACGTCATGAACATGATGGCGCGCAGCGTGCTCATGCTCTACGCCGCCGATGGCGCAGACGAGATCGATGCCATCAACAAGCGCCACGAGATCGAGGTTGCCGTTCAGCTCCTGAGCCGTCTGCCGCGCATCGCTGCCCTGTCCTACCTGGCGAGTCGCCAACGCACCGTTCCTGGCAGCCCCATGTACATCAATCCGCCCAAGCCGGGTCTTTCGACTGCAGAGACCTTCCTCTACATGCTGCGTCACGACATGCAGTACACGGCCGAGGAAGCGCGCATGCTCGACATCATGCTCATGCTGCATGCCGAGCACGGCGGCGGCAATAACTCGACCTTCACCACGCGCGTGCTCACTTCGAGCGGCACCGATGCGTACTCGGCATACGCCGGTGGCATCTGCTCGCTCAAAGGACCGCGTCATGGCGGTGCAAACATCAAGGTCAGCGAGCAACGCCGTGATCTCATGGAGCAGGTGCGTGACATCAGCGACGAGGGCCAGGTTGCCGATTACCTGCGGCGCGTCCTCAAGAAGGAAGCCTTCGACAATAGCGGCCTCGTCTATGGCATGGGCCATGCTGTCTATACGTTGAGCGATCCGCGTGCGGTCATCTGCAAGAAGTACGCGCGCGATCTCGCGGCTGGCACGGAGTACCAGCAGGAATTCGAGCTCATCGAGACCATCGAGCGTCTCACCCCCGAGCTCTTCGAGGAAGCGCGTGGTTCGCGCAAGGCGATTTGCGCCAACATCGACATGTACTCGGGCCTCGTGTACACGATGCTCGGCATTCCCGAGGAGCTGTACACGCCGCTGTTCGCCACGGCCCGCATGGCTGGCTGGGCAGCGCACCGTTTCGAGGAAATCGTCGAGGGCAAGCGCATCATTCGCCCCGCGTACAAGGCAATCAACAGCACGCGTTCGTACATTTCCATGGACGAGCGCGAGCAGGCAGTGCAAGAAGAAGTCGTCGAAGAGATCGATCAGGTGCAGACGTTCTACAACGACTAGGCAGACAAACAACGAGAAGCGAAAGGGCGTGCTCGTATGGCAGAGGAACTGAAGATTGGTACGGCAGAGGAGCGCGAGGAGCTGGCCGAGCAGGCGCTTACCGACGAGAGTCTTGTCGATGCGCTCGCGCAGGAGATAGCCGGTTCAAGCAGGATTCGTCGTCAGAAGGCCGCCTCGACCGTCGCGCTCGTCGCCGACAAGGACGCAAGCGTTCTGCTTCCCTATGCCGATGACATCGCCAGTGGCCTGACCAAGCCCGAAGCACAGACGCGCTGGGAAGTTCTGCATGCGCTTGACCAGATGGGCAAGGCCGGCCAGCGCTATGACGAGGACGTGCTCGTCGCGGCGGAGGACTCGCTGTATGACGAGACGAACGGCTTCGTGCGCGAGGCCGCGTTCCACTTCTTCTGCGGCTACGGCAGCGCGTCGGTCGACAATTCCGAAGAGGTCTGGACGCAGATCGACGAGGCCATCCAGTGCTATCACGGCAACCCCGAGTTCACCGACATGCTCATGCAGCTCGTCGCCTTTGCCGAGGGCAACATCTCGCTTGCCACGAGCTCCGCGCTCGCCCAGCGCATGAAGTTCGATTCCGAGAACGCATCGGGCACGCTGCGCATGCGCTCGGAGCAGATCGTCGCCGCTCACAAGAAGCGTCTCGAGAACGAGAAGTAGCTCGCGACCTTCTATCGCTTGTGTACGGGATGCAGGCTGAGCACCTCTGCCAATCTGCTGGCATAATACCGCGTGCCATTTGACGTGCCGCACTCCTCGCCGATGTTGAGGAGCAGAAGCTCTATGACCTCGCTGCGATTCCTGAAGAGCATGGGGTACTTGCGCACAAGCAAATCGAGAAAGCCCACCGCGTCCACGTCAAGGGTGACGTGTATGTAGCGCGAGGCCATGAGCCGAGGGTTCCTGATCTGGTCGATAACCCTGTCCGCTCGCAGCCGCACCAAACCGATGACGAAGCTATCATCGGGTTCTGCCACGTAGATGTGCTCGGATAGAAAGATAATGGTCTCGACAAGCTGGCTTACGCTCGCGAAAGTCAACGTATCGTTCTTGAGCAGTGGTAACACAGAAGCGTAGATGTCCTCGCTTACGGCGGCCCGGATCGTCTCCTTGGGTTTCTCTCGTTGCGGTCTACCAGTCATCTACATTCCTGTCTCATAGTGGCATCACACGGTTATGCGCAGAGCGGATTATAAGGCAAGGAGGCGTACAACGGGCAGGTTTGCGTCATCATGAGGGGGATGGGGCAGATGGAGAAGAGGCGCACATCGAACGACGTGGTCGTTCTGACGACACACGAGCGGAGCGGATACTTCACGGCAGTGCTTGGGGATGATGTTGACCTGCGCTTTAACCCGCACCAGGAAGGCGCACTCGAAGACGTGCTCCACAACACGATTGTGGCAGGTGGCACGCTTGCGATCATCGACGAAGCGCACTTTATAGATGCCGATGACATGGCCGTCGGGCTCGAGAGATTCTTTCAGGAGGAGCCCCATCCGGAGCGGCTCAGGCTTATCGTCGTCTGCACGCACCGCCAGGCAGGTGATCCGTTCCTTGCCTTCCTTGTTCTGTATTGTGGAATCCACAACATCATTTACGGAAAAACCGGCGTTGACGTCAGCATTGAGCTGAGCAGGCTCATCGAGCGCGACAACACGCGCGCCGATGTATTGCATCTTGCCGAATCGGGTCGCTGGCAGACAGCGAAGCGCGCTGGCCTGCAGCTGGACCTTGGCGACGATGCGTCCAGCGAGCTGATCGAACGTGATGTGCCGGAGAAGGACGCATTCAAGAAGATAAGCCGCGACGTGCTCATCGATGTCAAGGGCGCCCGGCTTTTGAACTTGCATATCGAAATCAGCGCTGTCGTGGAGTAGGGACGGCCGATCGAAATCATGGTTTGAGAAAAGCCATATCTTGTCGAGATGATTTTGTAGAGACGTGACAACGAGGGCGAGTACCCTGCTTCCTCGCAAGAGCAATAGCGAGGAGTAATGATGAGCATCGAGGTTCCGCCTGCGCCTTCACACGAAAGCGCCCAAGCCGTCATGGCACGCCTCTCCCGGTTTTCGCATGAAGAGGCTCCCGAGGGGCAAAGCGAGCGTACGTCGCGTCAGCCGCGCATGTTGCTTGCCGTGTCATGCCTGCTGTCAAGCTGCGGAATACTGCTGCTTATCTGTGCAATCGCGGTCATCTGCGTGCCCGATTCGGCGCTGTCGCGCACCATCACCCTCGTATGCGAAGCACTGTTCTGAGGGGGAATGCGCTATGGCCGAGGAGCTTACGTTTGATTTCGAGACATCCGAAGAGGCAGGGGAGGATCTCTCGCTCGATTATCCGGCAGAATTGCAGGCCTCGACGCTTCTGGGGACGCACGTCAAACGCGATGCCCTCATTTCGGCGATGCTGCAAGACCGCAATGCGTTGCGCCTCATCATGGCGCCGCACGGCTTCGGGAAGACGGAGCTTGCGCGCGAGTATGCGCAGCGCCTCTTCCCTGACACCTCCGTTACCTGGATTGATGCCGCAAGCCCTGATTTTTTGCTCGCGCTCGACAGAGACGAGAACATGATCGTGAGGCAAGGCGATGTCTGCGCAAGCCTCGTCATTCTCGATAACATACCCTGGCTACACGAAGAACGCGCCCATGCCCTCTCTCGGCACGTTGATGCGGCTCTCTACGCGGGCATCGAGGTCATCGCAACGACGCTGCCCTCTTGCGATGTTCTGAGCGCTCTGCAGGCCGATTGCCTTTCCATACACGCGGTCGAACTGCTCGCAACCGAGCAAGAGTGCGCTCCGCGGCAGGTGACCGAGCAGGATGGCGGCAGTCGCGCATTCGGCAAGAAGCGTTGGATCGATGCCGGTAAACTGCTGTTTGGACGTGCGGCTTCGGTTATCTGGGGCGCAAACATGCTGTCCCAGCAGGAGTGCCTCAAGGGGCTGTTCTCCGAGCGTCTCCCGCTCGATCTCGTGCGCGGCATGTTTGCCATGCTCCTGTTCAAGACAGGCACCATGCGTGATCTCGACGGCATCGGGATTACGCTCAGGAGCGAGGACATCGCGCTGCTTGCGCGTGACTATCCCGTTTTCGGCATCGATACGGTATCCGGCGTGTTCGAGGTCGCGGATTTCGAGCTGGCCGATCTCAGACACGCGATTCTCGCCAACAAGCTCGAAGCCGTCGTGCTCGAAGGCAACCATTCGCTGTCCGAGCGCGTGCTCGGGGCGCTGTTCAAACGCGGTGATTTGCGACGTGGATCCATCATCATCGATGCTTTCTGCAACGACGAACGCTGCGCTGCGTGGCTTGTCGAGCGGGGCTGGGACTTTCTCGATGCGGGCGAGATACATCTTGTCTCGACGCTACTTGACCGTTGCCCCGAGGCAACGTATGCAAACAGCTCCATACTGCAGGTGATTCACGCGTGGGTATCCGGCTTGTCGGGAGATGCGCGCGAGGCATGCCATATCGCGCAACACGTTCTCGCCATGCAGAAATCGGCCGATAAACCAGATGCCGCGAGTGTCGCGGCTCGCATCGCGCTTGCCCAATTCGACGAGAATGCGATTATCGACACCACGCATTACGAGCTTTCGCCGAAGATCAAGGCGCCTGATGAGCTCTCCTTTATCACGAGCGTGCTCGACTCCTGTACGAATGCCGAGCTTGCTCGCGCGTTTTGCCTCGATGATCCCGAGAGCGATCCGCGGTATGGCAAGGGACGCCGTGCACCAGGCAGGCAGCGTGCTCGACAGCTCGGAGCGCTGTTCACCGAGCATGTCGACATGCTCGGAAACTCGCGTGCGTTCGGTGTCGCCTTGCACGTGCTCGCGCATGTCGATAGTCCCGACCTGCGACATCTGGTCCAGGACCTCGGTTGTGACGCGGTGCTCAGAATGCGTAGGCGCGGCGTGACGAGCTTCACCGAGGCGATGCTCGTCTGCGACATGTGGCGGTCGGGGTACTTTGGGCTGGTTGGTCCCGTCGTGGACCGTCGCGACGCCAAGGTTCTCGACGGTGCTGCCCACATGCTCGAGATGCTTGCCACTTGCTGCGGTCGGGAGTCCGCATCGATACCGTGGAAGCTTCAGGGGCTCTCTGCGCAAAATGCCGGAAAGTCCGTCCCCAAACCCAACGTTGTCAACAAGACCGGTGATGAGATGTACGTGCGCTTGCTTGGTGGCTTCGAGGTGACCATTGGCGAGCGCTATCTGAGCGAGGGCAAGTGGCGCAAGAAGGCCCGCGCGCTCTTCTCCCTGCTCGTCCTCAACCACGGCCGTGACGTGCCGCGTGACGACCTCCTCAAGCAGATATGGCCCGGTCTGCCGCGCACGCATGCGCTCGATAACTTCTACACCGTCTGGGGTAACTGCATCTCGATCGTGGGGGAGGCGCCTTACCTCGAACGCAATGGCGAGTTCTGCCGCATCGATCCGCGCTACGTGCACTCCGATATCGCGGAGTTCGAGCAGCTCGCGCGGCACCTGCTCGTCTCGGATCACGACGCGAACTACCTGCTCGACACCTATGCAAAGATCGAAGCCCTCTACCGGGGAGGTCTCGTGCCCAGCGAGCGTAGCGTGCGAGCCATCAACGCCCAGCGCGATCGTTACCGTGCGCTCTATGTCGATGCCATGGTCGCGGCGACGGACTGCGCCTTGCGGGTACGCGATACGCGCATCGCTCTGTGGTTCGCGCGCAAGGCGATGGAGGAAGAGCAGACGCGCGAAGACGTGTACCGTGCGCTCATGAAGGCGCAGATTGCCTCGGGCCAGCGTTGCCCGGCGATCAAGACCTATCTCTCATGCCGTGATTACCTGCAGGAAACGCTTGGTCTTGATCCATCCATCGAGACGCGCGAGCTCTACAACGCGCTCGTGACCACCGATCCCGAGCTCTTGCGCCTGGAGGCAGCGCTTGTCCAAAAAGCACCCTGACCTTTTAGGATGGAGACTGCGCGTGTGTGATGTGTGGCTTCTATGGGCATGCGTTTGTTCCCCACTCGTCAGGAAGGGGCACTACTGACCTGTGCTAAAGTAGTACGGACGCCAATATCGTTTCAGAAAAATAAAGGCATGAATCATGGCAAACATATTCTCTAAGCTGCTCTCGGCTGGCGAGGGCAAGGAAATCAAGGCATTTCGCAATAGAGTCGGCGAAATCAATTATCTCGAAGACGAAATCTCCCAGCTCAGCGATGAGGAGCTGCGCGAGAAGACCATCGAGTTTCGTGAGCGCTACGCAGATGGCGAGTCGCTTGAGGACTTGCTGCCCGAGGCATTCGCCGTCGTGCGCGAGGCATCGGTGCGCACGCTGGGTCTGCGCCACTTCGACGTGCAGCTCATCGGTGGCATGGTCCTCAACGAGGGTCAGATCGCCGAGATGAAGACCGGCGAAGGCAAGACGCTCGTCTCGACGCTTGCCGGCTACCTCAACGCCATCCCAGGGGAGGGCGTGCACATCGTCACCGTCAATGACTACCTGGCCAAGCGCGATAGCGAGTGGATGGGGCAGGTTTACGAGTTCCTGGGCATGGAAGTCGGCCTCATCCAGAACGGCACCAAGACCGAGGCTCGCAAGGCTGCCTACGATGCAGACGTCACGTATGGCACCAACGCCGAGTTCGGTTTCGATTACCTGCGCGACAACATGGTCGTCAATCCCGACTCGCGTGTGCAGCGCGGCCACGCCTTCGCCATCGTCGACGAGGTCGATTCCATCCTTATCGACGAGGCGCGCACGCCGCTCATCATTTCGGGAGCCGGCTCGCAGTCAACGGACACCTACCGCAAGTTCGCAAACGCGGTCAAGCACCTCGTCAAGAACGTCGACTTCGAGATGGACGAGGCAAAACGCACCATTTCCACGACGGACGAGGGTCTCCAACATGTCGAGTCGTTGCTTGGCATCGAGGACATCTACTCGGATATCTCCGGTCAGCTTTCCAACCATCTGCACCAGGCACTCAAGGCGCAGTTCCTTTTCCATCGCGACAAGGACTACATCGTCCAAAACGGCGAGGTCAAGATCGTCGACGAGTTCACGGGCCGCATCATGGAAGGCCGTCGCTATTCGGAAGGCCTGCACCAGGCGATCGAGGCCAAAGAGGGCGTGCTCGTGCGTGCCGAGAACCAGACCATGGCCACCATCACGTTGCAGAACTACTTCCGTCTGTACGACAAGCTCTCGGGCATGACCGGTACGGCCAAGACCGAGGACGCCGAGTTCCGTGACATCTACAAGCTTCCCGTCGAGGTGATTCCCTCCAACAGGCCGGTCATCCGCGAAGAGCTGCCCGATCTTGTCTATCGTACGGTCGATGCCAAGTTCAACGCCGTTGCAGACGACGTCGCGGAGCGCCACGCGCATCAGCAGCCCTGTCTGGTCGGCACCATCTCCATCGAGAGCTCCGAGCGCCTCTCGTCGCTGCTCTCCAAGCGCGGCATCAAGCACTCGGTCCTCAACGCGAAGTTCCACGAGCAAGAGGCCAACATCGTCGCACAGGCCGGACGTGCCGGCGCCGTCACCATCGCCACCAACATGGCCGGTCGTGGTACGGACATCTTGCTCGGCGGCAATCCCGAGTATCTCGCACGTGACATCCTCGCCCAGCGCGGTGTCGAGGAGGACGAAATCACGGACGAGCAGTGGGAGGCGGCGCTCGCCGAGGCCAAGGAGATTTGCGCCGAGGAGGCCCGTATCGTGCGCGATGCAGGTGGCCTTGCCGTTATCGGCACCGAGCGCCATGAGTCGCGACGCATCGACAACCAGCTGCGTGGTCGTTCCGGCCGTCAGGGCGATCCAGGCTCATCGCAGTTCTACCTCTCGCTCGAGGATGACCTCATGCGCCTGTTCGGCGGTGACCGCATGGATCGCATCAGCGGGCTCATGCAACGCACCGAGATTGACGATGACATGCCCATTCAGGCCAAGATGGTCACCAAGGGCATCGAAAGCGCTCAGCGTCAGGTCGAGGCCATGCACTTCTCCTCCCGTAAGCACGTCCTCGAATATGACGACGTCATGGACAAGCAGCGCAAGACCATCTACGCCGAGCGCAATGACATTCTTGACGGCAAGAGCTATGCCGAGCGCGTGCCCGAGCTCATCGTGGGCGCGGTCGAAGATGCCGTGTACGAGTACTGCCCCAGCCACGATGTCTACGAGGACTGGGACATGGAGGGCCTCAACAACTGGTTCAAGGAGCTCACGGGTATCGAATTCGACCTTGACGAGCTTGACCATCAGGAAGACACCACGCGCATGATCGACGTCGTCTCCGAGAAGGTGCTCGGCATCTACGAGGACAAGAAGGGCCAGATTCCGGAAGATGTCTTCGATCAGGTGCAAAACCAGGTCATGCTGCGCGTCATCGATACGCGTTGGATGTCGCATCTTTCCGAGATGGATTACCTGCGTGCCGGCATCGGCTTGCGCGCCGTTGGCCAGCGCGACCCCCTCGTCGAATACAAGGAGGAGGCATACTCCGCGTTCAGTGCGCTCGTTGCGGCCATCTACGAGGACTTCATCCGCACGATTCTGCGCCTGCAGATCAACGTCAACCTCGAGCAACCCGAGCAAGCCGAAGACCAGGAGACGCTCAACAGCGTCTCATACTCGGCGCCCGATGAGAACATCCCCGATGCGACGCGCAGGGTTGCTGGCTCCGCGGGAGTTGCATCGCAGACCACGGCATCGGCGAGCATGGGCAATGCACAGCCTGCGCCGCGCACGGTCGTGAAGGACAAGGACGATCCGTACGCAAACGTCGGTCGCAATGATCCGTGTCCCTGCGGCAGCGGCAAGAAGTACAAGAAGTGCCACGGCGCCAATCAATAGGGTAGCGGGGCATGGCAGACAATCACGCACAGGAGCTCGCGGCACTGCGCGAGCGTATCGAGAAGATGGGCTCGTACCTGCACATCGACGACAAGCGCGAGCAACTCGCCGGCCTTGAAGGCCAATCGGCACAGGCGGGTTTCTGGGATGACCAGGAGCACGCCCAGTCAATCATGAGCAAGGCCGCGGCGCTGCGTGACGAAATCGCCGAGTACGACAACGCCGTCTCGCTTCTCGAGGATGCCGAGACGGCAAACGAGCTTGCGATGGAGGGTGACGACGAGCTTGAGGGCGAGGTCATCGAGTCCATCAGAACGCTTACGTCCAATGCCGACGCGCTCGAGTTGTCCTCGTGGTTCGACGACGAGCTCGACTCCGGTGACTGCATCGTGACGATCAATCCGGGCCAAGGCGGACTTGAGGCCCAGGACTGGACCGAGATGCTCTTCCGCATGTACACGCGTTACGCCGAGCGCAAGAACTGGAAGGTCACCGTCAACGACGCCCCTGCCGGCGAGGCTATCGGCCTCGACCGTGCGACCTTCACCGTGAGTGGGCATAACGCCTACGGCATGCTCAAGAGCGAGCAGGGCGTGCACCGTCTCGTACGCATTAGCCCGACGGATGCCAAGAAGCGTCGTCAGACCACCTTCGGTGGTGTCGAGGTTTTGCCTGTTTTGCCCGATGACATTGAGGTCGAAATCGACGAAGGGGACTTGCGCATCGACGTCTACCACTCCTCGGGCCACGGTGGCCAGGGCGTCAACACGACCGACTCCGCCGTGCGCATCACGCATCTGCCCACGGGCATCGTCGTCACCTGTCAAAACGAGCGCTCCCAGCTCCAGAACAAGGCCACGGCCATGGGCATTTTGCGCTCCAAGCTCTACGAGCTCGAGCAGGAGAAGCGCGCCAACGCGCTCGACGAGCTGCGCGGCCCCAAGCACGAGATCTCCTTCGGCAATCAGATCCGCAATTACGTGCTCTACCCATACCAAATGGTCAAGGATCTGCGTAGCGGTGTTGAGACGGGCAACGTGGACGCGGTCTTCGACGGCGACATCGACGAGTTCGTCGTTGGCTACCACCAATGGCGCGTCAGCGAAGCGAGCTAGGCGACGTATCGACTGGAGCTGCCGCAGGCAGCGTAATGGAGAAATCTCACTAAGCTCGAGGATATTTCTCGACGACTTTCAACGCGTAGCTAGTATGATGAACTGACTTGAAAAACCACTCAATCAAGAGAGGGCGCATCCGTGATCCAAGAGTCTGTGGAAGAGATCGAGGCGCGTGCGAACAACATGCGCAAAAACATCATCAAGATGCTTAAAGAGGCCGGTAGCGGTCACCCTGGTGGGTCGCTTTCGGCCACGGATATCGTTGCGTCGCTCTACTTCGGCGGCGTGATGAACTACTCCGAGGATGACCCGCAGCACCCTGAGCGCGATTACTTCATCCTCTCGAAGGGCCATGCCGCGCCAGTGCTCTACGCCGCGCTTGCCGAGCTTGGCCTCGTCCCCGACGACGAGCTGCTCACGCTGCGCAAGCTGCACAGCCGTCTGCAAGGCCATCCCGACTCCAAGAAACTTCCCGGCGTCGAGGTCTCGACCGGATCGCTCGGCCAGGGCCTTTCGATTGCCGCGGGCGTCGCGCTTGGAATGCGTATCGACCGCCAGAACGAGGGTGGCCCCAAGCGCCGTGTCTTCACCCTGCTCGGCGACGGCGAAATCGAGGAGGGCCAGGTCTGGGAAGCGGCCATGTTCGCCGCGCATTACGAGCTCGATAACCTCGTCGCCATTGTCGACAACAACAACCTGCAAATTGACGGTGACGTACGCGATGTCGCCGGTCTCGATGGCATCAGCTCGAAGTTCCAGTCCTTTGGCTGGCAGACGATTGAAGTCGACGGCCACGACGTTAGCGCCGTCATCACCGCACTCAAGACGGCGACGCTTCTCGAAGGGTCGCCCGTCTGCATCGTTGCCCATACCGTCAAGGGCAAGGGCGTCTCGTTCATGGAAAACCAGGCAGGCTGGCACGGCAAGGCTCCCAACGAAGAGCAGGCCCGTGATGCGCTTGCCGAGCTTGAGGGGAAGGAGTAGCCATGGCACAGACTATCGCGACCCGTGAGGGCTATGGCGAAACGCTCGTCGAGCTCGTCAAAGAAGGTTATGACATCATGGCCGTCGAGGCCGACCTATCCGGCTCCACCACCACCAAGAAGCTCCAGGACCTCGATCCCAAGCGTCTCGTTAACGTGGGTATTGCCGAGCAGAACATGATTGGCGTCGCCTCGGGTCTCTCGCTTGTTGGCAAGACCGTCTTTACCGGTAGCTTTGCCGCCTTCGGTACGGGCCGCTGCTACGATCAAATCCGCAATACCGTTTGCTACGCGGGCCTCAACGTCAAGGTCGCCCCGACGCATGCGGGTATCTCCGTGGGTCCGGACGGCGGCAGCCACCAAATGCTCGAGGACGTGAGCCTCATGCGTGGTCTGCCGGGCATGAACGTGCTCATTCCGGCTGACTACTGGGCTGCCAAGCAAGCCGTCCGCATCGCGGCAACCACGCCCGGTCCCTTCTACATCCGCCTTGGTCGCGCCAAGGTCCCCACCGTATACGAAGAGGGCACCGTGCTCGAGCTTGGCAAGTCGTACGTGCTGCGTGAGGGTACGGACGTCACGCTCGTTGCGGGTGGCATCGAGGTCGCGCAGGCGCTCCTCGCCGCTGATGAGCTCGCGAAAGATGGTATATCGGCCGAGGTCATCGACGTGTTCAGCGTCAAGCCCTTCGACAAGCCCACGTTGCTGGCGAGTATCGAGAAGACCGGCTGCGTTGTGACCTGCGAGGAGCATTCCACGGTTGGCGGTCTGGGTTCGGCGGTCGCCGATATCATCGGCGAGAACTACCCCGTGCCCCTCGAGCGCGTCGGCGTGCGTGACATGTTCGGCACGAGCGGTGAGCCTGACGAGTTGCTCGCGGAGTACGGCCTGGATGCCGCCGGCATTGTTACCAAGGCCCGCGCTGCCATCGCCCGCAAGTAGCAAGAGATTCGACACGAAGCCCCCCCTTGTCATTTCGAGCGGAGCGAAGCGAAGTCGAGAAATCTCCCGACGAGAGATCTCTCCACTCCGGTGCCTAACGGCACCTCCGGTCGAGATGACAGGGGCCGCGCCGGCGGCCGCTTCAGTCGAGATGACAGGGGCCCGCCCCTCCCATACGTGAACGCTTTGTGATGTTCGCGATATTTCCATTTGACTTGCGCGGCAGTGGGATAGAATACGTAACCGACTAAGCTGAATGAGATCGGAGTTGAAACGTGGCACTATTCGGCAAATCGTCGCGCGGCGCCCATGCAGCGGGCGGCCGTTCGTCAAAATCCCGCGGTCAAGCGGCTCGTATGCCCCAGGCAGATGAGCAAGCCGCGGCAAACGATGCATATAGAACCAGACAGATCGACGCACGTCTTCCGCGTATCGACGCGGAGAGCAATGTCGACGTCCGTCGTAACGTTGCAGGTGCGACGGGTCGTCAGCGCCCGGCGCAAACGGGTCAGGCAAACCCGCTATCGACCTCCAGCATGCCCGCGGCTACCGAAGCCGTTGGCTCCTACGCCGACCTTGCGCTCGACGAGAACGCGAAGCAAAACCTCGGCCCCGTTGTCATCTCGATGCGCAACGTCACGAAGGTGTACCCCGCGCAGCCCAACAGGCCTGCGCTCGCCAATATCACGCTTGATATCCGCTCGGGTGAGTTCCTCTTCCTCGTTGGTCATTCCGGTTCGGGCAAGTCGACTTTCATTCGCATGCTCAACCGCGAGATTGTGCCCACGAATGGCGAGCTCGTCGTCGCTGGCGAGAACTTGCGCACCATCAAGAACTGGCGCATCCCGTACCTGCGTCGTAGCGTCGGCTGCGTGTTCCAGGACTTCAAGCTCCTGCCCAACAAGACGGCATTCGAGAACGTTGCCTTCGCACTCGAGGTAATCGGCAAATCACGTCACGTCATTCGCACGCAGGTACCCGAGGTCCTGCGTCTCGTCGGCCTCGAGGACAAGATGGACAAGCTGCCCGACCAGCTTTCCGGTGGCGAGCAGCAGCGTGTTTCCATCGCCCGCTCAATCGTCAACCGCCCGCCGATCCTCATTTGCGACGAGCCGACTGGTAACCTCGATCCGCAGACCTCGTTGGGCATCATGCGTCTGCTCGAGCGCATCAACCGCACGGGCACGACCATTCTCGTCGCCACGCATGACCGCGAGATGGTCGATCAGATGCGTCGGCGCGTGCTCGCACTCGAGAACGGCACCCTCGTCCGCGATCAGAAGAAGGGAGTGTACGGTTACGATGTCTAAGATCATCTACTTCCTCAAAGAGTCCATCGTCAGCTCGCGCCGCAATCTCGGCACGACGATTGGCGGTATCGTCACCATTTTCCTGTCACTCCTCATGATCGGCGTGACCATCATCATCTCGATGATGATCGGCAACCTCGCCACCTCGTTCGAGGATGAGGTCAACGTGCGTCTCTACATTTCCGATGAGGCGACCGACGAGCAGATATCGAGTCTCGACAGCTATCTCAAGACGCTCGAGAACGATGCCGGTAACATCGCCTCGGTGGAATTCCGCAACAAGGACCAGGTTCTCGAGGACTTCCAGCGTCAGACCGCCAACAACCCCGATATCGTGAATCAGCTCGACGGCAACCCGCTGCCGCGTACCTACGTCATCACCTTGCGCGATACGCACAAGGTCCAAGACACGGTGAACGCGATTCTCGGCAGCGAGACCTTCACGGCGATTGCCGATAATCCCAGCGATCCGTCCGACTCCATCAAGTACGGTCAGGGCACGGTCGAGCGCCTCTTCGCCGTCACCAACGTCATCCGCTACGCATGTATCGTCGCGGTCGTCCTGCTCGTGTTCATCTCGCTGGTCTTTCTCAACAACACGATTCGCCTCGCGATTCTTGCCCGCAGGCGCGAGATTTCGATCATGCGGCTCGTCGGCGCGACCAATGGCTTCATTCGCGGGCCGTTTGTGATGGAAGGCGCCCTGCAGGCGCTCGTCGGCGCCGTGTTCGCCATCATCGTGCTCTCGCTCGTGCGCGTGACGGTGTTCCCCGCGCTCGAGAACATGGTGAGCTTCCTGCCGCTCACGGTCGATCCGGGCGTATACTCCGCGATTTACATCGTGCTCATCATTGCCGGCGTGCTCATCGGCATGCTGGGCTCGGCCATCGCCATGCGCCGCTACCTCAAGGTATAGATGCCAAAGCGCAGCGAAAAGCGTAAACCTTCGCAGCGCGCAGATGCTCCCCGGGTGCGCAAGCGCGAGCGCTCATGGCGCGTGCTTGCCATCGTCGCCTGCATCGTCGTCTTTGCTCTCGTCGTGCTCTATCCCGTCGGGCGCGACTATTACAAGACGATGCGTACCGAGCAGCGTCTCCAGGCGCAGCTCGATGCCGTGACCGAGCGTAACGAGGCCGTCCAAGCCGAGAACGACGCCCTGCAAACCGAGGAGGGTATCGAGAACCAAGCTCGCTCTGACCTGGGATGGGTCAGGGAAGGGGAAAGCTCTGCCGTGGTCACGAACGAGCAGGGTACGGTCGATAACGCTTCGAGGCTGCCGGACCATCTCGATGAGAAAAGCATCACCGCTCCGCAAACCTGGTACTACAGCATTCTTGATACGATATTCTTTGTTCACGAGTAAGCCCATGCAGTGATAGCATTAGGTGCTCGCATGTGGGGGCGTGGCGGAACTGGCAGACGCAGTGGACTTAAAATCCACCGGCCTTTGGTCATCAGGGTTCGAATCCCTGCGCCCCTACCAAATCGCGTTCATTTGCGCCGCACAAAGATATACAATGGTCTTCAGGAGAGGGTAAGTACGGACAAGGGGGAACTATGGCACTGTTTGGAAATTCTTCGACGGCTCACAGGCTACCGGAATACCGCGTCGCGGCACTTGCATCGCTCGATCTCGAGGAGCACATGAAGGACAACCCGCTCGTTCTTGACCGTCCCGGTCATATCGAGTGGATGGTCACCGAGGATGAGGACGGCTACCTCACCGCTCACGGTGCCATCAGGGTTCCCGTCAACATCGTCTTTGCCCCCGCTACCGAAGAGGGCGCCGATCCGGAGATCGAACGCGTCATCGTCAATGGCAAGCGCAAGTTCGATCGTCGCGTCGAGGAAGAAGAGCTACACGACAAGAACTACGGTCTCGATGTCAAGAAGGCGCAGAGCGAGAGCTTCATGCGCTACCGCAAGAACATCAAGGCCTAGCCAAGAGGAGCGGCAGTAAGCGTCTTCTCGTCACGGCGGAGGCATGCGCAACACCATGGTCAATCATATCTTCGAGAAATTCCTGAACGAGAGGACGGCGGCCTTCGATAGCTACATGGCGGAGTTCTTTGGCGAGGGCACGCATCCCGACATGTGGCGCTATCTCTACGGGCCGCTTTCCGAGTTCTCGAACAATGCGGGCAAGCGGCATCGCCCGCTCATCTGCATGCTCGCATGCAAGGCAGTCGGTGGTGACGATGACATGGCGCGTGCCGCCGGTGCGGCCATCGAGCATTTCCATACCGCTGCGCTCATTCACGACGATATCGCCGACGAGTCCCAGCTCAGACGCGGCAAGCCATGCCTGCATCATCAGATTGGCGAGGGTCTCGCCATCAACGCGGGCGATCTTGCACTTTCGCTTGTTACGGGTACGGTGCTCGTCGATGATTCGCTCTCCGATGCCGTCAAGTTACGCGTGCTCAAAGAGCTCGTCGATATGACGACGCGCACGATCGAGGGCCAGGCGCTCGATATTGGCTGGGCGCGTGACGAGCGTTTCGACATCACGGTCGAGGACTATCTGACCATGGCCGCCCATAAGACCGCGTTCTACTCGGGCGGCGTGCCGCTTGCCGTCGGCGCCATCATCGGTGGCGGCAGCGAGCTGCAGATCGAGACCCTGCGCGCCTACGGCATGTCGACGGGCCTGGCATTCCAGATTCAGGACGACCTGCTCAACCTCGTCGGCACCGAGGAGGCCACGCGCAAGGATTTCCGTGGCGACATCACCGAGGGCAAGCGTACGCTCGTCGTCGTGCATGCGCTCGAGCATACGGATGGCGCCGTGCACGACGAACTCATCGACATCCTCTCCTCGAAGGAGACGGATCCCGCTCGTCTCGAGCATGCCGTGCAGATCATGCAGGAGGCAGGCTCGATTGACTTTGCGCGAGAGCACGCCATCAAGCTCGCGCACGATCATCAGGACGAGCTCAAGGACGTTCTGCCCGTCAGTCCCGTACGCAAGCTGCTTGTTTCGATGGGCGACTTTTTCGTAAGCCGATTGAACTGAGGCGCTCATGAGGACGATTGGCCGCAACGATCACGGTGCCGCCGTGGAAGACGTGCAGCGACGTTTGCGCGTCATGGGCTACGAACTTGCCGTCGACGGTGCGTATCTCCAACGCACCTGCGATGCGGTCAAGATGTTCAGGCAGTCCGAGGGGCTGCCGCCGGGCGATTTCGTCGATCAGCAGGCATGGGCGGCCCTGGTGGATGCGAGCTTCGCGCTCGGCGACCGCATGCTCTACCTGCGCATGCCCCATTTTCACGGGGCCGACGTGCGCTCGCTGCAAACGATCCTCGAGGTGCTTGGCTTCGTCGTCGGCAAGTCCGACGGCATCTTTGGCGCGCATACCGAGCGCGCCCTGCGCGATTTCCAGCTCAGCGTCGGAATCACGGACGACGGCATCGCGGGCAACACCACTTTCGATGCGATCGAGCGCCTGCGCCACGCTTGGGAGGGCAAGGAGCCGACGAGTGCCGAGGGCGCGCAGATGGGCTTTGCGCGTGCGGCCGAGGCGCTCGAGAAGATGGAGGCGTGTTTCTACGGGCTGGACGAAACCGGCCGTGGCGTTGCCTCGCGTATCGCCAACCTCGCCCGTGCGACCTTCGAGGGCGCGCACGTCATGAGCGCCGATACACTCGAGGCGTTTCCGCCCTCCAACATGCTCATGGTGGGCGTGACTTCCGTCGAAGTTGACGGCCAAGATGGCATTCCGCTCATCGAGTTCTCCGACGATTTCATGTTCCCCCGCCGCATCAGCATTGCCTTGTCTTCGGCGAAGGCGACGCCGCGCCGTGTCATCATCGAGGTACCCGATCACGGCTATTCGGATGCAACGGGTACCGTGACGGGCGAGCGCTGGGAGCAGCATCTCGCCGTCCTTCTGCTCGACGCCTTCTGCGCTTCGTTTTCGTAGCCCCGCCATTTCGAGCGAAGGCGCGGGGCGCCCCCCATTGCCATTTCGAGCGAGATCTCTCCGTTACGCGGCCTATCGGCCGCTCCAGTCGAGATGACAAAAAGGGCAAGCGCCCCCCATTGTCCTTTCGAGCGAAGGCGCGAAGCAGCCCCCATTGTCATTTCGAGCGGAGCTGCCGAAGGCAGCGGAGTCGAGAAATCTCACCAACAACCCCGTAGTGCTTCAAGCCCTCGTCATATCAAGATATTGTGGTGCGCATCGGCGTTTTTAGACAGGAGCACGTGCGGGTGTTACCATAGACGTCCAACGAGTGAGGCAAACCGCCCACTTTGAAACGCGAATACAAGCGGGCAGTTAGGATTTTTAATTATGCATATTTCCATGAAGCGTAAGGCGGCCCTGGCTTTCGTGCTGTCTGCGGCACTTGCCCTGACGCTTTTCCCCGTGAGTGCCGGTGCTGTGACGGCCGCGCAGAAGCAGGCCGAGGTTCAGAGTGTCTCCGCGCAGCTCAATGCGCTCAATGAGGAGCTTTCCCTCGCAGTCGATGATTACAACCTTGCCAACCGCAATCACGACCAGGCTGTTGCCGAGGCAGAGGATTGCCAGCAGCGCATCAACGATGCCCAGGCGAAGATCAACGCACTGCAGACGCGCATCGAGACGCGCGCCACGTCGATGTATCGTTCTGGCTCCATGACCTATCTCGACGTGCTCATGGGCGTGGGCTCCTTCGACGACTTCGCAACCGTGTGGGACACGCTCAACACGCTCAATGCGGAAGATGCCGATCTTGTCGTGAGCAGCAAGCAGGCCAAGGCCGAGCTCGATGCTGCCAAGGCGGATCTCGATGCCAAGCAGGCCGAGGCCCAGCGCCAGCTCGAGATTGCCGAGTCCTACAAGAGCGAAATCGAGTCCAAGACCGCTCAGTACCAGTCGATTTACAACGGTCTGAGCTCCGAGTACCAGGAGCTTCTCGCTCAGGAGCAGGCAGCTCAGGAGCAGGCCGCGGCCGCCGCAAGCGCGGCATACTTCCCCTCGGTTTCCAGCAGCTCGAGCAGCGGTGGTGGAAGCTCGAGCAAGGGTAGCAGCTCCTCGCGTCCGAGCGCCAACCTCGGTGGTTCCAGCGCGGTCGAGCGCGCCTACTCGGCCATCGGTCTTCCGTATGTCTACGGTGCGAGCAGCCCGAGTGCCTTCGATTGCTCTGGTCTCGTAAGCTGGGCCCTGACGGGCAGCTTCGGTCACGCCTACGTCTCGCAGGATTTCTGGTCCATGCCCGAGGTGAGCGATCCGCAGCCGGGCGATGTCGTTGCATGCCATGCGGGCCACTGCGGCCTCTACATCGGCAACGGCCAGATGATCGAGGCACCGCATACGGGAGCCACCGTGCGCATTTCCAGCGTGCGTGGCAAGATCGTGCGCCCGTAGCGCCGTTCGTTCACCGTTCCTCCAAACTTCGCGACCTTTTGTGATGAGTCTGTGACATTGACCCGTCCTTGCTAGCGTGTGCTCGCGACGGTGGTACCATAGCCTGCGCAGAGAACCCAATATGTACTTCTAACGTTGCATTGGGGGACGCGCTATGTCTACTATTCTCAATCGCAGGGCATTCATCGGCTCGTTCATCGCTCTGGGCGCGTTATGCACCGTTAATCCCACGCAAGCACTCGGCACGTCCGCCGCGCAGAAGCAGGCGGAAGTCCATACCGTCAAGGCCCAGCTCGAGGCCATGGCAGAGGACGTTTCCGCTGCCGGCGACCGTTACCATCAGGCCATGGATGCCTATGACGACGCGACGGCACGGGTCGAGGAAGCACAGGCCACCATCACCGAGATGTCGGAGCGCATCGGCTCGCTGCAGAATCGCCTCGACGTGCGCGCCACGGCCATGTACCGTTCGGGATCGACCTCGTATCTCGACGTGCTTTTGGGTGTGACCACCTTCGAGGATTTCGCGACCGTATGGGACACCCTCAACGCCCTTAATGCCGAGGACGCTGATCTCGTGGCCAGTACCAAGGTCACGAAGGCGACACTCGAGTCTGCGCAGGGCGAGCTTGTCGCGCAGCAGCAACGTGCTGCCGAACAGCTCTCCTCTGCCGAGGCGTACATGAGCCAGGTGCTCGCCAAGCAGAACGAATACGACAGGATTTATAACAACCTGAGCGCGGAATATCGCCAGATACTCGCCGAGCAGGAAGCGGCCGAGGCGCAGGCGAGTGCGCGTGCACCGCAGGAGTTCGTACCGAGCGCGGTGCAGGTGGTTCCCGCGATGCCTGCTGCGCCTTCCGAGCCGAGCGGTTCAGATGACTCAGGCGGTGGTGGGGGAGGGGGCTCCTCGAGCAACTCGGGCGCATCCAGCTCCATCACGGAGGTGTCTTCCGGCTCGGGGTCTGCACCAGACTTACCCACGAACGGCAGCGTGCTCGATTACGCGTACTCGAAGCTGGGATATCCGTACGTATGGGGCGCGAAAGGCCCCGACGCCTTCGATTGCTCGGGCTTTGTCGCGTGGTGTTATCGCCAAATCGGCATGTCGCTTCCGTCCTACACCGAATCGCTCTACGCGGTTGCTTCGGCACGCTTCAGTCCAAGCGAGGCACGGCCCGGCGACGTGCTCTACAAGCCTGGTCACGTGGGGATTTCCACGGGTGGCATTAGCTGCATCGAAGCCATGGGCACGCGTTGGGGCGTCGTCGAGAGCTGCCGAGGAGGATGGACCGCAGCACTGCGATTCTAGCCTCTCTAGCGGGGACGATGCCGCTCACATGGGTCTATATGCGCGAAATGTGCACAGTTTATGGAGGCTCCGGATTTTGGGGTAGTATGCCTCCTTGCCTGCTGCAATTACTGTCTACAAATTGAGCACCATATGTATTGCGGGCGCTAGGAATCTTTTTTCTCATGCATTTACATAACCGTAAGTCGGTCCTTGGCATTGCGCTGTCTTCTCTACTCGTACTCGCTATCTGTCCTGCAGCGTTTGCCCTTCCCCTGCAACAGCCGTCTTTCTCCGATGGTCCCGAGCAAGCCTATGCCGATGAGCCCGCTCAGCTCGAGCTGATCACGACCTGCCGTGAGCAGATTGACGAGACCGCCGCCGAAATCGCCGCCGCTGAGGCAGCGGCTATCGAGGCCGCGAAGCCCGAGTCCGTTCGCCGCGCCGAGGCTTGCCTGGGCGTGCCGTATAGGTCCGGCAGCTCAAGTCCCAGCGGTTTCGACTGCTCGGGTCTGGTGAGCTATGCGCTTACCGGCAGGTATGGTCACGCCTACACGTCGTATTCCTTCTGGGGGATGTCTGCGGTAAGCGATCCGCGCCCTGGTGATGTCGTGGCGTGCAGCCCTGGCCACTGCGGCCTCTACATTGGCGATGGCCAAATGATTCATGCGCCGCAGTCTGGCGAGCGCGTTCGCGTCGAAGCGGTGCGTGGCAAGATCGTTCGTCCGTAACTTGCGATTTCGAGCGAAGCGGCCGCCCTCCCCATTGTCATTTCGAGCGAAGCGGCCGTTAGGCCGCGAAGTCGAGAAATCTCTCCTCTGCTCATGTGGCCTTCCTACGCCAACGAGCAAACCCGCCATGTCGAAGATGCACGTTTGCGGCGCATGTGCAGAGGGCAACGGGTAGAGGGCACCTGCGGATGCTCTAGATTCCCTTGAAGAATTCCGAGAACGTGATGCCAAAGCCACGCACGATTTTCACGAGCGTGTCAAAACCGAAATTCCTGTTTCCCTTTTCGATATCTGCAAGATAGCTGCGGTTGATTCCAGTCATGAGGGCGAACTTATCTTGCGTAAGTCCATGCTGCTTACGAAGTTCTTTGATTCGGAAACCGATTTTGTTCCTTATATCAGACTTCTGCATAAGCGCATGCTATTGATTGTGATATTTTGAATGTATGAAATCAGAAACAATTCGCGACAAATCAACAATGTCGCGAAAGAGGCCAGCACTCGATGCAAGCGCCGCGCAGCGCATTCAACATGCGGGTAATCCCGATGAAGTGCCTATACCCACTAAACTCATAGTTAAGTTCGCGCGCGAGGTGCATATCGTGCCCGTCGACACCATTGACTACGTCGAGAGCATCAAGCGCAAGGTCTTCATACATGCAGATAGCGGCGTCCACCAGATGTACTCGACGATGCGCGATGTGATTGCGAGACTTCCCGAGAGCTTTCTGCGCTGTCACAACAGTTATCTAGTGAACGCGGAGCGCGTGGCGAGTATCACTCCGACGGAGGTCGTGTTGACCTCAGGTGCGAAGGTGCCGATGAGCAAGCGCTATGCGAAGGAAGTGCGCAGACAGCTGCCTCTCTATTGTCATTTCGAGCGAAGCGGCCGCTAGGCCGCAAAGTCGAGAAATCTCTCCCCCTCGACCCCTCCGCTAAACCAATCCTGCGGGTCTGTTCGCTGGTGTTCTGTGGAGAGCACGACGATTCTCTTCGCTGCTTCAGAGGGTTTGCACGCTCTTAGGCGGAGGAGAAATCGATGCGAGTCGCAAGGAAAATGTTACCGATCTTCATGTCGTTGGTTTTGGTGGTAAGCACCACTACACTGCCAGCGGTGCCGACCGCGACCACTTTGTCTCCATCGGCTGGCAGTGCGAGGACTTCGGCTGGTATGGTGTGAGGTAGAGACTCGATTGTCCGGAATCTACAGTGCAGACCCGAAAATGGGTCTGCACCGTCCCCTTTGGGCATATCTTGGCGAAATCCATCCGCATAGACCCATTACGTGGGTCTATGCAGCATCAATTCGGCAACGGCGCAAGCCGAATGGGTCTATGCTACCTTCTCCTGTCGGCACTTCGTGGTCTGTTTCTTGACAGATGGCCCACTCTCCCGTTATGTGGAGTCATGCAACCGCCTAATGTGCAGGAGGAACGATGCGTGCGCTTCTGAAGAAATCGGCCCATTGCCTACTTTGCGCTGCGCTGGTCATGGCCCTGTGTCCTGCAATGGCGTTTGCCAAGAGCGAGCCTGCTGCCCAGGGCGCGAATCCAATCATGCGGCTGTTCAAGATGCCGGAAGTCATCAGCGCAAGCGGCACCTCTGCCGGCACGGGCGCGGTGTCCGAGCAGACCCCCATCTACAGTATCTATGACGCGAACTACGATGGCCTCATCGCCCAGGAAGACGTTTCGCGCAGGTATAGTTCGGTCGAAAAGGGGAGGGTCACCCCCATTGGCAACCAAGGTGAGCTTGGTATTTGCTGGGCGTATTCGACAACTGCGGCTGTCGAGTCCTCGATTCTAAGCGAGGGGCTCGCGAGTTCGGTCGACCTTTCCGAGCGCCATCTTGCGTACTTCACCTACCATCGGCAATCTGACCCTCTCGGAGGTACCAAGGGAGATTCGGTCACGGCAGCAAACGCCGCGTACTCGGAAGTGTTCGAGAATTCGAGCGATCCATATCTGGCCTCGGGCGGAAACGACGAGACCGCCCTTTACACCCTTTCCTCATGGATTGGCGCGGCTGATGAAAGCGCTGCGTCTATCAATGACCTGCTCGATCGTTATGAATCGGCCGATCTGAATGACTGGACATTGTCTCCGGCGCAGCGAAAGGCTGCCGTGGAGAAGTTCCTCGCCGACACGGCACTCGATAGCTCCCTTGCCTACACGGACTCCTATCATCTGGAAAACGGTTACATGATTGCCATGGAGGACAGAAACGATGTCAAGCGGGCAATCATGAAGTATGGTGCGGCGGCAACCCTGGTCAACTTGGACCAATACTCGCAGTGCTTCAACTCCAAGCATAGCGCCCTTTACAATTACAAGTCCCAGGACACCAACCATGACATTGCCATCGTTGGCTGGAATGACGATTACAGCGTCGATAACTTCGGGCTCGATGACGGGTGGGATGGCACGGTGGCCACTTCGGCGCCTTTGATTTCGGCCGATGAGTCTAAGGACGTGGTATTCGATTCCCAGGGTGCCGCCTGGGCGAAGTTCGAGCCTGCCGTATCCGGGTTCCACACTATTTTCTGCACCGCATCGGAGGATGGTCCAGGGGGCTTCACTGAAACCGTGTACAAGCTGGATGGCCAAAGTGGAAATCCGATTTGGGTGAACAAAGCGGCCAGCGGGATGAGCAGCCCGACTTGCTTTCTCGAAAAGGGCACGACATATTACGTCAGGCTCGCGAGAGAATACGGTAGCACGACGGATTGTACGGTGCGCATCTCTCCCGCGTCTGCCGATGCCTCTTTGCCCGATTCCGTGACGCAAATTCCAAACGGCCAAAAGGTTGCCATGCCCGCTCCCGATGCAAGCGGTTACAAGTGGCTTTCGTTCACACCGACAAAGAGCGGCTCCTATACGCTAGGTCCCGATCCGTGGGACGAGTCTTTCGAGGTGACGCTGTATTGCCCGACCATCGATGGCAATGGGCTACTGCAGCGGACGTGGGTCGCTGCGGGTAACACCGTGTCCCTCAAGGCGGGCCAGACGTATTACCTGCGTTGCAGCGGTGCTGCGAACAGGGTGGCCTTCCTGTCCATGGACCTTTTCGAGGTCGATGACACCGTGAGCGCGGACCCCCTCCTCCCCGGGTTTGACTGCGCCACGACAAGACCCTCATCAAACGGTGCCTGGCTGTGCAAGAACAGCTGGGGGACGGACTTTGGCGAGGATGGCTACTTCTGGGTCTCCTACGAGGACACCTGCATCAACAGGCCCGGATCAAGAGTGTATGTCTACGACATGGCAAAGGCCGACAATTACGACAACAACTACCAATACGATGGGTCGTCAGCACCGTTCTACAACCATTTGCCCTCTGGGGGCAGTATCGCAAACATGTTCACGGCGAAGGCCAATGCGCAGGGCGGCGAGGTGCTCAAGGCGGTCTCGCTTTCCTTCTACGATGTCAATGTCGATTACTCCATTCAAATATACGTGAACTCGACCGACCCAACCGACCCCACGAGCGGTTCGCCGGCTCTTGCAACGCCAGCGCAGGGGCGGCTCACCTATGAGGGGGTCCACACCATCGAGCTGCCGAGCAGCGTTCCGCTCACCCAGGGAACGAGGTATTCGGTAGTCGCCACCCTTTCCCATGCGGACGGCTCGACCGTAAACTACGCGGTCGATACGAGCGCCAATGTTGGCTTCGCAAGTTTCAAGAACGAATGCTCGAAAGGACAGAGCTTCTCGCTGTTTCCGCAGGCCGCTGCCTGGTATGACCTGTCGGGAAGCGCTCAGCAAGCCGGGGACGAACCGGGCAGCACCGCGCGCATCAAAGCGTTTACGGACAACGTTGATAACCCCCAAGCGCTCAACATTCCCATTTCGAGCGCTAATATCCAGGTGACGGGGGTAAGTGAATCGCAGAAACCGGTCGTCTCCGTTTCCTACGGTGGCGTCATCTTGTCCGAGGGAAGGCACTATTCGATGGCTTCCCGATATGATCCGAAAAGCGGCCTCATCACGATAGACGTGACGGGTCTGGGCGTGTATTCGGGCACCAAGACCGTCACGTACCAGAGCACGTCTGCCGAATCAGTTGACCCTACGCCGGTCGATCCCAAGCCTGATGAACCTATCCCAGCGGACCCCAAGCCCGACGACCCGGGCACCGATCCCAAACCCGATGACCCCGGCGCTGCCGAGCCCGAGCCTGTGGTCACCCAGGAGATGTACCACCTGTACAACCCCAACTCCGGCGAGCACTTCTACACGGCAAGCACGGTCGAACGCGACGCGGTCATAGCGGCCGGCTGGAACGACGAGGGAATCGGCTGGACGGCACCGACCGAGGGCGTCAAGGTCTACCGCCTCTACAACTCCTTCGCCGGCGAGCATCATTACACGTCTTCCGAAGTCGAGCGCGATGCACTTGTGGCCGCCGGATGGACGCTCGAGGAGGGCGGCTGGTTCTCCGATCCCGATAAGTCCGTGCCGCTCTACCGCGCCTACAACCCTAACGCCTTCGCCAACAACCACCACTACACCACCGACTGGGGCGAGTTCGTCACCCTGTTGGGCCTCGGTTGGCGCGACGAGGGCATCGGCTGGCACGGCGTGAGGTAATTCGAAAAAACCATGACGTAATATTCGAAAAAACACTGATGAAATATTCGAAAAACAAAGTATGTCGAGGTGGAGGCATAGTCATGGACAAGGCATTCCATTATATCGAGAGAGTGAGCGATCAGTCTCTGCGACTTCACCTTGATACGTTTGGGTAAACGAAGTTAGGCATGACCCGCACAAAGTCAGGCTCCTCATCGCGTCACTTGCTCGCAACGAGTCCACTCTGGCATCTAAGCGCACGCTTCTTGCCGATACGGCCGAGCTTAACGATGGGGTACCGCTTTCGGAGAGGACCTTGGGCGAATATGTCTCCGTCTTGCGTCGGATGTTCTTCGTGTGCGATATACCAGCGTGGAGCCCGGTCTTGCGCTCGCCGGTGAGAATCCGCTCTGCCAGCAAGCATCATCTCGCAGACCCGTCTCTGGCGGTAGCCGCATTGGGTGCAACGCCTGAATCCCTGATGGGTGACCTGAAGACAATGGGCTTTCTTTTTGAATCGCTTGTAGCGCATGAACTCATCGTGTATGCGCGGGCGATGGATGCGAAAGTAATGCATTACAACGATGACACGAATCTTGAAGTCGACCTCATCGTACAAGCCCGAGACGGAAGATGGGGCGCTTTTGAGGTCAAGCTTGGCGCTGATCAAGAAGACGCAGCAGCGGCGAATCTCAATAGGCTTGAAGCGAAGATGGTCAAGCGTGGTGAGCGTGGGCCTTCGGTCAAGGCCGTGGTTGTGGGGGTGGGAGCCGTGGCTCACACGCGTGAGGACGGCGTCAAGGTCATTCCCATCGATGCGTTGACGGCATAAGCGCCATCGCTTTCCGCTCCCAGCGCGGCAGATTGCGTGACGAGGGTGTCGGCTGGCACGGCGTGAGTGCCGGTTAAGTGTCCGGTCTGTGACCAGTTTTGCTCCCTCGCAAAAAATCATCGCACGCCCCTCATAATCTGCTAGAATCAATCACCGCGCATTCGGGATGTGGCTCAGCTTGGTAGAGCGCTCGCTTCGGGAGTGAGAGGTCGCTGGTTCAAATCCAGTCATCCCGACCAGATTGCCAGAAGGGGGTTTCTGCATTCGCCAGAAGCCCCTTTGTTTTATTATAGTGCGATACGTGATAGTCTTGCACTCGCTATTCGAGCGATGCATACACGCAAGCTTTGGAGGATATGATGAGGATTCCCTTTCTGGGAGGCATTGGCGTTCCTGAGCTGATCATCATTCTGATTGTGGTCCTGCTTATCTTTGGTCCCAAGAATCTGCCCAAGTTGGGAAATGCCATTGGCAAGACGTTCAAGAGTCTGCGCGACGGTATGGACGGCAAGAAGAAGGATGATACCGCTGCTGACGTACAGGATACGGCCGAGGTCGTCGAAGACGCCCCTGCCAAGGAGACGCCTCAGGTCGAGACTGTCGAGGATGCTGTCGTAGAAGAGGCGACTGAGCCGGAGAAAGCTCCTGCAAGCAAGGCTGAGTAACACCCACCTAACCACCAATCCGCGCATTTGCGCGGACACGAGATAGAGACGAACGGAGATACCATCCCATGGCGAACAACGCAAATGATGTAGTCCTGACTGCGGACGGCAAGGCAAAGCTCGAGGAAGAGCTTCACTACCTCGAAACCGAGAAGCGCGACGAGGTCGGCGAGCGTATTCGCATTGCGCGTGAGTTCGGCGATATCTCCGAGAACTCCGAGTACGATGATGCCAAGAACGAGCAGGCCATTCTTGAGCAGCGCATCGCCGAGATCAATGACGTTCTCGCAAACGCACAGGTCGTAGACGCGCCCAAAAAGGGCAACCGTGTCGTCATTGGCTCGACGGTCACGCTGACCGACGATAACGGCAAGGAGCGCGTCTTCACCATCGTCGGTGGCGCCGAAGCCGATAGTGCCCAGGGCAAGATTTCGAACGAGTCCCCCGTGGGTGCTGCCGTGCTCGGCCACAAGAAGGGCGATGTCATCGAGTACGAGGGCCCGACCGGCCGCAAGATGAAGTTCACGCTCACGAAGGTCGGCCACTAATCATGTCCGACGCATCAGAGGAGATCATCGACGATCCGGTAGAGGTTCGTCGTAACAAGCGCCAGGCGCTCATCGATGCGGGCCGTGATCCGTATGGCCACGCCTTTGCAAGCTCGCATACGGTCGAGCAGCTTGACGAGCAGTATGCTCATCTCGAAGACGGCCAAGACACTGAAGACGAGGTCGCCATCGCTGGCCGCGTCATGGCCAAACGCGCGCAGGGCAAGGTCGCCTTTCTCGAGCTCATGGACCACACGGGCACCATCCAGCTCTTTTGCCGCATCAACACCTTGGGCGAAGATGCCTTCGAGGAGCTGAAAGACCTGGACGTGGGCGATTGGATTGCCGTGCACGGCACCATGATGCGCACGCGTCGTGGTCAGCTCTCCGTGGCCGTCTCCTCGTTCGAGCTCATGTCCAAGAGTCTGCGCCCGCTTCCCGAGAAGTTCCACGGTCTGCAGGACAAGGAGACGCGCTATCGCCAGCGCTACGTCGATTTGGTCGTGAATCCTGAGGTCCGCGAGACGTTCAAGAAGCGCTCGCGCATCATCTCCGCCATCCGCCGCTTCATGGAAGACGAAGGGTACTACGAGGTCGAGACGCCGTTTTTGAGTCCGATTATCGGCGGCGCGAACGCAAAGCCCTTCATCACGCACTTCAACGCGCTTGATCGCGACTACTATCTGCGCATCGCCACGGAGCTTCCCTTGAAGCGTCTGCTTGTCGGCGGTTTTCCCAAGGTGTTCGAGCTGGGACGCATCTTCCGCAACGAGGGCATGGATCCTTACCATAATCCCGAGTTCACCACGATGGAGGCCTATGAGGCCTTCGGCGATCTCGAGTCCATGATGGATTTGGCCGAGGGCTGCTTCAAGGCCGCAGCCGAGGCTGCCTGCGGCACGCTGCACATCGAGTATCAGGGCACGCCCATCGACTTGTCTGGTGATTGGCGCCGGGCGACCATGATGGAGCTTGCCAGCGAGTATGCGGGCGAGGATGTCTCCTTCGGCCGCACGCGCGAAGAGCTCGTGGCCATCTTGGAGAAGAACGGTGGCCATGCCGAGGCTGCCTGGGGCAAGGGCAAGCTCATCGCCGAGATCTTCGAGGCAGTTGCCGAGGAGAAGATCATCCAGCCCACCTTCGTCATCGATCATCCGCTCGAGATCTCCCCGCTCGCGAAGAAGCATCCGGACAATCCTGAACTCACCCAGCGCTTCGAGCTGTTCATCTTAGGGCATGAGTACGCCAATGCCTTCACCGAGCTCAACGATCCGGTCGACCAGGCCGAGCGCTTCATGGAGCAGGTCAAGGCAAAGGATATGGGCGACGACGAGGCCATGGGCTTTGACGCGGATTACATTCGCGCGCTCGAGTACGGCATGCCTCCTGCCGGTGGCATCGGCATCGGCATCGATAGGCTCACCATGCTGCTCACCGATGCGCCCACCATTCGCGACGTGCTGCTGTTCCCGCACATGAGGGATGAGGCGTGAGAGGCGGTTGCTTGAACGGATCAGGCGTTTGCAGAAGTTCTATCTAAAGGCCGCGCTCTGAAGTAACATATTGGTTTGAGATACTTCATTCATTTCCAAGGAGTCTAGTATGAGATTCGACAATATGGTTCTATACATCAAGCCCGGATGCCCGTTCTGCAGCAAGGTCATGCTTTTCATGGAAGAAAACGGCATCGAGATGAAAATCCTCGATTCGACCGAGCCGGAGAACAGCCAGGCGCTTCTCGACATGAATGGCACGACGCAGGTGCCCTGCCTCGTGGTCGACGACAAGCCGATGCTCGAGTCCGATGACATCGTCCAGTATCTGGAAGACATGATCTCATAGCTCGCTTTGTGGCGGGATACTTCGCTTGGTCGCTTTTAGCGACCAAGCGCTCAGTATGACATGCAGCAGGCTTTTTGATCCCGTTTCACGTCATTCCGAGCGCTCGCCGTAAAGCGTCCCCTCCCCACGTCATCCTGAGCGCGGATCTCGAAGCGATCCCAGCGAAGGATCTCGCCGTAGCCCACGAGGGGTGCTGGGCTGCACATCCTTGAATCAATCGACAACATAGATACTCCGGTTGGGAATCCAGCAGCAGAAAGTGTTTGCGCCGTGCGCAAATCATCAGGGACTTCGCTTGGGTTCATCTTCCATATACTCGATGTTGATACGGGGGAGGGTATCGCGTCGAGCATTTGCCTTCATGTGAAGAGAAGCAAAAGGAGCTAAACGTAAACCATTAGCGCGTTCCGGAACCGCGCGGAGCCCACTCCTCTCAAAACGATATATTTCGAGAAAGGAGAACCAGGTATGAAAAACCGCTATCTGATGTTCTTCGTCATGTATTTCTGCGCGGCCACATTGGCGCTGAGCCAATTCAAGATCGTTCCGATTCTCGGACCTATAACGGTGCATTTGGGAATTGCCTACGAGCAGGTATCTTGGCTCATGTCCGTATTCACCGTCGCCGGCATCGTTCTCGCCATACCAGCCGGAGGATTGATCGCGAAGTACGGCCCCAAGAAGATCTGGACCATCGTCATGGTGATAATGATTTGCGGCAACGTGATCGGAGCTCTCGGCATCGACAGCTATGTTGTCCTGCTCGCGAGCAGGGTATTGGAGGGCTGCGCCTTCGCCTTCGTCGCAATCGCGGGCGTCGTGTTCGTGAACATATGGTTCCCCAACAAGAACACCGGGCTGTTCGTGGGAATATTCATGACGTTTATATCGATCGGGTCCATCGTGGCCTTGAACTGCATGATTCCCCTTACCACGGCGTATGGCCTGGCAAGCGCCTGGTGGGTGACGGCTATTGTCTCTGCGGTAATGACCGCTGTCTTCCTCTTTGTGGTTGGGGAAGCTCCCGTGTCGGATGCCGGAAGCGGAGAGATTTCCAAGCCTTCGCTTGTACCCATCCTGAAGAACAAGCGTGTGATGATGATATGCTTCTTGGCCCTCACCTTGGGCTTCGTACTGTACTTCTTCTTGAACAACTATCCTTCGCTTTTTATGACTGTCTATGATGTCGACGCGGCGGGAGCGACTTTCTACAGTAGCCTTAACAACCTTTTCAGCATCCCGTTCTGCATACTGGGCGGCTTCATAGTGGACCGTCTTGGGCCCAAGGGGACACCGATCCTTTTGGCCGTATCGGCCGTCTGCGTGATCGTGGCGTGCGCGTTCATGACGAGGCTGACACCGTCCCTATTCATAGTCCATACCCTTGTTATCGCAGCTTTCCCGGGTCTGATGTACACCGCCTGCAACTATCTGGTTCCACGCGACGTCGACAACCCAATGCAGATCAGTTATGGCATCGCGCTCATGACGCTTTTCTACAGTATCGGCATCTTTATCGGATGCCCGATCGTGCTCTACGCCATAGCTGGAACCGGGCTCTGGGAGACTGGTGGCTATGTCTTGGCGGCGGTTATGACCATCGGACTCGTGTTCATCCTCGCTTACATCGCCATCTCCAAGAAGTCCAAAAATTGATGCAACAGTGATTCTTAAGGCAGCATCTGCATGAAGAAAACCGAAAGGGGTATGAAATGAGCAAGGCAAAGATCGCGGTAGTCAACTTCGAGACGTCCGGTGACAAGCCAGCTAACCAGGAGAAGATGATTGACTTCATCACGCAGGCAGCCGAGCAGGGCTGTGACCTGATCGTTTTTCCCGAGGAGAGCCTTACGGGCATCGGGGAAAGGGGGTTCGCGGTTGCCAGTGCGGAAGACAAACAGACGATATGCGACAATTCGGAACTCGTGCCCGAGGGCGAGTCGACCCAGATGTTCGTGGATTTGGCACGTAAACATGACATGTACATCTGCTGGGGCATGGCGGAGCGCGACCCCGAGCGCGATTGCGTCTGTCACAACGCCTCTGTGCTTGTGGGCCCGGAGGGCTATGTGGGTAAGTACCGCAAGACACACCTCGTCTTGACCGAGAACTTCTACCACTTCCCAGGAACGGAGTTCCCCGTGTTCGATACCAAGCTAGGGAAGATCGGACTCTATATCTGCTACGACATGTGTTTCCCGGAGGTGGCAAGGATCCTGGCAAGTAAAGGCGCTGAGCTGTTGGTCTCGATGACCGGGTGGCCGAACATCACCGGCACCGACGACGCAAGCGGTCATATCGAGTATATGACGTTTCAGAAGGCGCGCGCGGCTGAGAACATGGTTCCCGTCGTCTGTGCCACGCTTTGCGGACAGTACCTAGAGGGTCACAGCATGATCTTGGGCGCAACGGCGGGAAGTGTTATAGCATGCGCCGGATACGACGAGGAGATGATAGTTGCAGAGCTCGACGCACAGCAGGAGATAGCCGCAGCCAGAACAGCGTCGATGGGCACCGTGGACCTGCTTAGGGATCGAAGGCCCAACTTGTACGGCGACCTTGTTGCTCCTAGCACGTTTGCTCCCTACTATAACGTTGACCCGCATCAGGCGGACTAGGCCATCAGCTGAAGCCGTCGTTGACCGGATTGCCAGCCGCCTGCCATACAATAGCACGGCGGCTGGCCTTCGTTGCATTTCATTGTATTTTGTCGTCCAGCCGCTCCTTGGCGAAATGGGCAAGCGCCAGGACCCGTCGTGATGTCTTTGCGGACGCTTGATACAGCAATTGGATCTGCCATGCTGGAAACGAGCCGTCGAACGGGATGACGACGGTGTCGCTTGGGGCGTTCATTGCGAATACCTCTGATACGACGCCGATGCTGTCCGTGTGTTTCACGAGTTCGTGGGCGAGCTCGATGCCTGTAATCACGTTGTAGCTCACGTCATGTATCCCTCTGTTGCGGAGTACGAGGAACATCTGCCGATATTGGGAATCCCCCTTGGACACGAGTAGCAGCCGCCGACCTTCCAGCTCCTCCAACGCTATCGTCTGCCGTTGCGCAAGCGGAGATTTTTTTCCTATCCATGCATATACCGGCATCGTCGCGATGTGAAACGAATCGCATCCGGGATAGTCGCGGTTCATGCTTATTACCAGGGCCCCATCGACTGATTCGTCGCTCGCGCAGCCGATGCAGTCCTCGTAATCCATTTCTTCGAACCGCACACCGCCCGGCCAATTGAGCAGCATCTCAGCAGTGCCCGAAGGAAGCGCACTGAACAGGGTCGTCGAAACTGCCACATTGAGCGCCTCGAATGTCTGCGAGCCGTTGTGGGCAGCAATCTGATGCATTTCCCTGACTGTGTCGAGCACTCGCTGTGCCTTGGCCGAGAATATTTTTCCATCCTCCGTGAGCACCAGTTTCTTGTTCTCACGCTTGAAAAGCACCACTCCGAATTCTCGTTCTGTGGCCTTTACCGCATGGGAAATGTTCTGTCGGCTTGTATAGCACTTACGCGCGGCCTGTGCGAAACTGTCAGCCTTCATCGCGGCAAGGACAAACTCTAATTGTTGGGTCTCCATGGATTTGCCACCCCCCCCTATTCAATATGGGTTCGGTTATAAGACTACCGTACTCTTTGTTCCTTTCATGCGGCACGTACTTATCGTGTGGTCCATCGAGGATGGAGCGTGCAGATGATATCCATGCTTTTCACATGCTGCTCGCCAGTGTATTTGATAGATATGGACAGCCCTACATAAAATACGAGACGATAAAATCCTTATGTGACAAATTGTATTTGCCCTTGCGCAACCATAATCATCCTTTCATGTTGTGACAGTGTTTACAATGAAGATGCGGGTCGATTACGCGGGCTTGTTGCCCAGCCCGTGCAGGCTTTGGACGACTGTGGATGTGGGAGGGTCTTCTGCTGTGGAGATACAACATCTGAAACATCTTGTGGCCGCCTCTGAGAGCGCCAGCTTTGCAAAAGCCGCAAAAAAATGTTTCACCAGTCGGCAAAACATTGCGCATTCCATAAAGGTTCTAGAGAATAAGCTCGGCACCGTTTTGTTCGAGCGCAGAGGAAATGAGATGGTTCTTACGCCAGACGGCGAGGAGGCCGCTAGCGCTGCGCGTGAAATTGTTGAACAAGTCGAAAATTTCGACGTGATGTTTGCGCAAAGCGTGATGCCGGACGATATGTTGACTTTGGCTGTGAGCGCTAATTTGTTCGCTGGCATTCCCTCGTCTACAGATGAATTCATTCATTCGTATTCTGACAAGCTGCGCATCCGCGAGTGCGATTGCGAGAAATGCTATGAACTTGTGCTTGCCGAGCGCGTCGATCTTGCTATCGTCATGTGCATGAAGCGTGAATTCCCTGAATGCGATGTGCGCGAGATAGCAAGCTCACGCTCGTATGCGGTGGTGAATACCTGCTCGCCACTTGCGCAAAGGGATCAGTTATCCATGGTAGATTTCAAAGGGCAAGAACTCCTCTTGATGTCGAAACCACCCTTCCAATATAAGCCGCTTTTCTCCCAGATGAAGGATCTGGGATTCGAGAAGGGCGAAGTGAATGTCATCACTTCTACTTCGTCTATGGTGCACATGGTGCGACGCTATGATGTGATGGGCCTTGTTTCGAAGAAGTTCGCCATAGATCCACCAAAAGACATTTGTGCAATCCCGGTCGAAGACCCGCGCCTTGACTGGCATTTCTATGCTTTGTTCCGGATGGATGTTAGAAAATTCGCTGCTATCTCCAAGTTTGTCAAAGGTGTTCGATCCACTTTTGAGAGCGACAGCAACTATGTTTCGGCAATGCGCACGGCAGTTGATGATGCTGACGCCTAGCGTGTCGACTTCCGTTTCTCCATGGTATTCCTCTATGTGATTGACTTGCGTTCAAGGCGGCAAATTGTATTTGTCACTTTGAGAAATGGCACATCTTCCTGAAGGGCCTCTTAGGCAACAGAATTCTAATCGTACGGATAGCTGGCCCATGCCCTGCACTGCTATGGCGGCCTCCCGTGCGGTCAGGAACTTCTTGCCGATTGAGAGGAGAGGAACATGACAGAACCATGGAAACGACAGGAAAACGAAGAGACGATTTTCAGAACATGCGCTTGGTCGCCTCCGGGATGCCATCCGACCGGATGCGGTCTGCAGGTCCATGTGAAGGACGGCAGGGTGACGAAGATCGAGGGCGACCCCGACCATCCCATTACCAAGGGGTCTTTATGCCCGCGCTGCTTGGCGTTGACTGAGTATATTTATCACCCCGATCGCATCATTTATCCGATGAGGCGCGCCAAGGAGGACCGCGGCCAAGACAAATGGGAGCGATGCTCTTGGGACGAGGCCACCGACCTGGTCGCGAATGCGGCAAAGGAGATCACAGCCAAGTATGGCGCCGAGACGATCGCCGTTTTCGGCGGTACGGGACGTGAGGCCAATAATTGGTACCCGCAATGGGCAAACCTCGTATTCGGAACGCCCAACTCCGTATATGCTCAGGCCGGATGGTCCTGTTATGGGCCCCGTATGACCAATACAGCATTCATGATGGGCGGCGGTTATCCCGAGATCGATTACGCTGCTAAATTCCCAGATCGCTATGACGATCCTCGATTCGTGCCGCCAGAGGTCATTCTCCTTTGGGGCAAGGAGCCGCTGCGCTCCAACCCCGATGGCTTGTACGGGCACGCGATAATCGAGATGATGCGCATGTTTGGCACGAAGATCATCTGCGTCGATCCCCGCGTTACTTGGCTTGGCACGCGCGCTGAGGAAATCCTCCAGGTCCTCCCGGGTACCGACACTGCGCTCGCCATGGCCTTCATTTATGTCCTTGCCCATGACGACCTTGTGGATCACGATTTCATCGAGAAGTGGACTTATGGCTACGACGAACTGGTCGAGCGCGTGCAGGAGATGCCGCCATCCCGTGCCGCCGAGATTTGCGGCGTTCCAGAGGAGCAGATTTGGCGAGCTGCCCGCATGTACGGCAACGCGAAGCCGTCCAGTGTCGCTTGGGGCTTGGCAACCGATGAATCCACTAATGGTGCGCAGCTCGGCATGTGCCTCGTGGCGCTCATGGCGATAACCGGTTTCCTGGATGCTCCGGGTGGAACTACGCTCGGCATGGGCGATGACCAAGGCAACGTGGTGCGTGAAGGAGGTTCTATTTCTGCTGACGACAAGGTTGATGATGCCACGGACTCCACACTTGAGCTGGCTCTCAAGCATGGCATAATGACGCCTGAAACTTGGTTTACAAAGCGTATTGGCGTCGACAAGTACCCATGCGTTGGACAGGTTCTCTGGACGGTGCAGCCTGATGAGTTCTTGAAATGCCTTGAGACAGACAACCCGTATAAAATGCATATGGCAGGATTTGTTTCCTCCAATCCTATAGGCACGGCCATTGGTGCCGAACCGCAACGTTGGTGGAAGTCCCTGAAGAAGCTCGATTTCAACTTCGCCGTCGACCTGTTCATGAATCCCACCATCATGGCATGTTGCGACGTCATTCTCCCCGTGGCATCGACGATCGAGCATGATGGCATGGTAGTCACCCACTACGGTCTGAATGCTTCCTTCTATGGAGCGCAGAACAAATGCGTCCAAGTAGGCGAGTGCAAATCCGATGTCGAGATTATGATCGAAGTCGGCAAGAAGACCTACCCGGAGTTCTGGAATCGTTTCGAGGACGACGAGGCCTACAACAACTTCCATGTGTTCCGTAGCTGGCTTCCTTGGGATCAGCTCCGTGACAACGTGGTAACGATGTCAAACGAGCCATATTACAAGTATAAAGAGGGCAAACTGCGCCCTGATGGACAAGTCGGCTTCCCTACTCAGACCGGACGTGTGGAGCTCTATTCTTATATGTATGAGAAGTTTGGCGAGGATCCGCTCCCGTATTACGAGCCTGCAGCCTATGGACCGACCACTATGCCCGAGACTATGAAGAACGATTATCCTTTTGTGCTCACTACCGGCGCCCGGGTGCAGAATTACTTCCATTCGGAGCATAAACAGGTGCCTTCCCTGCGTCAGATCACTCCTTGGCCTGAGGTCGATGTGAACGAAGAAGATGCCAAGAGGCTTGGCATCGAAGAAGGCGACTGGGTTGAAATCAGTTCTCCATATGGTGCTGTTCGCCAGAAAGCCCGCGTGCTTGCTACGATCAAGCCAGGCGTAGTGCACTGTATGCATGGCTTTTGGTATCCCGAAGAAGAAGGCTCCGAGCCGAATCTCTATGGCAACTGGAAGTCTAATATCAACATGCTTATGCCGAATAGCGTTAATGCAAAAACAGGGTTTGGCAATACCTTCAAATCTATGATCTGCAACATAAAGAAGGTTCATGAGCTTGGTGGCCCGAACGAGCCGGAGCGCGTCGTTCTTGAGAGAAGCCGTGAGGCTGAGTTCGAAGTTCAGGAGACATGGAGGCCGGTTGACGGACCCGTGCAGGACCCCATTGACTATGAGAAAGAGCTCGTAGAGCACTAAGGAGGTTGGGAAATGACTCAGCATGCACTGTACTTAGATTTCGAGTACTGCACAGGTTGCCACAGCTGTGAGTTGGCCTGTCGGAATGAGCTTGGATTGCCGGTAGACGGATTTGGAATCAAAGTGCTTGAGGATCGCCCGCGCAAAAACCCCGACGGCAAATGGAACTGGAATTACATAGCCTATCCGACAGAGCTTTGCAATCTTTGCGAACAACGCACCGAGAGAGGCCTTCTTCCCTCTTGCGTCCAGACATGCCAAGCCAAAGTCTTGGAGTATGGCACTGTTGAGGAATGTGCGAAGAAGCTGGTTGAGAAGGGGCATCAGGCGACTATCTTCATTCCCTGATGTTCATATGTCTGGGGCATCGTTGCTCGGGTCGGGTCTCTCCGGCCCGAGCTTTTTTAAGGAGGCTTTTCACGGTGGCCAGCTGTGGAGCGTTCTGCTCGTTTTGCGGGCGGTGTGGGCGAAGGATTGCCGAGGAAATGTGTGGCATGAAGCCGAAAGGGGTGGCACCTCCGGGAGTTGCCGACAAGGGTGTTGGCATTAAGAAAACACGAGAGGAATTCTCTGGGTCGGACGACAAGGATTTTGTTGTTGACGTTGTGTAAGAGCACATTTAACCCACGTCATCGACGAGCGCTCGCCGTAAAGCGCCCCCTCCCACGTCATCCTGAGCGCGGATCGCGAAGCGATCCCAGCGAAGGATCTCTGCCGCAGCCGCTAGAAGCGGCGGGCCGAACGTCTATCGGCGTCGCGGGGGCGTAGTGAAGCCGTCATCGTCTTGTCATCGCTATTCTTGACCACATGTCTATACTGGGAAGACCACCGCTCTCTTTTCGAGGAGGCTTTCCGCGTATGTTTGAGAAATTCACTGATAAGGCCCGCCGCGTTCTTGTCCTCGCACAGGAGGAAGCACGCGAGCTGGAGCAGTCCTATGTGGGCACCGAGCATTTGCTTCTCGGTCTGATTCGCGAAGGCGAGGGCATCGCAGCCCGTGCCCTGCATCAACTTAACGTCACGTACGACGAGGTCATCAGCCAGATCAAGGAGATCACCGAGCAGGATTCTCCTGCGGCAGCGGGTCATATCCCGTTCACGCCGCGGGCCAAGCGCGTGCTCGAGGGCGCGCTGCGCGAGACTTTGCAGCTCGGCCAGAACTACATCTCGACCGAGCACCTGCTGCTTGGCATCATCCGCGAGGGCAATGGCGTCGCCATGCAGGTCCTTGCGAATATCGGCATCGAGGGCAATCAAGTCCGCGAGGCGGTTTCCGAGCTCATCAACAGCGCACCCACTCCTGTGCCGTATGCACCGATGGGCGCGCAGCAGCCCGGGCGCTCGAACCAGGGCTCCGCGCTTGAGGAATTCGGCACCGACCTCACCAAGCTCGCCTCGCAAGATGGGCTCGACCCGGTCATCGGCCGTGAGCGCGAGATCGATCGCGTCGAGCAGATCCTCTCGCGTCGTACGAAGAACAACCCGCTGCTCATCGGCGAGCCTGGCGTCGGCAAGACGGCCGTCGCCGAGGGCCTGGCCCAGCTCATCGCAGATGGACAGGCGCCCGACGTGCTGCGCAACAAGCGTCTCGTGACGCTCGACGTCTCGGCACTCGTCGCCGGCTCCAAGTACCGCGGCGAGTTCGAGGATCGCCTCAAGAGCGTCGTCAAGGAAGTGAAGGACGATGGTAACATCATCCTGTTCATCGACGAGATGCACACGCTCATCGGCGCTGGTAGCGCCGAGGGCTCCATCGATGCCGCCGCCATCCTCAAGCCGCCGCTGTCACGCGGCGAGATCCAGGTCATCGGTGCGACGACGACCGATGAGTACCGTAAGCATGTCGAGAAGGACTCCGCGCTGGCCCGCCGTTTTCAGACGGTCACAGTCGAGGAGCCCACGATCGAGCAATCCATCGACATCCTCAACGGCCTCAAGGATCACTACGAAGCGCATCATCGCGTCCACTTCACGGATGCCGCCATCGAAGCGGCCGTAACGCTCTCGAATCGCTACGTGCAGGATCGCTTCCTGCCGGACAAGGCGATTGACCTCATCGACGAGGCGGGTGCGCGCATGCGCATCTCCAACATGTCGATTCCCGAGGACGTCGCCAAGGTTTCCGACAAGCTCAAGAAGCTTCGCGCGCAAAAGGAAGAGGAGGTCAGGCACCAGAACTTCGAAGCTGCCGCCCACCTGCGCGACAAGGAGAAGGGACTCATCCGCGAACGCGCCGAGCTCGAGGAGAAGTGGCGCGAGGAGGCGGCGCTTAACGTCGCCACCGTCGATACCGATCAGATTGCCGATGTCGTCTCGCTCGCGACGGGCGTTCCCGTCTCGAGTCTCACCGAGGCCGAGACCGCACGCCTGCTCCGCATGGAAGATGCGCTGCACGAGCGCGTCATCGGACAGAACGAGGCGGTCACGGCGCTCTCGAAGTCGATTCGCCGTAGCCGCGCCGGTCTCAAGGACCCGCGTCGTCCCATGGGTTCCTTCATCTTCCTCGGCCCTTCGGGCGTGGGCAAGACCGAGCTTTCCAAGGCGCTTGCCGAGTTCCTCTTTGGCACCGAGGACGCGCTGCTCAACTTCGACATGTCGGAGTACATGGAGAAGCACACGGTCAGTCGCCTGATCGGATCGCCCCCGGGTTACGTGGGTTACGACGAGGGTGGTCAGCTCACCAAGGCCGTGCGTCAGAAGCCGTATTCGGTCGTGCTTTTCGATGAGATCGAGAAAGCGCACCCGGACGTCTTCAACGTGCTGCTCCAGATTCTCGAGGAGGGCCATCTCACCGACGGGCAGGGCCGCAAGGTCGACTTCCGCAATACGATCATCATCATGACGAGCAACGTTGGTGCCCGTGAGATTACGCGTGAGAACCCGCTTGGTTTCTCGACCACGAACTCGGGCGGCCTGTCCGATAAGGAGATTCACGATTCGGTCATGGCAGAGCTCAAGAAGCTCTTCCGTCCCGAGTTCCTCAACCGTATCGACGAGACGATCGTGTTCCAGTCGCTCACGAGCGAGGACATCGAGCAAATCATTGACCTCATGGTTGACGACCTACGCCAGCGCCTGATTGTCCAGGGCATGAGCATCGAGCTCACCGAGGCTGCCAAGAAGTACATCGCCGAGAAAGGCACCGATACCGCCTTTGGTGCGCGTCCGCTGCGTCGTGCCATCCAGCGCCTTATCGAGGACCCGCTCTCCGAGGAGGTGCTCGAGGGCAAGTGGGGTGAGGGCTCGATCATCCTTGTCGATTACGTGGGAGACGAGCTCGTCTTCGCACCGGGCGAGGGCGAGATACCCAAGCTCAAGCAGCGCAAGACGCTTGCGCTCGAAAGTGCGGGGCCGGGAAGTTCGCTTCCACCGGCACAGGGCAGCGCAGAAGCAGCCGATTAAGCATGGCCAATTGTCAGGAAGGGGTGGCATCCAGCCATCCCTTCTGTCATTTCGAGCGAAGCGAACGAGGTGCCGCCTTCTGTCATTTCGAGCGAAGCTGCCGAAGGCAGCGAAGTCGAGAAATCTCTCCGAGATCTCTCCATTCCGCGGCTTGCAGCCGCTCCAGTCGAAATGACACGAGGGGCGCTGTCTCGTCTTTGGTTGAACGTGTGCCAAGGGGTCTGACCCCTTGGCACATCCCCCCATTCGAATTGATACCGGGGGTCTCTTTTATAGCGTGTTATGATTGAACTACCATCAGCAGTAGGGGGAGGGAGCTTCATGGGTGTCATTCAGAGCATGGACGACGTCATGGAGATGGTCGCCCCTGGTACTGACCTGCGCATCGCGCTCGATATGATTCTCTCCGCCGATAATGGCGCCCTCATCTGCATCGGCGATCTTGCCGCCGTTCTCGCGTTGAGCGATGGTGGCTTCGAAATCGACGTCGCTTTCACCCCCAATCGCCTCTTCGAGCTCTCGAAGATGGACGGCGCGATTCTGCTCGACGCCCACGCGCGTCGCATCGTTCGCGCCAACGTGCACCTGTCTCCCACGATGGAGTATGAAACCAAAGAAACGGGCATGCGGCATCGCACGGCCATGCGCATGTGCGCTCAGACCGACACTGTCGCCATTACCGTCTCGCAACGCCGAAACGTCATCGACCTCTACTTCGGCGGTGAGAGCAAGACGCTGGGCAGACCGCTCAAGTCGTTCTCGCAGCTCGAGAGCATGATACTGGCCCTGCAAAACGCCCGCGAATCTATCGATCACGAGATAAACCGACTCATCGCGCTTCAGGGTGCCGAGTCACCAGACGCATAATATCGTGCGAGGAGGGGTCATGGCTGACGACACGAAAGACCTGGTCGAGGTGGGTATCGATCCGATTTCCGTCTCGGCGGCCCTCACGCCAGCCGAGGTAGACCTGTACGTACATCAGATCAACACGCTCGAAAACGCGAGCAGCTTGCTTGCAGGCCATGTCTCCAAGAATCCCTCGACAGCAGCCATCATCGTTGCTGGTGGTGAGGGCGAGCGCTTTCGCAATCCCGGTGGCAAGCAGCTGTTCGAAGTGCTCGGTAAGCCAGTGCTTACCTGGTCGGCCGAGGCCTTCGATGCCGTTCCCGATGTCGGCGTCATCGTCATCGTGTGCCCTGAAGAGCGTCAGGCGGAGTACTGCCGCAAGGCCATTGACCCATATCCATTTGTGACGCCCATCGAATTCGCGTCTTCCGGCGAGGAGCGTCAGGAGTCGGCGATGAACGGCTTCGAGTCGCTTACGAAGGACTATGAGATTATCGCCGTGCACGATGGCGCTCGTCCGCTTATCACGCCGGAAATCATCTCGCACGCCATCAATCATCTCAAGGGCAACCTTGATATTGATGGTATCGTGGTGGGTCATCCGTCTGTTGACACGCTCAAGATCGTAAATGACCGTCTGATTTCCGCCACACCCGACCGCAGCATGTTCTGGGTGGCGCAAACTCCCCAGCTTTTCCGTGCGGATATTTTCAGGCGCGCCTACCAGACAGCCATGTTCGACGGCTTTTTGGGTACGGACGACTCATCGCTCGTCGAGCGTATCGGCGGCCGTGTCGCCATGTTCAATGGCCCGCGTGACAATATCAAGCTCACGGTTCCCGAGGATGTCGGCCCGGTCGTTGCTGCCCTTTCCGCTCGCGTCGCGCAGCGTGAGGAATGAGGCACGCTGCCGTGTATGATAGGCACGCAATCTTGACTCTTGCCGGAAGGGACGTCGCATGAACCGAATCGGGCTAGGCTATGACGTGCACGCCTTTGCCGATGGGCGCAAGCTCATTTTGGGTGGCGTCGAGATCCCATACGATAAGGGACTTGACGGCCATTCGGATGCCGATGTGCTCGTACACGCCATCATGGATGCGATCGTCGGGGCGATGCGCGCGGGCGATATCGGCAAGCTCTTTCCCGACACCGACCCTGCCTACAAGGATGCCGATTCCATCAAGCTGCTCGAACATGTGGGTGTGCTTGCACGGGAACAGGGCTATGCAATCGAGGACATCGATTCGGTCGTCATGCTCCAGGAGCCCAAGATGTCTCCGTATCGCGAGCAGATGCGTGCGAACATCGCAGCTGCCCTGCACATCCCCGTCGAGAGCGTGGGCGTGAAGGCCACCACGACCGAGCATCTGGGTTACGAGGGCCGCGGTGAGGGCGCATCTGCGCAGGCAGTCTGCCTCCTCTCACGCGAATGAGACAAAACTCGCCGGGGCATTTTTGTCTTGGAGGTGACAGGGGGACGGGGCGGGTTCAGGCGATCATTGCACCTTCCGCCAACACTTCCTGCATAGCCTCGGAAGGGAACTTCCAGCCCAGGACCTTCCTCGGACGGTTGTTGAGCAGCCACCGCACCTTGCCCACCTCTTCGTCCGACACCTCCGTGAAGTCAGTCTCTTTGGGGAAGAACTCCCTGATCAGCCCGTTCACATTCTCATTGGTGGGCCGCTGCCAAGGAGAGTGCGGATCGCAGAAATACACCTCGAAGCCAGAGGAGAGCTTGAACCTGTCCACGCATGCCATCTCCGACCCCTGATCCCAGGTGAGCGTGCGCCTGAGCTCCTCGGGGATCCCCTCGGCCATCTGCGCCATGCGCTCTGCGACCGTGTCCGCGTCATGGCAGGTCAGCCTCGACATCAAAAGGAAGCGCGACCTTCTCTCCACGAGGGTTATGAGGCAGCTCGACAGGTCGCTTCCAATGATCAGGTCCCCTTCCCAATGCCCGGGGATGGAGCGGTCACCCGCCTCCGGGGGCCTCTTGGATATATGCGCATCCTTAAGCCAGGGCCTGTTCTTTGCGGGGAGCTTGGATGCCGGTTTGCGACCGCGGCGCTTGGTGCGCAAGGCGTACTCGACGCCGAGCTCATGGCGCAGCGTCCCGTAGCCTTGCACATAAAGGGACTGGTATATCGTCTCGTGGCTTATGCGCATCTCCTCGTCATCCGGGAAGTCTTCTTCGATCCGCTTGGAGACCTGCTCGGGCGACCATCTGCTGGCAAGCATCTGCAGCACATAGGCCCTGAGGGGGCCTCGGGCATCGAGCTTGCGGGGTTTTGGCCTTTTCGCCTTCTTCCTCGCATCAAGCTGGGCGTGCCTCGGATCGTAGGGTCCTTGCACCCGGGAAAGCTCGCGAGCGACGGTCGTCCTGCTGATGTTCATTTTATCGGCAATCTCTTGGTTGGTGCGCCCGACATCGAGAAGGGCCGCGATAAAGCAGCGGTCCTCGTATGTCAGGCGCTGCTTGGGCGATGTTCTTGCGCTCGGGGTCGGGCAGCTCGCGGCGTCCATTGTAAGCACCATCCGATCCGGAGGGCGGTCCATTCGGCTCCACTTGAAAACGGCACCACGTCCGATTCCGGTCCGCCTTGCGCACTCCCTGATCGAATCACCCGCGCGAAGCCTCTCTTTGACCGCCGTCCAATCATCGATAGAGTATTTAGCCATTGCACCACATCCTTTCCATGCGTGCAATGACCGCTAGAATCCGCCCCGTCCCCCTGTCACCTCCCCGCCACCGCATGAGCATTCCTGTTAAGATATTCGGACGTACGCAAGACCGCACCGAGGAGTGACCATGCAAATCTACAACACCGCAACTCGCCGCAAAGAGGAGCTCGTGACGCACGAGCCGGGCAAGGTGGCGATGTACGCGTGTGGCCCCACGGTCTACAACTACATCCATATCGGCAATGCGCGTACCTTCCTCATCTTCGACGTGGTGCGCAAGTACCTGAAGTATCGCGGCTACGAGGTCGCCTTCGTCCAGAACATCACCGATGTCGACGACAAGATCATCAAGCGTGCGCAGGAGGAGGGCAAGACGCCCGAGGAAATCGCCGCGTTCTATACCGATGCGTTCATCGATAACATGCACACCTTTGGCATCGATGATCCGGATGTGCGCCCGCGCGCCACGCAGGAGATTCCCGAGATGATCGAGCTCGTCCAGCGTCTCATCGACCGTGGCCATGCCTACGAGGTCGATGGCGATGTGTACTTCTCGGTGCGCTCGTTCTCCAAATACGGTGAGCTTTCCGGTCGCAACATCGACGACTTGCAGAGCGGCGCCCGCGTTGACGTGGACGAGCGCAAGCGTGATCCGCTCGACTTCGCGCTCTGGAAGGCCGCCAAGCCGGGGGAGCCGCACTGGACCTCTCCCTGGGGCGAGGGGCGCCCGGGCTGGCATCTGGAATGCTCGGCCATGTCGCAGAAGTATCTCGGCGTGCCGCTTGATATCCACGGTGGCGGCTCCGACCTCGTCTTTCCGCATCACGAGAACGAGAAAGCACAGACCGAGGCGGCATACGACGAGAACTTCGTGCGCTACTGGATGCATTCGGGCATGTTGCGCATCAACTCCGAGAAGATGTCGAAGAGCCTGGGAAACTTCCTGCTGCTCAAGGACGTGCTCGACACCTGCAATCCCAATGCGCTGCGCCTGCTCATGCTCCAGACGCATTATCGTTCGCCGCTCGATTTTTCCGATGCACGCCTTGCCGAGGCGGACACGTCGTACAGCCATCTGTGCACGACGGTGCGCAATCTGCGCTGGGCGGCCGAGAACGCCGCCGAGGGCGATCAAGTTGACTGCGCGAGTTTCGATGAGGCGCGCGAGGCCATGAAGGCCGATTTCGTCGAGGCCATGGACGATGACTTCAACACTGCCGGTGGTCTGGCCGCGGTCTTCACGTTTGCCAACGAGTGCAATCGCTTCCTCGAGCAGCACGACCATATGGATGCGACCGCTCGCGAGGCGGCGCTTCTGAGCGCAGATGCCATCGAAGACCTCATGGGCGTCCTTGGCATCGCGATGCCGAGCGACGAGGCCGACGAGTGGCCGGCGGAGGTCTGCGAACTGGCGGCCGAGACCTGCGGTTACGCGGGAACTGACCCGCATGCGGCAGCCGATATGCTGCTCGAGGCTCGTGCGCAGGCACGCGCCGAGAAGAACTGGGCGCTCGCCGATGCCGTACGTGACGGCCTTGCCGCGCTTGGCTTCACCATCGAGGACACCGCCAACGGAGCGCGAGTCAGCTATGGAGAATGAGCATCTCGAGGGACGTCATGCACTCGCGGAGGCCCTTGACGCGCATGTTCCCGTGCAGGTTATCTACGCGAACGACGCGGCCTTTCGCGACAAGCGCGCTTCCAAGTTGCTCGCCCGTGCGCAGGCGGATGGCATTCGCATCGAACGCGCGACGAGTAAGGAGCTCGACGCCTATTCATCGCATGGCGCTCATCAGGGCATCGTCGCTCAGGTCAAGCCATACGAGTATGCGAGCCTCAGGCAGCTCGTCGAGTTGGCGGGGGATGCCGCTGACGCGCTCATCATTGCCTGTGACCACATAACGGATGCCGGCAATTTCGGCGCCATCGTGCGCACGGCCGACGTGGTTGGCGCGGCGGGCGTGCTCATTCCCAACCGCCGCTGCGCACGTGTGACCACGGCGACGTACAAGACCTCGGCTGGTGCGGTCGCGCATGTGCCCATTGCGCAGGAGGCAAATCTGGTCAAGAGCCTTGAGCGCCTCAAGGAGGAGGGCTTCTGGGTTATCGGAGCAAGCGAGCATGCCAAGACTTTGCTTTGGGATGCGCCGCTTTCGGGGCGCATCGTGCTTGTCATGGGCTCCGAGGATGCGGGGCTGGCTCGCCTCACGCGCGAGACCTGCGACATGCTCGTTTGCCTGCCGCAGGCGGGCCATGTCGAGTCGCTCAACGTCGCGCAGGCTACCACGGCCCTCGCATACGAATGGATGAGGCAATGCAACGCCGCCAAGTTCTGATCGTCGACGGCTATAACGTCATTCGCAACAACGAACGCTATGCACATCTCGGCATCGATTACGAAAGCGGGGAGGGCTGGAACAAGGCTCGCGAGCGTCTCATTAACGATGCAGCTCAACTTGCTCAGGAGCACTATGAGCGCTGCACGGTCGTTTTCGATGCGGCAGGTAATCCCGACTCGACGGGCATCCCTACGCGAAAGGCGGGTATCGACGTCGTTTTCTCGCCTGCGGGCGTGAGTGCCGATAGCGTTATCGAGCGACTCGCGCACGATGCTCGCGAAAACGGTTTCGAAGTTGTGGTTGTTTCGTCGGATTTCACGATTCAGGCGACCGTTTTCGGAGGCGGTGTAGCGAGCCTTTCGTCCCTTGCATTTACCGCAGACAGCGTCGATGTCGAGGACGAGCGACGCGCCCTTGCCCGCCTGGCGGCAAACGAAAAACGCACTATAGCCGATAGGCTCGATGCCAAGACGCGCGCCAAGCTCGAGGCAATCGTGCGTGGAGCGGGGGAATGAGACACTTGCTGGGCGACAGGGGGGACGGGGGTTATGTCACGCTGGGTTCGCGTGACATAACCCCCGTCCCCCCTGTCGCCCAGCAAGTGTGATACACTGCCGGACGCGGTTTTGCCAGCGTGGCGCAACGGTAGCGCAGCGGTTTTGTAAACCGAGGGTTGCGGGTTCGATTCCTGCCGCTGGCACCAGCCGCATTTATGCAGCGAAAGGCATAGCTACACCCGGACGCGTGGTATAGCGGCTTTTTCGTTGACAACATCTGGTGTGCGCGGTATCATCTCGTGCGCTATGCGGCTAGACCCGCATCGCACGCAGCTTGAAAAGCGTATACAGATTAGTGAGTCACAAAGATGGGCGTGTGCCGGAGCGGTTAATCGGGACGGGCTGTAAACCCGTTGGCTTTGCCTACCATGGTTCGAATCCATGCGCGCCCACCACCTTTTGCCTGTGTAGCTCAGGGGTAGAGCACTTCCTTGGTAAGGAAGAGGCCATCGGTTCAAATCCGATCACAGGCTCCATTTACTTAACGCTTAGAGCAACGTTTGGGCCTTTTAGGTGCGCATACTGCGCTTGAAAGGTTTGAACGGGCAGAGTGCGTCGATAACGATGCATTGTGTTTTGAGCCTTTTAGGTGCGCATACTGCGCTTGAAAGGTTTGAACGAGCAGAGTGCGTTGGATGCAAGGAAGTGCGGAGCGATTCCGAAGGAGCGGCCTTGGTGCCGTGACTGAGGAAGCGACGACAGCACTGACGCCGCAGACGACGTGCTATGCGAAGTTAAAACGGCGGCGTAGCTCAGTTGGTCAGAGCGCACGGTTCATACCCGTGTTGCCATTGGTTCGAATCCAATCGCCGCTACCAGGTTTTTCGCCTCACAATGAGGCTTTGCACGTATAAAATGATAGTTTTGGTAATGACGCGCACTCCAAGGAACGGATGCGCGCATGCAATTCAGCAAACAGGAGGATATGATGGCTGAAAAGGAAAAGTTTGACCGTTCCAAGCCGCATGTAAACATCGGCACCATTGGTCACGTCGACCATGGCAAGACCACGCTGACCGCGGCTATTTCCAAGACGCTTTCCGACAATGATGGTTCGCACGGCACCGCTACCGCCGACTTCACCGCATTCGAGGACATCGATAAGGCTCCTGAAGAGCGCGAGCGCGGCATCACGATTTCCATCGCTCACATCGAGTACGAGACCGACAAGCGTCACTACGCTCACGTTGACTGCCCGGGCCATGCTGACTACGTCAAGAACATGATCACCGGCGCTGCTCAGATGGACGGCGCGATTCTCGTTATCGCCGCCACCGACGGCCCGATGGCCCAGACCCGCGAGCACATCCTGCTCGCCCG